>NZ_JAGINT010000002.1:3909897-4210658 GCF_017876295.1 Kribbella aluminosa | reverse complement strand
GCCGACCCCGCTCTCGTCGAGCAGCGGCGCGACCACGAGTACGTCGTACCCGAGCTCGGCGATCGCCGGCGCGAGAGCCCGGATCCCGGGTGCGAGGTAACCGTCGTCGTTGGTGATCAATACCCGTGCCATGCGTCGACCCAATCAGCCGCGGTCCTCGATGTCACCCTCCGTCTCAAGTACCGCGTTCCGCAGCGTCTCCAGCGCTTCGTCCGACGGTTCCGCCCACAGCCCCCGCTGCGCCGCCTCCAGCAGCCGTTCCGCGATGCCGTGCCGGGCCCACGGGTTCGACTTCCGGAAGAACTCCGCCATCTCCGGGTCCGCGACGTACTCGGTGGTCAGCGACTCGTACATCCAGTCGTCCACCACGCCCGCGGTCGCGTCGTACCCGAACAGGTAGTCCACGGTCGCCGCCATCTCGAACGCGCCCTTGTACCCGTGCCGGCGCATCGCCGCCATCCACCGCGGGTTCACCACCCGCGCGCGGAACACCCGCTTCGCCTCTTCCTCCAGCGTCCGCGTCCGCACCTGCGCGGGGACGGCCGAGTCGCCGACGTACGCCTTCGGGTTCGCGCCGGTCAGGTGCCGGACCATCGCGATCATGCCGCCGTGGTACTGGAAGTAGTCGTCGGAGTCCATGATGTCGTGCTCGCGGGTGTCGGCGTTCTTGGCCGCGACCTGGATCCGGGCGTACGCGCGCTCCATCGAGCCGCGGGCCTCGGCGCCGTCGAGGTCCTTGCCGTACGCGTACCCGCCCCAGACGGCGTACACCTCGGCGAGCTCCGCGTCGGTCCGCCAGTTCCGGGCGTCGACGAGCGGCAGCAGACCGGCGCCGTACGAGCCCGGCCTGGAGCCGAACACGCGAGCCGTCGCCTGCCGTACGTCGTTGCCCGCAGCAACATCTTCGGCGACGTGTGCCTTCAGGAAGTTGCCGTCCGCCGGCTCGTCCAGCGCCGCCACCGTCCGGACCGCTTCGTCGAGGAGTGCGACGACGTGCGGGAACGCGTCCCGGAAGAACCCGGAGATCCGGATCGTCACGTCGATCCGCGGCCGCCCGAGCTCTTCCAGGCTCACCACCTCGAAGCTGGTCACCCGCCGCGACGCCTCGTCCCACACCGGCCGGCAGCCGAGCAGCCACAACACCTCGGCGAGGTCGTCACCCTGCGTCCGCATGGCCGACGTACCCCAGATGGTCAGGCCGACGGACCGGGGGTACTCCCCCGTCTCCGCCTGGTGCCGGGCAAGCAACGAGTCAGCGAGCGCCACGCCCACGTCCCAGGCGTTCCGGCTGGGAATCGCCTTCGGGTCGACCGCGTAGAAGTTCCGCCCGGTAGGCAGCACATTCACCAGCCCGCGGGTAGGCGACCCCGACGGCCCAGCCTCCACGAACCGCCCGTCCAGCGCCCGCAACACGTTGGCCACCTCGTCCCCCGTCCGCGCCAACCGCGGCACAACCTCCTCAGCAGCAAACCGCAAGGACGCCACCACCCCGCCCAACCCACCCGCGCGAGACTCTCCCGTGTTTTCTTCCTCCCAGTCGCGGGCCAACACCTCGCTGACGACAACTGGAACCTTCGTCGCGTCCCAGCCGACCGTCTCCATCCCGACGACCAGCTTCCGCGCCAGCGCCTCCAGCAGGTCGACCCCGTCGGCCCCGCTCACAGCAGGCAGGTCGGCAAGAGCCGCGAGATCGGCAAGCTCAGCTGCCGCTCCCGGGTTGTCGAGCAAAGCAGCCTCATCGACTCCGAAGGCTTCCCCGAGCGCCGCCCGCAGCCCCGGAATGGAGTACGAACCGCCCCACAGCTGCCGTGCCCGCAGTATCGCGAGCACCAGGTTCACCCGCGCCTCGCCGGCCGGTGCACCGCCGAGGATGTGCAACCCGTCCCGGATCTGCACATCCTTGATCTCGCACAGGTACCCGTCCAGATGCAGGACGAACTCGTCGAACTCGTCGTCCGCCGGCTTGTCCGACGTGTGCAGGTCGTGGTGCAACTGCGCCGCCTGGATCAGCGTCCAGATCTGCGCCCGCAACGTCGGCACCTTCTCCGGGTCGAGCGCCGACACCGTCGCGTACTCGTCCAGCAGGTACTCCAGCTTCGCCATGTCGCCGTACGTCTCGGCCCGCGCCATCGGTGGCACCAGGTGATCGACGACCGTCGCATGCGCCCGCCGCTTCGCCTGTGTCCCCTCGCCGGGATCGTTGACGATGAACGGGTACACCATCGGCAGGTTCCCGAGCACCGCGTCCGGAGCACAGTCGGCGGCCATCCCGATCCCCTTGCCCGGCAGCCATTCCAGCGTCCCGTGCTTGCCGAGGTGTACGACGGCGTGTGCCCCGAAGCCGCCCTCCTCCGGCGAAGCCTCCAGCCACCGGTACGCCGCCAGGTAGTGGTGCGACGGCGCCATGTCCGGGTCGTGGTAGATCGCCACCGGATTCTCCCCGAACCCCCGCGGCGGCTGGATCATCAGCACCACGTTCCCGAACCGCAACGCGGCCAGCGCGATCGCCGGCTCGGCGCCCGACCGGTCGACGTACAGCTCACCGGGCGCCGCACCCCAGGCCCCGATCATTGCCGCCTGCAACGATTCCGGCGTCCGCCCGAACCATTGCGCATAGGTCGAGAGCGGCACCTTCGCGACCGCGGTCTCCAACTGCTCGTCGGTCAGCCAGTCGACGTCGTGCCCGCCCGCGGCGATCAGCCGGTGGATCAACCCGTCCGCCCCGTCAGCACCCTGGAGCTCGCTCAGATCGAGCCCGCCGAGGTCGTACCCGGCTGCCTCGAGCTCGCCGAGCAGCACGACCGCCGAGGCCGGGGTGTCGAGCCCGACCGCGTTCCCGATCCGCGCATGCTTCGTCGGGTACGACGAGAGCACCAGCGCGAGCCGCTTCCCGGCCGGCGGTACGTGCCGCAACCGCGCATGCGCGACCGCGATCCCCGCGAGCCGCGCACACCGCTCCGCGTCCGGCGCGTACCGCGCGAGCCCGTCGGCGTCGTACGACTTGAACGAGAACGGCACCGAGATCAGCCGCCCGTCGAACTCCGGGATCGCGACCTGCGTCGCCGCGTCCAGCGGACTCACCGCCGCGTCGCTGTCCAGCCACTGCTCACGGGTCGAGGTCAGCGCGAGCCCCTGGATCAACGGGATGTCGAGCGACGCGAGCGCACCCGCGTCCCACGCGTCGTCCGCACCGCCGGCGCTCGCGTTCGCCGCCACCGATCCGCCCGCGGCGAGCAGCGTGGTCACGAGTACGTCGCACTTCCGGAGCACGTCGAACAGCCCGGCGTTCTCGTCGCTCGTCGCATCGAGCCCGCGCAGCGTCCCGCAGTACACGGGCAACGGCTGTGCCCCGGCGTCCGCGACCGCGGCGGCCAGGGTGTCCACGAACGCGGTGTTCCCGGAGATCTCGTGCGCGCGGTAGTACACGATGCCGACCACGGGCCGGCCGTCCTCGACGTACGTCCCACGGACGCCGTACGCCGGGAGCGCGCGGGGCGGCTCGAACTCGTCGCCGGTCAGCAGCAGCGTGTCGCGCAGGAACCCGGCCAGGTTGCGGAGGTTGTCCGCACCGCCCTCGCGGAGGTACGCGAGCGCCTCGGTCACCGCACCGGCCGGCACAGTCGACAGCGACATCAGCTCGGCGTCCGGCGCCGCCTCACCACTGACGACGACGGCGGGCTTCCCGGAGGCGAGCACCGCGTCGAGCCCGTCCTCCCAGGCCCGCCGCCCACCGAGCAGCCGCACCACAACGACCTCAGCCGCGTCGAGCAACACACCCAGCTCGGTCAGCGCCAGCCTCGCCGGGTTGGCGACCTTCCAGCCGGCACCTGCCTCAGCCGCAGCCAGCAGGTCGGTATCAGCAGTAGACAGCAGCAGAAGATTCGCAGCCACGCGCACAGTCCTTCCCGGGGTATCCACGCCCCAGCTACAGGTACGACGGCGGCAGTTCCTGACTCCCCCAGAACACAGGGTCACAGTGGCGGGACCGCCCCGGACTCACACCGGGTTCCTGCTGATGCCGTCGGTTGACGCTGCTGACTCTATCTGTGCATCGCGTAGTGGGCGGCCAGCAGGTCGGTGGCCCAGTCGTTGCGGAGGTCGCGCCATACCGAGTGGATGTGGTTCGCGTTGTCCTGGGTGTTGTCGTACTCCGCCAGGAACGTCGGTCCGGCGATCGAGTAGTAGTGCCGGTGCCCGACGCCCGGAGTCGTCTCGCCGGCCCACGCGAACGTCAGGTGCTCGATGCCCTGCTCGGTGATGTCCTGCCACGTCTGGAGACCGATCGGCCCGGCGGCGCGTCCGACGTACTGGCCGATCAGAAGGCTCAGGAGCTGACGCTGCTGCTCGTTCATGTCGCCGTACGGCAGGCCGCGGTACAGCAGCGACGCGTCGGCCACCGGGTCGTGGCGGGTCAGGAGGTCGTCCGGCGCATCAGGAGAGACAAGCGCGACCTCCAGCTGCCCCGGCTCCAGTGCGTGCAGCAGCTCGAAGCCCAGGTCCTGTTCGGCGGCCAGGAACCGGCGTCCGGTCTCAGGGCCGGTCAGCACCTGCGCCGGGTTCGACCCGATGAACTGTGGGGTGAACGCGATCGCACCGTCCACGACAGCCACGTGCAGCGCCAGGTGGTGCCCGTTGAGACGCCACGCCCACGGACCGGTCCCGGACGGGTCACCGAGGACGCGTAGGAAGAAGCGGTCGCCAAGGACCGAGCCCTCCCAGTCTCCTGACGCCGGCAGCGCCGGGATGCCGCGCAGGATGACCTCTGCGTCCAGCACTGCCCAGGAGTCGGCGGCACCGCGCTCACTGCAGCCGAGCTCGACCAGGCGCGTGGCCAGCAACTGCTGAGCCGGTGTGAGCTCCGACAGCGGCAGCCCGGCCCGGTCAGCCGGCAGGTACGTCCACTCCTTGTGGTCCGGCGTGTCGAACGGTGCCCTGACCTTGTCGAGCTGTGCGGGCGACAGGCTCTTCAGTAGATCGAGTACGGCGTCCCGCGTCTGCTCTACAACCATGCCGATCGCTCCTGTTCCGTCGGTTCGCACTTGGTCCATTGTTCGAACGGCCGATCCAGCTTGTACCGGAAATCGGGCTGCCGCAGCAGGACGCGTGTTTCCGCGTTACCCGGGTTCCGCAGCGTCTCGAAGAACCGCACCGACCAATGGAACCACCGCATGCAGAACAGCCGCATGGTGAGCCCGTGCGAGACCAGCAGCACGTTCTTCGGCGCGTCCGCACTCTCGAAGTCCCGGTGCATCGTCTCCAGCAAGGTGGACACCCGGTCGTACACGTCGGCGCCGGACTCGCCGTGGGTGAACCGGTAGAAGAAGTGCCCGAACGAGTTCCGCAGCTGCTCCTGCTGTTCGATGTCCGCAGTGTCCTGCAGGTTGGCCCAGTCCTGCTCTCGCAACCGCGGCTCCTCCCGCGGTACGCCGATCAGATCGTCCAGCCCGAGCGACTCCAGGGTTTGCCGCGTCCGCAGGTACGGCGACACGTACACACGCACCGGCTCGTTCTCGAACAGCTCCCGCAGCTCCCGCCCCGTCTTGGCGGCCTGTTCGTGCCCCAACGCGGTCAACGGCACCGCGTGGTCCGGCGTCCGCTCGTACACGGTCTTGTCCAGATTCGCCTCGGACTCCCCGTGCCGAACCAGCACAATCCGCAACGGCCGATGACTCAGCCCCACCTCTTCCCCCAAGCCACCAGAGCTGCTGCGACTGCCGCCGCCAGCCCGACCCGGCCAGCAAGTTCCGCCGTACGGCGGATGTCCGGGAACGTCGGCGGCGGGCCGTCGCCGAGCGTGCCGCGGTTCTCGACGTAGCTGCCGTAGTTGTTCGTCCCGCCCAGCGTCAGGCCGAGGGCGCCGGCGAACGCCGCCTCGACCGGGCCGGCGTTCGGGCTCGGGTGCTTCGGGGCGTCCCGGCGCCAGATCCGCACGGTCTCCGCCGGCTGCCCGGACGTCAGCCCGGTCAGCAGGGCGCACACCCGCGCGGGCAGCAGATTGAGTACGTCGTCCAGCCGCGCCGCCGCCCATCCGAAGTTCTCGTACTTCGGCGAGCGGTACCCGACCATCGCGTCCAACGTGTTCGCCGCACGGTACGCGAGCAGACCCGGTACGCCGAACAGCCCGCCCCACACCAGCGGGCCAACGCACGCGTCCGAGGTGTTCTCGGCGATCGACTCCACCGTGGCGCGGGCCAACTCGTCGGCCTCCAGGTCCGTCGCGTCGCGGGCGCACAGGTGGCTGAGGCGATCGCGAGCGGCGGGGATGTCCTTTTCCTCCAGCAGGGTCGCCATGATTTCGGCCTCGCGTTCCAGGCTGCGGGCGCCGAGCACGGTCCAGGTAGCGGCGGCGGTGGCCGCGATGTGGAGGAGCGGATGCTTTCGGGTCAGTCGCTCGGCCGCGAGTCCCACGACTGCGGTAGTACCAACGAGAGCTGCCGTGTACGCCGCGCCGGCCGGGCGGGAGTCGGCGCACATGGTCTGCTCCAGGCGAGACGCCGTACGGCCGAAGCCGGCGACCGGGTGGTAGCGGCCGGGATCGCCGAGGACACGGTCGGCGGCAAAGCCGATCAGGATGCCGAAGGCCCTACTGCTGGCACGGGACACCCTGGGAAGTCTGCCAGGTGAACGGCTGTGATTGGGTGACCGCATGGGAATCGCGGAGCTGCTCTCGCAGGTGGACGGGAGCGGGGAGTTCGGGGTCTGGCTGGGCCGGTTGGACGGCGTACCGGTGTTCGTGCACGAGGCGGAGCGGCCGCATTACTCCGCGAGCACGATGAAGCTGCCGGTGGCGATGGCGATGATGCGCAAGGTGGAGGCCGGTGAGTTGGCGCTCGACCGGCCGGTGACCGTGCACAACGACTTCGAGTCCGCCGCCGGCGGCCGCTTCGGGGTGAACCCGGACGAGGACGAGGCGCCCGCGACCTGGACCAGGCTGGGTGCGCAGGTGCCGCTCGGCTGGCTGGCGACCGAGATGATCACCCGCTCCAGCAACCTCGCGACCGACCTCGTCCTCGAACAGGTCGGCGTCGACGCAGCGCACCGCGCGCTCGCCGAGTCCACCCTGAGGTCGTCCCGGCAGCCGGACCTCGACCCGGCCGACGACCGCTCCCCCAGCGGCGCCTCCAAGATCCAGCGTGGAATCGACGACAGCGCCGCGCAGCGGGCCGGGATCAGCAACCTGATGAGCCCGGCCGGACTGGCCGGCGTACTTGTTGCGGTGGGCAACCAGGAAGGTGCCTCCGGCGACTACCTGCGCGACCTGCTGGCCGGCAACCAGTGGAACGGAGAGATCCCCGCCGAGCTGCCGGCCGGGACCCGGGTCGAGCACAAGAACGGCTGGGACACCCGGATCCGGCACGACGGCGGCATCGTCCGCCCGGCCGACGCGGACCCGTTCGTGCTCGTGGTGTGTACGACGTCCGACCTGCCGGACAGCGAGGCGCAGCAGCTGATCGCGTCGATCGCGCTCGAGGCGTGGAACCACCGGCACGACCTGAAGGCCGTCCGGTGAAGCTCACGACACACCTGGTCTCCGCGCCACTGCACACACCGTTCGTCACCGCGCTCCGGACCGCCACCCACGCCGAATCCCTGCTGGTCGAGCTGAGCGATGGCGAACTGGGCGACGGCGAGCTGAGCGGCTGGGGCGAGGCGCCGCAGGTCTGGAAGGTGACCGGTGATTCGCTCGCCGGTTCGAAGGCCTGTATCGAAGGGCCGATCACCGCCGCGCTCGACGGGCTCGGCCCGGACGACCTCACCGAGGCGCTCCGCCGGGTGCAGGGCGCCGCGGTCGGCAACTTCGGCGCGAAGGACGCGGTCGACGTCGCGCTGCACGACCTCGCGGCCCGGCGCCGCGGGCAGACCCTGCACGGGTTCCTGGGCTCGACCGTCGACGTGGTCCGTACCGACATGACGCTGTCGGTCGGCGATCCGGACGCGCTCGCCGACACCGCGAAGGCGCGGGTCGCGGACGGGTTCGACGTACTCAAGCTCAAGGTCGGTACGGACGCGACCGGCGACATCGAGCGGGTCCGCCGGGTGCGGGACGCGATCGGGCCGGAGCCCCGGCTGCGGCTGGACGCCAACCAGGGCTGGACGCGGCGCGACGCGGTCACCGTGATTCGCGCGCTGGAGGACGCAGGCTGCGCGATCGAGCTGGTCGAACAGCCTGTCGCCGCGGCCGACCTGGACGGTATGGCGTGGGTGACCGACCGGGTCGGTACGCCGATCCTCGCCGACGAGTCGGTGTACGGGGTTCGCGACCTGGTCGCGGTGATCCGCCAGGGAGCGGCCGATCTGGTGAACGTGAAGCTGGCGAAGTGCGGTGGGCTGGCTCCCGCGCGCACGCTGCTCGAACTGGCTCGCGAGCACGGGCTCGGCGCGATCGTCGGCTGCATGATGGAGGGCCACGTCGGCGTCGGCGCGGCGGCCGCGCTGGTGTCGGCGTACCCGACGACCGCGGTGAACGACCTGGACGCCGCCTGGTGGCTGCGCGAGCCGGCGGTGACCGGCGGCATCCGGTACGACGGCTCGCTGATCCACCTGCCTTCTGCTCCCGGACTGGGCGTGACAGGCTTGAGGTCATGAAATTAGCCGCCACCACGGTCCCGGTCAGCACGGTCTGGACCTCGCCGGACGCGCCGCGTGACATCGACGCGCCGGCAATCGCCGAACACCCCGACGTCGCCGCGTGGGCGAAGTCGATGGACACCGAGACCCGCCTCGGCCTGCACGGCCGGACGCTGACCCAGCTGCTGTTCGCCGAGCCCGTGCTGGTGCGGTCGGAACACGACGGCTGGTCGGAGATCCTCGCGCCGTGGCAGCCGTCGTCGCAGGACGAGCTCGGGTACCCGGGCTGGGTGCCGTCGAGCCACCTGGGCGAGCTGCCAACGAGTGCCTCCGACCCGGTCGCGATCGCCGTACCAACAGCTGAGCTGCTGGTCGAGCCTGGTGGTCAGCCGCTGACGGAGCTGTCGTTCGCCACGGTGCTCGCGTCGGTCGAGCACGCGGACGGTCACACGCGGGTGGCGACGCCCGGCGGTGGGTCCGGCTGGTTGCAGGACGCGGTACTGCGGTCCGTGTCGGAGCCGTCGGACACGGACGAGCGGTTGCGCCTGGGCGAGCAGTTCCTCGGGCTGGAGTACCTGTGGGGCGGTACGTCGGCGTACGGGCTGGACTGCTCCGGGCTGGTCCACACCGTGAGCCGGGTACTCGGCATCCGCACCCCGCGAGACGCCCACGACCAGGCCGCCGACCTGCCGAACGTCCCCCTCGGCGAGGTCCGCCCCGGCGACCTGTACTTCTTCGCCCGCGACGACAAACCGATCCACCACGTCGGCTTCGTCTCCCCCACCGGCATGCTCCACGCCTCCGAAACCGGCAAACGCCTCGAAAACGCGCCCCTAACCCCCGACCGCCGCACCACCCTGGTAACCGCCGCCCGCTTCTGAACCCACCCCCGCCCGCACCCCGACCGAGCTCCCCCGCCCGAGCTCCCCCGCCCGCGCCCACCGCAGCTCCCCCGCCCGCGCCCACCGCAGCTCGCGCCCCGCCGGCGCCCACCGCAGCTCCCCCGCCCGCCGCAGGTCGCGCCCCGCCGCCGGGCGTGGGGCGCCTTCTACTCTCCCCGCCCCGAGCGGAGCGAGGGGTGGGGTTGGTCAGGAGTCTTTGGGGTGTAGCTCCGGGTGCTCGGCGGCTGTCTTGCGGGACTTCGCCAGGCTGGCGACTGTGGTGATGCCGAGCGTGATGATGATGAACCCGAGGGAGAACCAGATCGGGATCTCCGGCGCCCAGCTGATGTGGTGGCCGCCGTTGACGAACGGCAGTTCGTTCACGTGCATCGCGTGCAGGACCAGCTTGACCCCGATGAACGCCAGCACCACCGACAGCCCCAGCGACAGGTAGATCAGCCGCTTGAGCAGGTCGCCGAGCAGGAAGTACAACTGCCGCAACCCCATCAGCGCGAACACGTTCGCGGTGAACACGAGGAACGGCTCCTGCGTCAGCCCGTAGATCGCCGGAATCGAGTCCAGCGCGAACAGCAGGTCCGTCGTCCCGAGCGCGATGATCACCAGCGCCATCGGAGTGACCAGCCGCTTGCCGTTCTGCACCAGCGTCAGCTTCACGCCGTTGTACTCGTCCGTCGCCTTCAGCCGCTTCTTCGCGAACCGGATGACCGCGTTCTCCTTGAAGTCGTCATCGTCGTTCTCCCCCTGCTTCGCGAGGTGGATCGCCGTGTAGACCAGGAACGCGCCGAAGATGTAGAAGACCCACGAGAACTGGTTGATCGCCGCCGCCCCGACCGCGATGAACACCCCGCGGAACAGCAGCGCCAGGATGATCCCGACCAGCAGCGCGGTCTGCTGGTACTGCCGCGGCACCTGGAACCTGGCCATGATGATCAGGAAGATGAACAGGTTGTCGACGCTCAGGCTGTACTCCGTCAGCCACCCGGCGAAGAACTCCCCGGCGTACTGCCCGCCGGAGAACCACCACACGCCGAGCCCGAAGACCGCCGCGAGGCCGACGTAGAACGCGATCGCGGTCGCGGACTCGCGGGTGCTCGGCTCGTGTGGCCGACGGCCGATGACGAACACGTCGAATGCCAGCAGCGCGAGCAGCAGGCCGACGGTGATGTACCAGACATAGTCAGCTACGTGCACAGAATCCTCCGGAGCTCAGACGAAAACATCCACTCCGAAGGTCTCTTCCGCCTCACCGTGTGTGATCGGTGAGACCGGGGGCACCGGGCCGTGGGACGAACCCAGACCGTGATGACGATGCCGCCGCGAAAGGAATACTCCCCTTCTCAGAAACCATTCTGACGGTTCGACGTCCAAGTTTCCAAATCGACGCTCCGGGTCGTTCGTCACAAGCCGATCTGGGAGCGGTTGCAGCGCGTGATCTATTGGCGGCCGATCATTCGGCCGGCGTAGGTCGTTGCCGCTTCGGCAGTTTGGCGACCACCGTCTCGTACGACGTGTCGATCAGCTCCCGGATCTCGTCGTCCGGCACCGCTCCGCCGAGCTGCACGGTGTTCCACCCGGCCCGCCCGATGTAGGCCATCTTGCCGACGTCCTCCGGGTAGGTCGCCACCAGTTCGTCGGCCTCGTCCCGGTTCGCCCCGCACTTCAGGCCGACACTGCTGCCGCCGAGGAACGCGAAGATCTTGTCGCCGACCTTCGCCACCGTGTCCCCGTCCCACGGCTCGTCCGGCCAGGCTCCCGCCTTGCCCAGGCAGTACTCGCGCAGGTCGTCCCCGGTCAGCCGCTCAGGCATGGGCGACGACCTCGACGTTGTTGCCGTCCGGATCCCGGAGGAACACGGCGTAGTACCCGGGGTGGTACTCCGGCCACTCCTTCGGCGCATGCAGCACCTCCGCACCGAGGTCGGCGCCGGCTCGGTGCGCACTGTCCACGGTCGCCCGGTCCCGCGCGGTGAATGCGACATGAATCTCGCGCTGCGTCCCGCCGGTCGTCTGGAGCCCGAGCCAGAACTTCGGGACACCGTCGCTCCCGGACAGCCCGAGCACGTCACCGAAGTCCATGCTGACCGTGATCGCGAGTGGGCCGAGCACCGCCTCGTAGAAGCGCCGGCTGGCGTCCAGGTCATCGCACTGCAGCGACAGGTGATCGAACACGGCTGCTACTTCGCGCCGGCGTTGGTCATCTGGCGGAGCTCCTTCTTGAGTTCGGAGATTTCGTCTCGGTAGCGGGCGGCCACCTCGAACTGGAGCTCGGCGGCCGCGTTGTGCATCTGGTCGGTGAGTTGCTGGATGAGGTCGGCCAGGTCGGACGACGGGAGGCCGCCGGCCAGCTCCTTCGCCTTCTCGCCCGCCTTCGGCTTGCCGCCACCCGGGACCGGGGCCTTGCCGCGGGACTGGTTCCGGCCGGAGCCGAGCAGCTCGGCGGTGTCGGCGTCCTCGCGGGCCAGCATGTCGGTGATGTCGGCGATCTTCTTCCGCAGCGGCTGCGGGTCGACGCCGTGCTCCTCGTTGTACGCGATCTGTTTCGCGCGCCGCCGGTTCGTCTCGTCGATCGCGTGCTCCATCGACGGGGTGATCTTGTCGGCGTACATGAACACCTGGCCGGACACGTTTCGGGCCGCACGGCCGATGGTCTGGATCAGCGACCGGCCCGACCGCAGGAACCCTTCCTTGTCCGCGTCGAGGATCGCGACCAGCGACACCTCCGGCAGGTCGAGCCCCTCGCGCAGCAGGTTGATGCCGACGAGCACGTCGTACTCGCCCATCCGCAACTCACGCAGCAGCTCGACCCGGCGCAGCGTGTCCACCTCGCTGTGCAGGTACCTGGTCCGGATCCCCATCTCCAGCAGGTAGTCGGTCAGGTCCTCGGACATCTTCTTGGTCAGCGTGGTGACCAGCACCCGCTCGTCCCGCTCGACCCGGAGCCGGATCTCGTGGATCAGGTCGTCGATCTGCCCCTTGGTCGGCTTCACGATCACCTCGGGGTCGACCAGACCGGTCGGCCGGATGAGCTGCTCGACGTACCCGTCGGACTTGTCCTGCTCGTACTGCCCCGGCGTCGCGGACAGGTAGACGGTCTGGCCGATCCGCTCCAGGAACTCCTCCCAGCGCAGCGGCCGGTTGTCCATCGCCGACGGCAGCCGGAACCCGTGCTCGACCAGCGTCCGCTTCCGGGACATGTCGCCCTCGTACATCCCGCCGATCTGCGGGACCGTCACGTGCGACTCGTCGATGACCAGCACGAAGTCCTCGGGGAAGTAGTCGAGCAGGCAGTGCGGCGCGGTCCCCGGCTCCCGGCCGTCGGTGTGCCGCGAGTAGTTCTCGATCCCTGAACAGGTGCCGATCTGGCGCATCATCTCGATGTCGTACGTCGTGCGCATCCGGAGCCGCTGTGCTTCCAGCAACTGACCGCCGCGTTCCAGCTCGGCCAGCCGCTCCGCGAGCTCGGCCTCGATCGAGGTGATCGCGCGCTCCATCCGCTCCGGCGCGGTCACGTAGTGCGTGGCGGCGCCGATGTAGAGCTCGTCCTCCTCGCTCAGCACCTCGCCGGTCAGCGGGTGCAGCGTCATCACCCGCTCGATCTCGTCGCCGAAGAACTCCACCCGGACGGCGAGCTCCTGGTACACCGGGAAGACCTCGAGCGTGTCGCCGCGGACCCGGAACGTGCCGCGGGTGCCGGCCAGGTCGTTGCGCGCGTACTGCACGCCGACCAGCTTCCGGAGCAGGCCGTCGCGATCCATCTCGTCGCCGACCTTCACGTGGATCATGCGGTTCAGGTACTCGTCCGCGGAGCCCAGGCCGTAGATGCAGGACACGGTCGCGACCACGACCACATCGCGCCGGGTCAGCAGGGACCAGGTCGCGGAGTGCCGGAGCCGCTCGACCTCCTCGTTGATCGAGGAGTCCTTCTCGATGTAGGTGTCCGTCTGCGGGACATACGCCTCGGGCTGGTAGTAGTCGTAGTACGAGACGAAGTACTCGACCGCGTTCTCCGGGAAGAAGTTGCGCAGCTCGGTCGCGAACTGGGCGGCGAGCGTCTTGTTCGGCTGCAGGATCAGCATCGGGCGCTGGATCTTCTCGGCCAGCCACGCCACTGTCGCGGTCTTACCGGTTCCGGTGGCGCCCAGCAGGACGACGTCCTGCTCACCGGCGTTGATCCGCCGCTCGAGGTCCGCGATCGCGGCCGGCTGGTCACCTGCCGGCTCGAAGTCCGACACCACCTTCAGCGGGGCGACCATCCGCTGCAGATCCGACACCTGTCTCATGCCCACCACCGTACGGCGCCCCGCCGACAGTTTCTAAAACACACCCGCCTCGCTCCGCTCGGCGGGTGGTGGTTGGCGTCGGCCGGCCCGCCGACAGTTTCTAAAAGCGCAGGTCAGAGCACTGTCAGAAGCTTTTGATCAGGCTGCCGTTCATGTACTGGAGCTCGTTCACCCGGCGCTTGTACACCCGGGTCTCGAGCGCGGCGTCGGTGGCCGTGACCCGGTCGAACTGGTCCTGGTACGCCGTCACGAAGCCCTGCATCGCGACATGCCTGCCGTCCTTCGACACCCAGTCACCGGTGTAGGTGAGCGCGTAGCAGGCCTTGATGTTCGGGTTCGCCGGTTTGCACTCGGCGCCCTTGCCGATCCGGACGCCCTGCATGCCGTTCGACTCGACGTCGACCAGATGCTCGGCGAAGCCCTTCGCGTCGTACAGCGTGGTCTGCCGGACCCAGTAGTACCCGTCGATCAGGCCGCGGGCGTTGAACTGCTGCAGGATGTAGTTCTTTCCGGCCTTGGTCTTGTCCCAGTCCGGCAGCCAGCCCTTGGACGGCGTGAACCAGACGCCGTACCCGACCTCGACGCCGACGTCGTTCGGCCCCTTGGAGTCGTTCGGGGTGGGCGTCGGTGACGGTGTGTACATGGTGCCGAGCGGCTCCGGCGACTTCTCCGCGGCGGTCTTGCCGGCGCCCATGCCGTTCACCAGCAGTACGACGCCGACCGCCACCAGCAGCACCGCGACGATCGCGCCGGCCATGATGATCCACGGCAGCTTGCTCGGCTTCTGCGGGTGGTTCGGCCGCGCCGGACCGGGACCCCAGCCGCCGGGAGCCGGGGCGGGGGCCGGCGGCGGGCCCGGCGGTGGACCGTACTGCTGACTCATAGTTCTTCCTCGCGGTAGTTCTGGGCACCGGTCACACTGACCATCACAGGCTGTCGATCACGGACTTCTTCATGATCGCGGCGTCCGCCTCGGCCTTCGGGGCGAAGTCGGCGTTGGTCCGGAAGTCCAGCGCGGTGACCACACCGTCCTTGCGCCGGTACACCTCGACCGAGCCCTTGATCTTCGTCTCGGCACCGTTCTTCGTGAAGGTGGAGCTGTAGTCGATCGCAACGCACTCCACCAAGACGTCCCTGGGGCACGGCAGGTTCCGTACGTTGCCGAGCTGGGCGACCTCGTTCTCGGTCTCCCCCTCGACGATCCCGAGCAGGTACGCGTTCGCGGTCACGTCGCGCTTCTGCCGGACCCAGAAGAACGCCCGGGCGTTCGCGGTGTCGTTCGGCGGGTAGACGGCGAGCTCCTTGCCCGCCTTCTCCTTGGTGTAGACGATCCAGCCCTGCGCCGGTACCACCGACACCCCGAAGCCGACCGGGATCGCGTTCGACGGCGGCTGGTACGACGACTTCGGCGCCGTCGGCGTACTCACCGGCGTACTCGGCGGGTTGTCCGGGCCGGCCTTGTGGTCACCGCCGGACAGCGCCACCAGGACGATCGCGACGATCACCACCACGAGCAGCCCGGCGCCGATCGGGATCAGCAGCGGCGGGATCTTCGGCAGCTGGAAGCGCTTCTTCTCCGGCAGCGGGCGGCGCAGCGACGGCGGGCCCACCTTGTCGCCCCAGGACGACGACGTCTGCGTCGCCGGCCCGGAGCCGGGACCGCCGGGGCCGCTGGGTGAGTCGGGTCCGTTGGGTCCGTTGGGTCCGGGCGTGGCAGAGCCGCCCCACGATGACGGGGGCGGCTGCACCTCGAGGTTCCAGGGCGACGGCGGAAGCTGCTCCGCCGGCTCGTCGCCCTGGACCTCGTCCGGTCCTGGCTCGTTGACCCAGGGGTTACCGGCAGGACCCTTGTCGCGCTTTCCGCTCACTGACTCTGGATCACCGACTTCAGCATCGCCGTGGAGTCCGGGTCGAGGGTGGCGAGCTTGTCCTTCCGCCCGTACGCCTGCGCGACCGTGATCACGCCGTCGTTCCGCTCGATCACCGCGACGAACCCGACCACCGCGAAGCTGCCACTCTGCGAGGTCGTGACCCCGGAGTACGCCTGCGACATCAGGACCTTCACCGGGGTCTTGTCCCCCGGGCCGGGCGTCGCCGTCTTGACCTGCTTGGTCTGTACCGAGGACAGCGACTTGGTGTTGGCCTTGACCACCTCGGCCAGGATCGACTGGCTGGAGCCCGCGACCTTGCCGGCCGCGACCATGAACAGGCCCTCGCCCTGCTTGAGCAGGAACACGCCCTTGTAGCCGTCGAGGCTCTTCCGGACGTAGCCCGGCTGCGGCTTCACGTAGATGCCCTCGGCAACCGCGATGCCCTCGTCGCCGCCGGTGCTCGGCTGGTTCGTCGGCTGCGCAGTCGGCTCACCGGTCGGCTGCCCCGTCGGCTGTGGAGTCGGCTGTGGAGTCGGCTCCCCGGTCGGGTTGCCGGTCGGCTGTGTGGACGTCTGGGTCGTCGGCGTCGGGTCGGCCTGGTCGTTGCTGCCCTTGAAGATCAGCGCGAGGACGACACCGATGATCGCGACCACAGCGAACGCACCGCCGGCGATCAGCAGGGTCTTGCTGTTGCCACCCCGCCGCGGGGGTTGCTGGCCGCCCCACTGCTGGCCGCCGTACTGCTGCTGCTGGCCCGGGAACCCCTGCTGCTGGTACTGCTGCTGGCCGGGGTAGCCCTGCTGCGGCTGCTGGTACTGCTGCTGACCAGACTGACCAGGCTGACCCGGGAACGACTGCTGCCCCGGCTGCTGGCCCTGCTGCGGGTACTGACCGCCATACCCGGGCTGCTGCTGCCCGGGCTGCTGCTGGTACTGCCCAGGCTGCTGCTGCCCAGGCTGCTGCCCGGGCTGACCGTATCCAGGCTGCTGCTGTCCCGGCTGTTGAGGAGGCTGTTGTCCGTAACCAGGCTGCTGTCCCGGCTGACCGCCGTACGGCGGCTGTCCGCCCTGGCCACCGTACGGCGGCTGCTGCTGGTTGCTCATGCCTGCGTCTCTCCACTCGTCGCAGCGGTCGGTGCGGTCACCCCACGGGCGGACTTCGGTACCGAACGGACCGAGTTGCCACAGGCGGAGCAGAAGTCGGACTGCGGGAGCAGCGGCATCTCGCAGCGCGAGCAGAACGCCAGCTCACCGGACGCGTGGTTGGAACCGCCGCGCGCGGCCGACTCCAGTGCCGCCTCCAGGAGGCCCTTGTGGAGCACGGTCCGGACCCGGATGATCAGCGCGCCGAGCAGCAACAGGCCCCAGACGATGCCGAGGACCGCGCCGATGGTCGAGCCGCGGCCGCCGACGAACCCGAGCAGGTAGATCCCGCCCTGGAACAGCGCGTTCACCACCATCGCCTGCAGCAGGCCGCCGACCCAGCGCGGCGTGAAGCCGTCGTACCCCTCGCCCAGGCCGGAGAACTCCGCACCCGCGAGACCGGTCGCCGAGCCGTACACCAGCGGCTTGATGAAGCCGTGCAGCAGGACGATCGAGATCCACGTCCCGGCGCTGCTGCCCGGGCCGGCGAAGCCGCCGTTGATCCAGCCCCAGTGCAGGACCAGCGTCTCGAAGCAGGCGTACCCGACACCGGCGACGACGCCGAACGTGAACCCGTCCATGAGGTCGTCGTACCGCGGCCGGGAGGCCAGGTAGAGCGGGCCGATCTGCCGGATCAGCTCGGACACGACCGGTACCAGCAGGAGCAGGATCAGCAGGTCCCGCAGCGACGGCCCGGTGGTGTTGTTGCCGATCGCGTCGAGCGAAAGCCCGATCCTGTCCGACCAGATCCAGGTGAACAGCCAGGCGAGCAGTCCGGTCAGCACGAAGGCCGCGGCGACCACCGGGATCGGCTCGTCCTCCCAGAGGTTCACGTCGTACAAGTAGATGATGTAGACGATCGGGATGGCGAAGGCCGCGACCATGATCGCCACCGGGAGAGCGCCCAGCGCGGCCGTCACCACGGTCAGCAGCAGGGCAATGCCGAGCGCGACCTTGTAGGTGTACGGCTGTTTGCCGGATCCCTGCGGCATGATCGTCGAGACCAGTTTGAAGGACGCCACCGGCTCATCCGGCCTGGCGGCGTACGCGTTCTTCCGCTCGGAGTCCCCGGTGCGCATGTCGTTGCCACAGTGATGGCAGAAACTCGACACCTCGGGGACGTCAGAGCTGCAGCGCGGACAGACCACGCCATCCTCCCAACCTCGGACGTCCGGACCGGCGCGGGGCGCGCCGGCCGTGCCCGGCCCCGAACAGTTCGGGCCGGACCGGGACAGATTCTCGTACAGGGGGTCCCGGGAGCATCATTTCCCGCGCAGGGGTCACCTTTTCGTGTCCGGACCGTGGCTCAGCCGGTGCTCGAATGTTGCCCAGACCTCGGCCACCCGGCGATCCAGCTCCTCGAGGCTGCCCGAGTTGTCGAGTACGACGTCCGCCGCGGCCAGCCGGTCCGCCCGGGACGCCTGGCTGGCGATCCGCTGCTCGGCCTCCGCGGCGGCCATCCCGCGCTGCGCGGTGAGCCGCTCGAGCTGGACCTCGACCGGTACGTCGACCACCAGCACCAGGTCGAACCGGTCGGCCTGGCCGGTCTCCACCAGCAGGGGGATGTCGTGTACGACGATCGCGCTGGGCGACCTGTCCGCCGCGGCCGCTTCCAGCTGCGCGGAACGGAGCCGGACCCGGGGATGGATGATCGCCTCGAGCGTGCGCCGGGCAGTCTCGTCGCCGAACACGAGCTTCCCCAGCGCCGGCCGATCCAGGTCGCCGTCGGCCGTCAGTACGCCGGGCCCGAACGCCGCGACCACCTCGGCAAGACCGTCGGTACCGCGCGCCACGACCTCGCGCGCCAGGACGTCGGCGTCGATCACGACAGCCCCACGAGCGGCCAGCCGCTCCGACACCGCACTCTTCCCGGACCCGATCCCGCCGGTCAGTCCCACTCTCAGCACGCCAGCACCCTATCGACAGCCCCTACCATGACTTATGGGGTTGTGGCAGCGCAGGCGTGCGGAGGAGCTGAGGCACGTCCGGGTGATGGCCGAGGAGGACGTGGTTCGGTTCGGGGAGGAGCTGACGCGGCTCGGCGAACTGCTGGAAAGCAGTGAGCTGGATGCGGAGACGCGGCACGACTACCAGGCCGCGCTGGACGCGTACGAGTCTGCCGAGCGTCTGGTGGACCGGCTCAACTCGTTCGACGCGATCAGTGCGGTCGTCGACACGCTGACCGACGGCCGGTATTCGCTCGCGTGCGTCCGTGCCCGGGTCGGCGGCGAGCCGCTGCCGGAACGCCGTACGCCGTGCTTCTTCAACCCGCAGCACGGACCGGCCGCTGTCGACGTGGTGTGGACGCCGAGCTCCGGCCCGACCCGCAGGGTGCCCGCCTGCGCGCAGGACGCGGCCCGGGTCCAGGCCGGCGAGGACCCACCGGTCCGGACGGTCCGGTACGGCGAGCACGACGTACCGGCATGGGAGGCCGGCGCACCCAACGAGCCCTACCGGATCGGCTTCTTCTCGGCGAGCGCCGCCCGCGCCCACGTACTGGAGCTCAAGCTGCGGATGCGGGGCGAGGGCCGCGGTCAGTGGGGCACCGACCTCGGCAAGCCGCGGATCCGCCGGCCCTACGACTGAACGCACGAGACCCCCGCATCCGGGTGGATGCGGGGGTCTCGAAGGGTCGAACTGATCAGCCCTGGCCGGTCAGCTTCTCGCGGAGCGCCTGCAGCGCCTCGTCGGAAGCGAGCGCACCCTCGACGGGCGCGTCGTCCTGCGGGGCAGCGGCAGAGGAGTACGTCGACGCCTCGCCGGCCTCGACGTCCGCCGTCTTGGCGTCCTCGATCTGCTTCTTGTGGGCCTCCCAGCGCGTGTGGGCCTCGGCGTACTGCCGCTCCCACTCCTCGCGCTGCGCGTCGAAGCCCTCGAGCCACTCGCCCGTCTCCGGGTCGAAGCCATCCGGGTAGATGTAGTTGCCCTGGTCGTCGTACGTCGCCGTCATGCCGTAGAGCGTCGGGTCGAAGTCGTCCGAGACCGGGTCCACACCCTCGTTCGCCTGCTTGAGCGACAGCGAGATCCGGCGCCGCTCCAGGTCGATGTCGATGATCTTGACCATGACGTCGTCGTTGACCTGGACGACCTGCTCCGGGATCTCGACGTGCCGCTCGGCCAGCTCGGAGATGTGCACCAGACCCTCGATGCCCTCCTCCACGCGGACGAACGCACCGAACGGAACCAGCTTGGTGACCTTGCCGGGCACGATCTGGCCCATCTGGTGGGTCCGGGCGAACTGCTGCCACGGGTCTTCCTGGGTCGCCTTCAGCGACAGCGAGACGCGCTCGCGGTCCATGTCGACGTCCAGCACCTCGACGGTGACCTCCTGGCCGACCTCGACGACCTCGGTCGGGTGGTCGATGTGCTTCCAGGACAGCTCCGAGACGTGCACCAGACCGTCGACGCCGCCGAGGTCCACGAACGCACCGAAGTTGACGATCGAGGAGACGACACCCTTGCGGATCTGGCCCTTCTGCAGCTGGGTCAGGAAGTTCATCCGCACCTCGGACTGGGTCTGCTCCAGCCAGGCGCGGCGGGACAGGACCACGTTGTTGCGGTTCTTGTCCAGCTCGATGATCTTCGCCTCGATCTCCTGGCCGACGTACGGCTGGAGGTCGCGGACCCGGCGCATCTCGACGAGCGAGGCCGGGAGGAAGCCGCGGAGGCCGATGTCCAGGATGAGTCCACCCTTGACGACCTCGATGACGGTACCGGTGACGACGCCGTCCTCTTCCTTGATCTTCTCGATCGTGCCCCAGGCCTTCTCGTACTGGGCGCGCTTCTTCGAGAGGATCAGACGGCCTTCCTTGTCCTCCTTCTGGAGAACCAGGGCCTCGACGTGATCGCCGACGTTGACGACCTCGTTCGGGTCGACGTCGTGCTTGATCGACAGCTCGCGGGAGGGGATCACGCCTTCGGTCTTGTAACCGATGTCGAGCAGGACCTCGTCCCGGTCGACCTTGACGATGGTGCCCTCGACGATGTCGCCGTCGTTGAAGTACTTGATGGTCAGATCGATCGCCGCGAGGAAGTCTTCCTCCGACCCGATGTCATTGACCGCTACCTGCGGGGTGGTGCGTACTGCGGGGTCGAGAGGTGCCTCGATGCTGGCCGTCATGTGGTGGGTTGCTCCGTGGACTGGTGGTGTCGTGCGGTTGCGCCATGTTCCTTTGGATCGCACCAAACCGCGGGATTGCCAGAAGACGACAGATTCACCACCGAGCTGCTGCGAGTCACGAGCCTGCTCCGTCCGAGGTCGCGCGGGCCCATAGCGCATCTCACAGAATACCGGTCTTGACTCGGACAGCACAAGCTGGGGCACCCGTCGTCAGCGGGCCCCCGCCGAGGTACCCCGACGTGCCGTTCCTCTCAATGTACGGCGTCCAGGTCCGGACGGCCGCCCGCGAGCGTGCCCGTGTCCGCCATTCGGGAGACCAGCCGGTGCGCGCGGGCAGCGATCTCGTGCTCGGCGGCCCGTGCGGCGAGGTCCAGCAGCGCCCACAGGTCGGCGGCCCGGCCCAGGTCGGCCAGCCGCTCGCCGAGCCCCATCGGGCGCAGCGCGGCCAGCACCGCACCCGCGAGCACCTCGTCCTCCGAGAACCGCAGCAGGTTGCCGAGATCGGCGTACGGCGATCCCACGTGGCTGAACTCCCAGTCGACCAGGCCGGTGATCCGCGCGGTGCCCGGGTCGACCAGGAGGTTCTTCGGGTTGAAGTCGCTGTGCACCAGGCAGAACCGGTCCGCACCGCCGGCCAGCAGTTCCTCCGCCTCGTCGATGACCGAGGCGAACCCGTCGCCGAGGCCGAGGTGCAGCCCCGCGACGTACTCCGTCAGGTCGCCCGTCCCGAACGGTTCGACCCCGAGCTCGTCGTCGCGGAACATCCCCGGTCGCAGGAACGGCATGCCGCTCAGCCGCGCGAGCAGCTCCCCCAGCTGCGTCCCGACCGTCCGGCGCTGCTCGTCCGGCGCCGACTCCAGGAACACCTGCAGGTTGACGCCCGGCAGCCGCTCGGTCAGCAGGTACGACGGCTCCTCGTACGGCCCGTCGCGCTTTAGGTCCAGCACCCGCGGCACCGGCAGCAGCCCGCGGACAAGCTCGAGCAGCGCGGCGTCCACGGCGGCCCGTCCCGGGTCCTTCGCGTAGAACTTGATGACCGCGTCCTCACCGCCCGCGCTCACCGCGAACGTCTCCCCGCCGTACCCACCTGTCAGCGGAACGGCACTGGCTGCGAAGTCGGTCATGTTCCCGACACTAGGTCATGCTCCCGACACTAGAGTGTGCGGCGTGAACAGGCCGGTGCGGGTCGAGCTGTCCGAGGCGGAGGCCTCGCGGGCCAGTCGTACCTACTGGGACGAGGTCGCCGACGAGTACCTGGCGGAGCACGGTGAGTTCCTCGGGGAGGACCGGTTCGTCTGGTCGCCGGAGGGGGTCGACGAGGCGGACGCGCGGTTGCTCGGGCCGGTGCGCGGCCGGCGGGTCCTGGAGGTCGGCTGCGGTGCCGCGCAGTGCGCGCGCTGGCTGGTCACGCAGGGCGCCGACGTGGTGGCGTTCGACATCTCGGTCGAGCAGTTGCGGATCGCCAGGACGCTCGACGAGCGCACCGGCACGGCGGTCCGGACGGTCGCCGCGGACGCCGTCGCGCTCCCCTACCGCGACGTCGCGTTCGACCTCGTCTGCTCGGCGTTCGGCGCGCTCCCGTTCGTGGCCGACGTCGGTACGGCGTTCCGCGAGATCGCCCGGGTGCTGAAGCCGGGCGGGCTGCTGGTGTTCTCGGTGACGCACCCGTTCCGCTGGACGATGCCCGACGACCCGTCGGAGGCCGGACTCCGCATCATCCACTCGTACTTCGACCGCAGGCCGTACGTCGAGGTCGACGACGCCGGTACGCCGGTGTACGCCGAGCATCACCGCACCACCGGCGACTGGATCCGCGAGCTCACCGGCGCCGGCTTCGTCGTCGACGACCTGCTCGAACCGGAATGGCCGGCCGGTCACGAGCTGACCTGGGGCGGCTGGGGCCCGATCCGCGGCCCGCTTGTCCCCGGCACCGCGATCTGGACGGCACACAAACCATGAAGGGCACCCGTTTCCCGGCAGTCGACGGGCTGCGGGTGATCGCCGCTGTCGCGGTGGTGATCTCGCAGGTCGGGCTGCACACGCACGCACCGTTCGCCGGCGTCGTGTCGCGGCTGGACGTCGGCTGGGCGATTTTCTGCGCGCTGTCCGGCTTCCTCTTGTACCGGCCGCACGTGCTGGCGTGGTTCTCGGGCACCCTGCCACCGCTGACACTGCCGTACCTCCGCAGCCGTGCCCTGCGTATCCTCCCGACGCTCCTGGTCGCAGTACTGCTGTCCATAGCCTTCGTCCCCCACCCCGCTACGACATACCTCCGCTGGGCCGCGCTGACACCGCTCCCGTTCTACCTGCTACTTCCTGGCCTCGGCCGGCTGCTGACCGGGTACGAGCGCCCCACCCGGCGCAGCGTGCGCTGGCGACTCCTCGTCCTGGTCGCCCTGACCGTACTTGGACCGGTGTGGATGGCCGTAGTGACAGCCACCGACAACCCGGCCGCAGGCCTTTGGCTGCCCGGGTACCTCGGCTGGTACGCCGTCGGCATGGGTATGGCGCTATGGCAGGTCGCCCGCGCCACCGGGCGGCTAGGCCCGTCCACGCTCGACACACTGACCAGGATCCCCGGCACGCTCTGGGGTATCGCCATAGCACTCCTGCTGATCGCAGCCACCCCAATCGCCGGCCCGTACGACCACTCGACGCCCACACCGGCACAGGCGCTGGTCAAGAGCCTGCTGTACACACTGGCCGTCGCTTGCGCGCTCTTCCCGGTTCTGACACCAACAGCGAGCACGGTGCGCGTACTGGGCGGTCGACCGGCGCAGGTGGCCGCGCCCCTCGCGTACGGCGTTGTCGTGTACCAGTTCGTCGTACTAGGACTGCTGGACGGCCCGTTCGCCGTACAGCTCCCGCTGACGTTGCTGGCCGCCGGAACTCTCGCAGCTATCAGCTACCGCCTGCTCGAACGTCCCCTCGGAAAGAAGAGGCCGACGGCCAAGACGGAGAGCAGCGCGACCAGTCCGAGCAGCAGCGCCGCACGGTAGGTCCTGTCCGGCATGAACCGTGCCGTGACGACCTGTTCCTGCCCGGCCGGTAGCAGCCAGCCCTGTTGCCAGCCGCCGATGCGGATCGGCGTCAGCTTCTGGCCGCTGCCGTCGTACGCCTCCCAGCCCTCGTTGTAGTTCTGCGCCACCACCAGCACGGACCGCTCGGCCGCACCCGGGACCTCGACGGTGAGCTCCGTTGGGTTCGGACGCCACACGTCCACGCCCAGTATCGGCGGAGCAGTCACGTCACCGAGCCCGGCCTTCGCCAGCGTGGTCTCGATCGGCACCAGCCCGCCGTTCGACTGCACCTCCACCTGGTGCTGCCCGGAACGCAGCGGGACCGCCGACAGCGGGCCGCACAGGCTGAACGACACCGGCTGCCGCAGGAGCAGCTGCTGCATCGTGGCCGCGACCTGTGTCCGCATCGGTACACCGTCCACGCGGACCGCCGGCCCGTTACCGCAGTACGCCGGGACCTGCCGCCGCGGATCGACCGCCTTGCGCAGCTCGTCGGCGCCGAGTACCTCGACCTCGGAGACGCCGACCGGACTGGTCCGGGCGTCCTGCAGCGGCTTGGTCGCGGTGAAGTCGATCTTGACGGTCCGCGTACGCCGGGTCGCGAACCGGACGTACCCGCCGTCGTCGACCGCGGCGCTCACCGGCGCGCTGTTGTCGAAGTGC
This sequence comes from Kribbella aluminosa, assembly GCF_017876295.1. Taxonomy (NCBI): domain Bacteria; kingdom Bacillati; phylum Actinomycetota; class Actinomycetes; order Propionibacteriales; family Kribbellaceae; genus Kribbella; species Kribbella aluminosa. The sequence continues at coordinate 4,186,093 of NZ_JAGINT010000002.1, read as the reverse complement.
AGCGTCACCGCAGCGGGCCGTGACCCGTTCAGGTAGGCGTCCGCCTGGAACCGCAGCCCGTGCAGGTCCCTCGCGGACGGCAACGTCAGCGTCAGGCTCGGCGTCGGGTCGTCCGAGGCGGCCAGCCAGCCCGTACCGGTGGAGCGGTCGACCGCCGCACCGGGCCGGCCCTCCGGCGCGGCGATCGCCCGCGACGAGGCCGTCGCCGTGATCGCGCCCGGCACGGTGAGCAGCTGCTCGAGTGTCTCGCCGTCCTTCGCCAGCGCGGTCCCCCGCAACTGGTACGACGCGGCCTCCGGGATGCGGATGGCCCGGGACAGCCCGTTCGGCTCGGCGGAGTTCTGCGCCTGGTCCGGGCTGCACAGCGCCCGCGTGCCCAGGTGCAGACATCCGGAGCGCCCGATCTGCTTGTTCCGCAGTACGACCGCACTCAGCTCCTGGTCGACCTGCTGGCCGTCGGTCTCGACCAGCGGCAGCCCGTCGACCTTGCCGCGCGCGTCGTCCCGCAGTACGGCGGCCCCTTCGCCGCCGAGCGCGGTCACCACCGCCGGTACGTCGTCCGCGCTGCCACCGACCGCGACCAGCCTCGACTGCGGAACGAGCCGGCCGGGGGTGGTGGCGCCAACGTCGTAGATCTCGACGCTCGGGTACGGCAACCGGGTCTCCCCGGCGGGACCGAAGTACGCGACTCTCCCGATGCCTGCGTCGGCCAGGCTCTCGTGGATCGCAAGCGCCGGAGTACCGTCCGGCAGATCGTTGCGCACGACAACGTAGCGGATGCCGTCCCGGGTCAGCTCCTGCCGCAGGGTCTGGTCGCCGACGCCGGAGTCCACGCGACTCCACAGGTCGTCGGTGAGCGCAGCCATCGGCCGCTTCACCAGGGCGGCCAGCGGCTCGGTCGAGGTCGAGAGTACGAGCACACTGCCCGGTGCGGACCGGCCGTCGAGCCAGTCCGCTGCCTGCTCCCAGTGCTTCGGGATCGCGGCGAAGGCGCCAGCAGGCTGCATCAGGAGCACCGGCAGAGCGGCAGCCGCTGCGAAGCTGGTGACCAGGACAGGTACGACGCGGCGGTTGAGGCCGCGTGACACGGACAGGGTGGTCAGCCGCGGCAGGTACTGCGCTGCAGCGAGTGCGAGCGGCAGGCCGACGACAGCACCCGCAACCGGCATCCAGCGCGGTCCTGTCGGCGCAGCGCCGTACCGGATGAGCATCAGCAGCGGTATGAGCCACCAGATCGACGCGGCAACCACGAAAGCGAGCCAGACGAGCGTGAGCTTCACCCGTGCTCGCAGTACCAACCACACCGCCGGCAGCACGAGCACGGCCGCGCTCCCGGCCGGGCTGGCCCCACCGATCAGCGCGAACGCGACGGCCGACCAACTGGCCCGCCACCAGCCGGAGCGGGCACGTGGTGAGACCAGCGGCAGCAGGACCCACGGGGCCATGGCCATCGGCCATACCTCGATCGGGAGTTCGCCGAACCCCCGTGGCACCAGCGCGTACAGCAGCCCGACGGCGAAGCGTGTCCAGGGCACGCCGTACTGCAGGACGTTGCAGAGCTTCCAGATACCGAGGAAGGCGACACACAGGACTAACGACCACCAGAGGCGCTGGATGATCCAGTCCGGCGCGGAGAGCGCGTTCAGCAACCAGTGGAACGGTCCCATCGGGATCAGGTAGCCGTAGGCGTCGCTCTGCAACTGGCCGAAGGCGGTGTGCGGGTCCCACAGGTGCAGCGCCCGTGCGAGGAAGCCGCCCGGTCCGGCGGTCAGTTCGAGCTTGCGGTCCGGGACGACCAGGCCGGGAGCGTGCTGGAAGCAGAGGGCGATCAGCGCCAGACAGCCCAGAACGAGCCGCGCTCGCCAGACCACCTGCTCCGAGCTCCCTGCCGTCAGCCTCCTCACCGGCGGGACATTAACGGATCCGGCGGCTCCGCAGTGGCATCGTTGCCGTACCGTGAGGTCCGGCAAATCTCACATCCGTACCGTTTTCACTACCGATCGAGCCGAGGCAGCACGCATGACTTCTGGCACCACCCCGGCGCCACAACCGCAGGCTCCCCGCAAGAGCTTCCTGCGCAGTGCCACGGTCGTCGCCGTCGCCATGGCGATCATGAACGTGGCGGCGTACGGCTTCACACTGATCGGGTCCCGGCGGCTGATGCCGGAACAGTTCGGCGCGATCACCGCGTTGCTCGGCCTGCTGCTGATCGGCAACGTCGCGTCGCTCGGCCTGCAGGCCACCGGCGCGCGTCAGCTCGCCATCCACACCGGCGACGGCGCCGCGACGCTCGCCGACGCGATGCTGAAGGCCGGCCGCCGGTCCGCGCTCGGGCTGACGGTGCTGTGCCTGGTGCTGACGCCGGTGTTCATGTGGCTGCTGCACATCGACTCGGTCATCTCGATCCTGCTGCTCGCCCCGACGCTCGGCGGCCTCACGCTGATGGGCTCCCAGCTCGGCGTCCTCCAGGGCAGCCACCGCTGGACCGAGCTGGCCGCCATCTACACCTCAACAGGCGTCGGCCGGCTGGTCCTCGGCGGCGGCGCGCTGCTGATCCACCCGTCGCTCGACTGGGCCATGGCCGGCCTCGCCGTCGGCGCCGCGGTGCCTGCGCTGCTCGGCCAGTTCTTCCTCCGCGGCTCGACCGGCGCGACCGGCAAGGACGTCAAGGCGGTCCTGCGGGAGACGGTGCACGGCACGCACACGCTGCTCGCGTTCTTCGCACTCGCGAACGCCGACGTACTGTTCGCCCGGGCGCTGCTCGACGAGAAGGACAGCGGGTACTACGCCGCCGGGCTGATCATCGCGAAGGCCTGCCTGTTCCTCCCGCAGTTCGTGATCGTGCTGGTGTTCCCGTCGCTGGCGAACTCCCCCGGCGACACGGTCCGGCTCCGGCGGGCGATCTTCGCGGTCGCGGGCCTCGGCGTCTGTGCGGTCGCCGGGACGCTGATCCTGCCCGGGATCGTGGTCGAGGTGATCGGCGGCAAGGAGAAGTACGCCCCGCTCGGCCCGTACACCTGGCTGTTCGCGGTCGCCGGCTCGGCGTACGCCGTACTGCAACTCGTCGTGTACGCCGCGATCGCCCAGCAGGAGAAGCGCGCCGCGCTGGTCATCTGGCTCGGCCTGATCGTGCTCGCGGTCGCCGCCGGGATCGTGCTCGGCACCGGCGCCGCCACCGGCCTGAACGGCGTGCAGGTGCTGGCCGGTATGACCAGCACCTGCGCGCTCCTGCTCTCGGCCGGCCTGGCAACCGGCCTGCACCGCCAATCGAGCTAGCTCACCAAAGACTGCTCCGCGCGAACCGCCGGGCGAAGGTGTTCGCCACCACCAGCAGCACCAGCCCGATCACCGATCTGAACAGCCCGATCGCCGTCGCATAACTGAACTGCGGCACGGCCGAGGCCAGACCGATCTTGTACACGTACGTGTCGATCACCTCGGCCACGTCCAGGTTCAGGTTGTTCTGCATCAGCAGCACCTTCTCGAACCCGACCGACAGGATCGAGCCGATGTTCAGGATCAGCAGGATCACCGCGACCGGCACGATCGCCGGCAGGTCGATGTGCCACATCCGCCGGATCCGGGATGCCCCGTCCACGATCGCCGCCTCGTGCAGCTCCGGCGGAACGCTGGTCAGCGCGGCCAGGTAGATGATCGCCGAGAACCCCATCGTCTGCCACGCGCCGGACCAGACGTACAGGTGCCGGAACACTCCGGAATCGCCCATGAAGTCGACCGGCCCCAGCCCGAAGAGCCCGAGCAGCTGGTTCGCCACGCCGGTGTTCGGGTTGGTCAGGACGACCAGCAGCCCGACGACGACCACCGTCGAGATGAAGTGCGGCGCGTACGTGATCAGCTGCGCCGACCGGCTGAACCACTTCTTCCGGACGGTGTTCAGGCAGAGCGCGAGGACGATCGGCAACGGGAACGTCGCGAGCAGCTCGTACACGTGCAGGAACACCGTGTTCCGGATCAGCCGCCAGAACTGGTACGACTCCACGAAGCGCTCGAAGTGCTTGAGGCCGACCCACGGGCTGCCCCAGATCCCCGACACCACGTTGTAGTCCTTGAACGCGATGATCACGCCGTACATCGGCCAGTAGGCGAAGACCGCCAGCCAGACCAGCGGCACGGCGAGCATCGCGTACAACTGCCAGTTCCGGCGGATCCGCAGTCCGAGGCCGACGGACGACTTCGCCGTCCGGTCCCGCCTGTGGGTCGCCGTACGGGCGGCGTTCAGCACAGTCATGCGGTCATCCCTTCAGCGAGCCGATCATGGCTCCCTTGACGAAGTGCTTCTGGACGAACGGGTAGACGAGCAGCGGCGGGATCATCCCGATCACGATCAGCGAGTACTTCAGCTGCTGCTGCAGTTCCTTCAGCTGGATCAGCTTGCTGGTGTCCGGCATCTGCGACGGGTCGATTTTCGACTGGATCAGGATCTGCCGGAGGATCACCTGCAGCGGGAACAGGTGCTCGTTGGTCAGGTAGATCAGCGCGTTGAAGAACGAGTTCCACTGCCCGACCGCGTAGAACAGCAGGTTCACCGCGATGATCGGCTTGCTCAGCGGCAGCACGATCCGCCAGAAGAACCCGAAGTCGCTGCAGCCGTCGACCTTTCCGGCCTCCACCAGCTCCTCGGGGATCGTCACCATCAAGTACGTCCGGGTGATGATCACGTTCCAGACCGCGAGCGCGGCCGGCAGGATGATCGCCCAGCGGGTGTTCAGCAGCCCGAGCTTGTCGACCACCAGGTACGTCGGGATCAGTCCGCCGCTGAACATCATCGTGAACACGAACGCCGCCATGATCAGGCCCTTGCCCGGCAGGCCCTTCCTGGACAGCGGGTACGCCGCGAGCAGCGTGAGCACCGTCGCCACCACCGCTCCGACGACCGCGTAGTACACGGAGTTGCCGAAGCCGCTGACGATCGACTTGTAGTCGAAGACCGCCTTGTACGCGTCCAGCGTGAAGCCGACGGGCCACAGCCACACCTCACCCGCGGCGACCTTCTTGGTGTTGCTGACCGACGCGCTGACGACGTACACCAGCGGGTAGAGGACGGCGAGGCAGAACAGCCCGAGCGCGGTGTAGATGCAGGCCGAGACGATCTTGTCCGAGCGAGTGTCCTGGACCGGCGCGCCTGCGGTGCTCATGAGTTGTACGTCTCGTACGCGGCCTGCTGCAGGTCGAGGTAAGGCTTCACGCCGATCTTCGCGACCCGGTCCTTGTAGTCGTTCCACGCGCCGTCGTCGTTCGGGTCGAGCTGGCCGGTGACGAACCGCGACATCGACTGGGAGACCTCGTTCTTCAGGTTGGTCTTCAGCTCCGACTCCTGCGCCGCCTGGTCCTGGTCGAGCGTGACCGGCGGGAACTGCATCTCCTGCGGCTGCTTGTACGGGAAGTAGCTGTCGACGGTCTGCTGGTAGAGCGGCTTCTCGAACGTCAGGTCCTTCGGGTTCACCCGCTCACCGAGCCGGAAGTCCTGGGACCGGTACATCGCGTTGTCCTGGCTCCAGCTCAGGTTCTTCGCGGTGTTCCAGGTGGCGTCGAAGCCGTAGATCGCCTGCTTGCCGTTGATCCCCAGCTCACCTTTCTTCGCCCACGCGAACTCCGGCCCGCCGTACCCGCGCAGGATCGCCTCGAGCTCCATCTGCGCGTCCGCCCACATCACCAGCAGCTCCGGCTTCGCGCACTTCTTCGTGATTACCAGCTTCGCCACGTCGACGCCCACGCCGAGGTAGTTCCAGGCGGCGTACCGGACCTTGTTCGGGCCTTCGAGCGGCGGGATCGCCTGGTACTTGCGCCAGCGGGCGTTCGGGTCCTTCTGGTCGATGTCGACGAAGCCGCCCCAGTAGTACGACCGGGCGCCGCCGATGATCGGCTTGCCCGGGGAGTTCCCGTAGCGGTCCATCTGGTCCTGGTCGGCGGTGAACACGTCCTTGTTGATCAGGCCCTCGCCGTACAGGCCGTGCAGGTACTTGAGGCCCTCGCGCCACTCGTCCTTGTCGAACGTGACGTCGACCTTGCCGTCGTGCACGACCAGCCAGGGCTCGCCCGGGTTGTAGAGGAAGGCGTTCATGAAGTACGAGTCGAGCGCCGCGTCCTTGTAGCCGGCGAACGGGATCGTCTTGCCGTGGCCGCCGGGGTCGGCCTTCTTGAACGCGCGCAGTACCTCGCGGAACTCGTCGGTGGTCTTCGGGACGCCCAGGCCGACCTGCTGCAGCCAGTCGGTGTTCAGGAACGTCCGGCCGTTGCTGGCCCGGCAGTGGTAGCAGTCGTTGATGCTCGGGAACGAGTAGATCTTCTTGTCCGGCGCCTGTACGAGCTTGCGGGTGTCCGGGTAGTCCTTCATCGCCTGCTGCAGGTTCAGCGCGTACGCGCCGATGTGCTGGCCGACGTCGGTGAACAGGCCCTGCTGGCCGTACAGGAACAGCTGCGAGCGGGTGAAGCCGACGCCCATGAACGCGTCCGGGATGTCGCCGGCCGCGATCATCGCGTTCACCTTGGTCATCAGGTCGTCGGGCGTACCGCCGACCTGGTTCCACTCGATGTGGACGTTCGTCTTCTGCTCCAGCCACTTGGTGAAGGCGTTGGTCTTCCAGTCCCCGACCGTCACGTCCTGCGGTACGACGATCTTGAACGTCACCTTCTCGCTGGTCAGCGGCTTCAGCTCGCGGGCGACCGGGCCGACGTACCCCTCCGGGTACTGCACCGTGGCCAGCTTCGGACCGAGCGTGACGCTCGGGACCACGTCACCGGCACCCGCGGCCGCGCTGCCGGGGTTGCCACCGCCGCTGCAGGCGCTGAGCAGACCGCCGGCGGCTGTGGCCGCGGTGAGCCCGAGCGCGCCGGAGAGCAATGACCGACGGCTGACTCCCGGGCGTGCGTGATCGTTCGACATGGTTCCTCCAAGGCGGCTGGGTCGGAACAGAGACGAAATATCCGATAGCAATATCCAATAGGATCTCGGATCTTGCCCGGGAGAATGACATAGAACGTGAGTTGACGGAAGAGGTCGCCGAGCACTGACCGGGATCGGGTGATCACCGTCGGTATCTTGCGTGCAAGCGTTTACTGTCTGGCGTTCCCGGATCAACTTTCTTGCGTCAAGAAACCCCTCCCGTGGGGGGTCGATAGGGTCGGGGCATGCCGACTCCGAAGTTCATCCTCGACCTCCGCGAGAAGATCGGGCACGACCTGCTCTGGCTGACCGGGCTGAGCGCGGTGGTGCTCAACGGCGCGGGCGAGGTGCTGCTGGTCGAGCGCGCCGACAACGGACGATGGAGTCTGATCGGCGGCATCCTGGAGCCCGGCGAGCAGCCCGCGGTCGCCGTCGTCCGCGAGATCCAAGAGGAGACCGCGGTCGAGGCCCAGGTCGACCGGCTGCTCAGCATCGAGGCCACGCCCCCGGCCGCCTACCCGAACGGTGACCGGGTCCAGTTCCTCGACCTCTGCTTCAGCTGCCGCCCGCTCGGCGGCGAGGCTCGCGTCAACGACGACGAGTCCACCGACGTCCGCTGGTGGCCACTCGACAACCTCCCCGAACTGACGGACCGAGAGCGCCTCTCCATCCAGCGCGCCCTCTCCCCCGACCCGGCGCCGATCGTGGAGGGAATCGAGCATGGACCTCGATCTTCCTGAGTCGCTATCCTCCGGAAGGCGGCGACTCATCGCCGGCGCGACCGCACGGATGGCCTCGGAGTACGACGACGACTTCCTGGGGTTGATCCTGTCCGGATCGGCCGGGCGCGGGCTGGACACGGACAGATCAGACCTCGACCTGCTGGTCATCCTGACGCCGCAGGTGGCCGACGGTCCGCGAGCGCCCCGGCTGCATACGGCCGGACTCGAGCTGATCCCGCTGAGTCTGGACCACCTCGAGACCGTCGCTGACTTCGGTCACCCGCAGTACGGCTACCGGTGGTCGTATGCGTGGGCGCCGACCGTCCTGGATCGCACCGGCGGCCGGATCTCCGCGGCGGTCGAGCGCCAAACCGGACTGGCCCACGCCGAGACCATGTCGATTCTCGTTGCGCACGATCGTCTCGATGGCTGGATCAATCTGGTGTACCGCGCTCTGAAGTCAGATCGCGACGGGAATGCCTTCGAAGCCGGCTTGGACGGTTCCGAGTCGATCCCGCTGTTCCTCGATGTCGTCTTCGCGCTGGAAGGACTGGTGCGTCCGTACAACAAGTACCTGCGTTGGGCACTGCAGCAGCACCCGCTCACCGCATGGCCCTCCGACAAAGTGCTGTCCCTGCTGCCGCGTCTGGGAGCCGGTGAGCCGACCGCGATGCGGTACGCCCTGGAGCGGGTCCGGCAGATCAGCTCAGAGTTCGGCGACGCCGACGATCGCGAGGCTCTGCGCGCCGTGTTCGACGGATGGTCGCCCGACGAATACGCGATTCTCCGCTCGGGCTCGTGACAATGCCGTTCAGCGAAGGGAGCAGGCGGTTGTCAATCGGCGGGGATAGAAACTGGCACGATCTGCACATTTGTTTCCCTGCCGGCCATCACGTACGCCGCGCACCCCAACCCAGGAGTTGACGACAGCCCCGAGCGGGCCGCAGACCCCGTCCCCGGGCCCGAACCAGCCGAACCGCGACCGGGGAGCACTCCCCCGGAGACTGAACGGCATTGGCGCTAGTGGGCGGCCTCGTGCCAGGTGCGGCCGACGCCTACCGAGACGTCGAGCGGGACGGCCATGTCGACGGCGTGGCCCATGTCGTGGCGGACCAGCTGCTCCAGGGCCTCGCGTTCGCCGGGGGCGATCTCGAAGACGAGCTCGTCGTGGACCTGGAGGAGCATCCGGGACTTCAGGCCGGACTCCCGCAGCGACGCGTCGACCTTCAGCATCGCCATCTTGATGACGTCCGCGGCCGAGCCCTGGATCGGTGCGTTCAGCGCCATCCGCTCCGCCATCTCGCGGCGCTGCCGGTTGTCGCTGGTCAGGTCCGGCAGGTACCGCCGGCGGCCCAGGATCGTCTCGGTGTACCCGGTCTTGCCGGCGTCGATCACGATCGACCGCAGGTAGTCCCGGACGCCGCCGAAGCCCTCGAAGTACTCGTCCATCAGGCCCTTGGCCTCGTCGACGCCGATCTTCAGCTGCTGACTCAGCCCGTACGCCGACAGCCCGTACGCGAGCCCGTAGTTCATCGCCTTGATCTTCGCGCGCTGCTCCTGCGTGACCTCGGACGGCTCGACCGAGAACACCCGGGACGCGGTCACCGAATGGAAGTCCATCCCGGAGTTGAACGCGTCGATCAGGCCCTGGTCCTGCGACACGTGCGCCATGATCCGCATCTCGATCTGGCTGTAGTCCGCCGACATCAGCGACTCGTTGCCGTCGCCGACCACGAACGCCTGCCGGATCCGCCGGCCCTCCTCGGTCCGGATCGGGATGTTCTGCAGGTTCGGCTCGGTCGAGCTGAGCCGCCCGGTCGCCGCGATCGTCTGGTTGAACGTGGTGTGGATCCGGCCGTCGCGCGGGCTGATCGTCTTCAGCAGGCCCTCGACCGTCTGCCGCAGCCGGGTCGCGTCCCGGTGCGCCAGCAGGTACGCCAGGAACGGGTGCTCGGTCTTCTCGAACAGCGCCTGCAGCGAGTCCGCGTCCGTGGTGTACCCGGTCTTGGTGCGCTTGGTCTTCGGCATCTGCAGCTCGTCGAACAGCACCACCTGCAGCTGCTTCGGCGACCCGAGGTTGATCTCCTTGCCGATCACCTCGTACGCCGACGTGGCCGCCTCCCGGACGCCGGTCGCGAACCGCTCCTCGAGCTGCTCGAGGTACGGCCGGTCGACCGCGATCCCGTCCCGCTCCATCGCCGCGATCACCTGGATCAGCGGCAGCTCGACGTCCGCGAGCAGCGCCGTACCGGCCTGCTTCTCGAGCTCGGCGTCCAGGGTGTCGGCGAGGTCCGCGATCGCGCGGGCGCGCAGCATCGTGTGGTCCGCGGCCGGGCCGCCCTCGACGTCGTCGAAGCTCAGCTGCCCGTTGTCGGCCTCCTCGTTGCGCAGCTCGCGCTTCAGGTACCGCACGGTGAGGTCGGCGAGGTCGTACGCCCGCTGATCCGGGCGAACGAGGTACGCACTCAGCTGGGTGTCCGAGCTCAGCCCGCCGAGCGTCCAGCCGCGCTCGAGGAACCCGAGCAGCGGACCGTTCACGTCGTGCAGCGCCTTCGGCATGGCCGGGTCTCCGAGCCAGGCCTTCCACGCCTCCTCGTCGTCCGGCGTCAGGACCTCCGGATCGAACCAGCAGGCCGCGCCGGACGCGTTCGCCAGGGCCAGCCCGGTGATCTGCCCGGTGCCGCCGCCCCAGCTGCCCTGCACCGCGACGCCGACCCGCTCGCCGCCGCTGACGTGCTCCTTCAGCCAGGCCGCCAGCTCGCCCGGCTTCAGCTGCGCGCCGTCCAGCTCGAAGCCGTGGTCGACGGTCGCGTCGACCTCTTCGTGCTCGGCGACCAGCCGCTCGCGCAGCACCCGGAACTCCAGGCTGTCGAACAGCGTGTGCACCTTGTCCCGGTCCCACGGCGTGCGGGCCAGGTCGTCGACCGAGACGTCCAAGGTCAGGTCGCGGACCAGCTCGTTGAGCTGCCGGTTCCGGATCACGTCGGCGAGGTGCTCGCGCAGCGACTCGCCGGCCTTGCCCTTGATCTCGTTCACCCGGTCGACCACGTCGTTCAGCGAACCGAACTGGTTCAGCCACTTGGCCGCGGTCTTCGGGCCGACGCCCGGGACGCCGGGCAGGTTGTCGCTCTGCTCCCCCACCAGCGCAGCGAGGTCCGGGTACATCCGGGGGCCGACGCCGTACTTCTCCTCGATCGCGGCGGGGTCCATCCGGGCGATCTCGGACACGCCGCGCTTCGGGTACAGCACGGTGACGTTCTCGTTGATCAGCTGGAACGAGTCCCGGTCGCCGCTGCTGATCAGCACCTCGAAACCCTGCTCGTCGGCCTGCGTGGCGAGCGTCGCGATGATGTCGTCGGCCTCCCAGCCGTCGATCTCCGTGGTCGGGATCCGGAGCGCCTCCAGCACCTCCTTGACCAGCGAGATCTGCCCCTTGAACTCGTCCGGCGACTTCGACCGGCCGGCCTTGTACTCCGTGTACTGCTCGGAGCGGAAGGTCTTGCGGGACACGTCGAACGCGACGCAGATGTGCGTGGGCTGCTCGTCGCGGAGCATGTTGATCAGCATCGAGGTGAACCCGTACACCGCGTTGGTGTGCTGCCCGGTGGTGGTGGAGAAGTTCTCCACCGGGAGCGCGTAGAACGCCCGGTACGCCAGCGAGTGCCCGTCCAGCAGCAGGATCCGCGGTCGGCCGGTCGCCGCGGGGTCCGTGCCGGTGGGTTGCGCAGTCATCGTCGTCGTATCTGTTTCTGGAGCCACACACCGACTCTAGTGGGTCCTACGGACAGTTCTGACACACTGCTTCCGTGACAGATGAATCGAACCTCGGACCGGGGATGAGCCTGGAGGGCACGCTCCTCCAGACGATGGGAATCGTTGTCAGCGAGGCGACGGCGGACCGGGTGGTGGCGACCATGCCGGTCAAGGGCAACACGCAGCCGTACGGCCTGCTGCACGGCGGCGCGTCCTGCGTGCTGGCCGAGAGCCTCGGCTCGATCGGGTCCGCCCTGCACGCGGCGACGTACGGGAAGGTCGCGGTCGGTGTCGACATCAACGCCACCCACCACCGCGCGGTCCGCGAAGGGACCGTCACCGGGGTCGCGACGCCGGTCTACCTCGGCCGTACGACGACGTCGTACGAGGTCGTCATCACCGACGACCGGGACAAGCGGGTCTGCACCGCGCGGATCACTTGCCAGCTGATTCAGGCGCCACCCGGGAGCTGACCGCGCGGCGGGCGAACGCGGAGCGTCGCGAGGACAGCAGGGCCAGCAGGTTCGGCGCGTGCTCGGCGGCGAGCCGGCGCCGGACGGTCAGCGTGTTCGCGAACCGCAGTACGCCGGCCTGGCCGAGACCGAGGCGCGCCAGGAACCGGTTGGCCTCGCGGGCGATCGCGGGCGCGACCACTGCCAGGTGGGCGCAGTTCTCGTACTCGGCCCAGGCGACCGCCTCGGCGATCAGCGCCTTGCCGAGACCGTGCCGGCGGGCCGCGTCGCTGACGTGCAGGTACTCGACGGTGACCGTGCTGTCGTCGTGCAGCGGGCTGACCATGGTCCGTCGCAGGTACGCCATACCGTGCACGTCACCGTCCAGCTCGACCACCAGCAGCCGGCCGAGCGGATCGTCAAGATGCTTGCTGACGGCAACCTCCGCGGCGGCGGCCGACGGCGGTGCGGGCAACCGGGACGGCAGCCCTGCGGCGGTGCTGAGCTCGCGCCACAGCGTGACCAGGGCATCCGCGTCCCCCGGCTGCGCGTCCCTCACCTCGACGGCTGCCACCACAGCGACCTCCCGGTCCGGGTCCACCCCCGAGGTGAACAGACGGGCCGATACGCTCGTCTTCGCGCAACAGTAGGCCCTCGGGGGTCACATGCAAAGCTGACCACAGATGTCCGGAGGGACGAGCTTGTTCATCGGAATCGGGACCGTCGTGAATGTAGCGACAGTCCTCCTCGGTTCGGTACTCGGCGTGCTCGTCGGCCACCGGCTGAGTCACCGGACCAGAGACTTGGTCACCGACGCGATCGGCCTGGTCACGCTGCTGATCGCGATCTCCTCGGCACTCACCGTCGGCGACCAGGCACTCAGCGACGCCGTCGGTACCAGCGCGCCGGTGCTGATCGTGCTCGGCGCGATGCTGATCGGCGGGATCATCGGCTCGCTGCTGCGGATCGAGCAGCGCCTGGAGGGCTTCGGCGCCTGGATCCAGCGCCGCTTCGACCGCGGCGAGGGCGAGGGCAAGTTCGTCGACGGGTTCGTGTCCGCGTCGATGGTGTTCTGCGTCGGCCCGCTGACGTTCCTCGGCGCCCTCTCCGACGGCCTCGGCCGCGGCGCCGACCAGTTGTTCCTGAAGTCCGTGCTGGACGGATTCACCAGCATCGCCTTCGCAGCCTCGTTCGGCTGGGGCGTCGCTGCGTCCGCTCTCGTCGTACTCGTGGTGCAAGGCTCGATGACTGCAGTAGGTGCGGTACTGGGCGACGTACTACCGGACGCTCATGTCACCGCGCTCGGCGCCACCGGCGGCGTGATGCTCATCGGTGTGGCGTTGAGACTGCTGAAACTCAAGCAGGTAGCGGTCGCCGACCTGCTCCCCGCGCTGATCGTCGCCCCGCTGCTGGTCCAGTTGCTCGTCGTGATCCGCAACTGAACCAGCAGCGAGAGCGTCAGTCCTCGCCCAGATAGGCCTTCCGGACCGAGTCGTTCACCAGCAGGTCCCGTCCGCTGCCGGACAGGACGATCTTGCCGACCTCGAGCACGTAGCCGAAGTCGGCGCGCTTCAGTGCCGCCTGCGCGTTCTGCTCGACCAGCAGGATCGTCGTACCCTGCTTCTGCAGCTCGGTCACCGTGGACATGATCCGCTTCATCATCAGCGGGGACAGGCCCATCGACGGCTCGTCCAGCATCAGCAGCTTAGGACGGCTCATCATCGCCCGGCCCATCGCCAGCATCTGCTGCTCACCACCGGAGAAGGTACCGGCCGGCTGCTTGCGCCGCTCCCCGAGGATCGGGAACAGGTCGTACGCCGCCTGCAGATCGGTGCGCACCCCCGCCGGATCCTTGCGGGAGAACGCGCCGAGCATCAGGTTCTCCTCGACCGAGAGCCGCGGGAAGATCCGCCGTCCCTCGGGCGAGTGCGCCAGGGCCGCGGCTGACGATGTCGTGCGCCGCCACGTGGTCGATCCGCTCGCCCTGGAACCAGATCTCCCCCGACGTCGGCCGGAGCAGCCCGGAGATCGTCTTCAGCGTGGTGGTCTTGCCGGCGCCGTTGGTGCCGATCAGCGACACCACCTGCCCCTGCTCCACGCTGAAGCTGATCTTCTTCACCGCGACGATCTTGCCGTAGGCAACTTCCAGGTCCTTGACCTCGAGCATCGCGCTCATGGCTGCACCTCTCCCGGTACGTCGTCCTGCGAGCGCTCGTCCTCGTCGTCCTCGCCGGTGCCGATGTAGGCCTCGATCACCCGCGGGTCGGACTGCACCTCGTCCGGCGTGCCCTCGATCAGGGCCTCGCCCTGGACCAGGCAGAGCACCCGGTCGCAGAGGTTGAAGATGAACCGCATGTCGTGCTCGATCACCACCACCGCGAGGCCCGAGTCCCGGATCTTGAAGATCAGGTCACTGGCCTGGCGGGTCTCCTGCGGGTTCATACCGGCCGTCGGCTCGTCCAGCAGGATGAGCTTCGGGTCGGTGGCCAGCGCCCGCGCGATCTCGAGCCGGCGCTGGTCGCCGTACGGCATGTTCCGGGCCAGGTGCTCGGTGGAGCGGCCGAGACCGACGAAGTCCAGCAGCTCCTGCGCCCGCTTCCGGGTGGCCGCCTCCTCCCACCGGAACTTCGGGCCGCGCAGCACCGAGGTGAGCGCACCCGAGGAGGTCCGGCAGTACCGGCCCACCATCACGTTCTCCAGCGCCGTCATGTTCGCGAACAGGCGGATGTTCTGGAACGTGCGCGCCATCCCGGCCCGCACCACGGCCCGCGGCTTCGGCGGGAGCGGTGCCAGGCTGCTCGGCACCGGAGGCGTCAGGCCGGCCGATTCCGCGGCGTCCGGCTCCTCCTCGATCAGGATTCGCGCCCGCTTGCCGTTGATCCAGGCCCGCCGGTACGGCGGCCGCACCTTCTGCTGCGGCGACGGCGCGAACCGGACCTGGCCGCTGGTCGGCTTGTAGAGACCGGTCAGGCAGTTGAAGAACGTCGTCTTGCCGGCACCGTTCGGGCCGATCAGACCGACGATCTCGCCCTGCCGGACACTCAGGTTCACGTCGTTCACGGCCAGCAGACCGCCGAACCGCATCGTCACACCGGTTGCCTCGAGCACCGTTTCGCCGGTCACCGCCGACCGCTCCACGTCCTGCACGGTGGTCATTTGGCCTCCTCGACGATCAGGTGTTCTTCCTCGACCGCGACGGCCAGCTCCTCGTCCTCTTCGTGGAACTCCAGCTGCCTTCGTCTGCTCGCGACCAGGCCTTCCGGCCGGAACCGCATCATCAGCACCAGCAGCAGACCGAACATCAGCAGCCGGTACTCCGAGAAGAACCGCAGCTTCTCCGGCAGCAGCTTCAGGATCGTTGCTCCCAGCAACACCCCGGCGATGGTACCCATACCGCCGAGCACGATCGCCGCGAGCAGGAACGCCGACTCGATGAACTGGTACTGGTCCGGGCTCACCGCGGCGTCCTGGTGGGCCTTGATGGTGCCGGCCAGACCGGCCAGGAAGGCGCCGACCGCGAACGCGAGCAGCTTCAGCCCGAAGACGTTCACGCCCATCGCCTCGGCGGCCTTCTCGTCCTCCCGGATCGCCACCCAGCCGCGGCCGATCCGGCTGTTGTTCAGCCGGGCGAAGACCAGGATCACGAACCCGATCAGCACCAGCAGCAGGAAGTAGTAGTTCGAGAACCGGCCGAGGTCGATCCCGGCCACGATGTGGCTGTCGCCGAAGTTGAAGTTGCCGATCTTCAGGTCGGGAATACCCGGTACGCCGTTCGGCCCGTTGGTCAGGTTCGGGCCGTTGTTGCCGTCCAGGTTGCCCATCGTGAACCGGAAGATCTCACCGAAGCCGAGCGTGACGATCGCCAGGTAGTCGCCGGAGACCCGGAGGGTCGGCGTACCGATGATCAGGCCCAGCACCATCGAGACACAGGCACCGAGCAGCACCACGAGCAGGAACGGCGGCTTCCAGTTGACCGTCGCGAACGCGGACTGCGACAGCACCGCGGCCGTGTACGAGCCGGCGCCGAGGAACGCGATGTACCCCAGGTCCAGCAGGCCGGCCAGGCCGACCACGATGTTCAGGCCCATCGCGGTGGCGCTGAAGATCAGCACCTGGTTCGCGATCGACATGTTCGCGTCCGACCCGTTCTGGGTGAACGGGAACAGGAACGCGACCACGAACGCGGCCAGCGTCAGCACCCGCTTGCGGCGCTGCGCGACGTGACCGATCCACGACAGCGCACCGGTCCGGAACAACGCCGTGGCGACCACGGCGATGAACAAGAGGCAGAGGATGAACGACCACGCGTCCTGCAGGCCGAGCGCGTACGCCGCGGCGTACAGGATCGAGCCCATCAGGACGGCGATCGCCAGGATCTCGGCCCAGCCCGGCAGCCGGGCCTCGCTCATGTCCCGCAGCTGCCGCAACGGCAGCATCCACGCCGACGCCGCGAGCAGCAGGGCGCCGACCAGCGACACGTACCCGCCGGGGTTGACGTTGATCAGGCCGCCGGCCTGGGTGGTGATCGCGATCACGATCAGCACCATGTAGACCGCCAGACCGGTACCGAGCATCCGCAGACCGAGCGTGGCGTCCAGCCAGGAGCCGAGCTTGACCAGCGGGCCCTTCTCGGCCAGCAGCAGTACGAGCGACAGCACCGCGCCGAAGATCGCGAGGAGCTGCAGGCCGCCCGGGTAGAAGTTGATCGACAGGTCGTTCAGGATCTGGCTGTTGTAGCTCCAGGACAGGAACGAGCCGACGACGAGCAGCGCCACGCCGGCAATGCCGAGCGGCCACGCGATCGGCTTGCCCGGCTTCGACACCGGCGCCTCCGCGGCCTCACCCACAGGAGTCTTGACGTCGGTCATGCCCGGTCCACCACCCTCGCGCCGAGCAGGCCCTGCGGCCTGAAGACCAGAACCAGAATCAGGATCACGAACGCCCAGACATCCTTCCAGGTGCTACCGCCGAACTGGCCCGGGATGTACTGCGTGGCCATCGCTTCGACCACTCCGAGCACCAGACCACCGACGACCGCGCCGTACACGTTGCCGATACCGCCCAGGACCGCGGCGGTGAACGCCTTCAGACCGGCCAGGAAGCCCATCCGGAAGTCGATGTTGTTGTTCTGCAGACCCTGCGAGACACCCGCGATCGCCGCCAGTACCGCACCGAGGGCGAACGCGACCACGATGATCCGGTCGACGTTGATACCCATCAGCCGCGCGGTGTCCGGGTCCTGCGACACGGCCTGCATACCGCGGCCGAGCCGGGTCCGGTTGATGAAGAACCAGAGCAGTACGGCGCACACGACGAGCGCCGCGACCGTGAAGATCGCAGACCGCTGGATGGTCACGCCGCCGACCTGCAGCGCCTTGCCGGTCACCCCGTCGAGCTGCGGGAACGGGATCCGGGCCTTCGCGCTCGGCCACGCGACCTTGTTGATGAGCTCCTTGAACAGGACCCATCCGAGCTCCGCGGCGACCGCTGCCACCGCGGCGCTGACGGCCACGCTGCGAACGTTGATGCTGACCCGGGCGTGCGGCTTCGCGGCCTGACCGGCGGCCATGCCGACCAGGGTGCCGACAACCGCGCCGCCGACGACCGCCGCCACGACGTACACCGCGGAGACGTCGGTGCTGATCAGCAGGACGACGATCCACAGCGCCACCGCACCGGCCGCGCCGCCGAGCAGCGGGGCCCGGTCGTACCACTTGGTGACGGGGTTGTCGAGGTTCGCCCCGGACTGCCGGCTGCCGACCGCGTAGCCGGCCGCGATCGCGAGCCCGGCGAACACGACCACGGTCCAGGCCGGACGCTCGTAGAACAGCCGGACGAACTCCTGCAGGAACACGGAGATACCGATCGCCGTGATCAGCGGTGCGAGACGTGGCGCGTTCCGCAGGGGACGGTACGCGATACGTTCCATCAGCACCGCGGTGCTGACCGACGCGATCATCGCGCCGACGATCATCACCGGCAGGATCCACACGCTGGTCTGGCCGTTGAAGAACAACAGGTACGTCGTCAGCGCGCCGAACGCGCCGATCATGAACACCTCGCCGTGGGCGAAGTTGATGAGCTGCACGATGCCGTACACGACCGTGTATCCGACCGCGATCAGGGCGTACAGCGAGCCCAAGGTCAGCCCGTTGACGAGCTGCTGGAAGAACTGGTCCACGTCGACCTCCCCTCTGCCTCGGTTGTGACATGCCAGGGGGGTGGGAGGATCACTCCCACCCCCGAGACATGAGGTCGACCCTGCTTACTTGGCTTCGAACGCCTTGGTCTCGACGGTGGCCCACTTGCCACCGGCAACCTTGTAGACGGTCAGCACCTTCGAGGTGGTGTCGCCGTACTGGTCGAACGCCACCTTTCCGGTCACGCCGTCGAAGGCGACCTTGCTCATGGCGTCGACCGTCGCCTGGCGCGCGGACTCGACGTCCTTGGCGTCCTTCAGGGAGACCTTCAGGGCGTCGATGATCGCGTTCGCCGCGTCGTAGGAGTAGCCGCCGTACGCCGCGTACGGCTCCTTGAAGCCGGCCGCGTTGTAGTCCGAGACGAACTTCTTCGCCGAGTCCAGCGAGTCCACCGGAGCACCGACCGAGGTGGCCAGGTCGTTGCCGCTGGTCTTACCGGCCAGGGTGATGTACTTCGGGTCGTAGATACCGTCGCCGCCCATCAGCGGGACGTTCAGGCCGGCGGCCTTCGCCTGCTGCGACAGCGGACCGGCCTGCGGGTACTCGCCGCCGTAGTAGATGGCCTGCGGGTTCGACGGCTTGATCGCGGTCAGCGCGGCCTGGTAGTTCGAGTCGTCCGGGTTGATCGTCTGGGCCGCGACGATCGTGCCGCCCAGCTTCTTGAACTCCTCGGTGAAGGTGCCGACCAGGCCCTGACCGTAGGCCTTCTTGTCGTGGATCGTGGCGACCTTGGTGATCTTCGCGGTCTCGTACAGGTACCGGGCCGCGAACGGGCCCTGGACCGCGTCCGTCGTACAGGTCCGGAAGTACGTCGGGTACGGCCGCTTCGGAGAGGTCTGCCAGTTGGCGCCCTGGGTCAGGCCGGGGCCGGTGTTGGCCGGCGACACCTGGACGATCTTCGCCGAGGCGAGGACCGGCTGGACCTGCTGGCTGACGCTCGTGTTGAGCGTGCCGACGACGCCGATGACGTCCTTGTCGCTGGAGAGCGCGGTGGCCGCGTTCTTGCCGGGGTCCGGCTTCGCCTCGTCGTCCTTCGGCACGACCTCGAGCTTCCAGCCCGGGATCGCGTTGGAGTCGTTGGCCTGCTTCACGGCCAGCTCGACGGAGTGCTGGATACCCAGACCCAGGGCGGACAAATCTCCGGACAGCGGCGCGATGACGCCGATCTTGGCGGTCTTCGTCGATCCTCCGGAGGACCCCCCGGAGCTGTTGCCACTGCGTGAGCCGCAGGCAGTCAGGGCCAACGACGCAACGATCAGCGTCGCGCCGACCCGTACTACGGAACGCTGGTGCACTGTTCCTCCAATGTCTGGATAGTCCCAGCGAGCCGGGACTCTCGCGCATTTGCCGCGAGCATCCGCAGGTTAGACCCGGCGATGGTTCCAAGCGAACAGCGCACAGGCTGTGTTGTGAGGTCGTTACCCCGGTAAGCATCGTCCGATCACCTGGATACTGACCCCGCAGGTGTGTCAGTGACATAGGGTCAGCACGCGGACTACCTCGGTGAGATTCGGTGCCCGTCAATCGGGGCGACCGCCACGGTTCGTCACGATTGCGCCGCCAGGTTCACCTCACGGTCACGACACGCCGGTGTTGCGGGCAGATGACGGAGAGTCGTGCACTCAGGCGTCGCCGGCCTCGTTCACGACCAGTTCGGCCACCTGCCGCATCGAGACCCGCTTGTCCATCGCGGTCTTCTGGATCCACCGGAACGAGTCCGGTTCGGACAGCCCGAACTTGGTCTGCAGGATCGACTTCGCCCGGTCCACCAGCTTCCGGGTCTCCAGCCGCTCGGCCAGGTCCGCGACCTCGCGCTCCAGCTCGGCGAGCTCGACGTACCGGGACGCGGCGATCTCGATCGCGGGCAGCAGGTCGGCCTTGGAGAACGGCTTCACCAGGTACGCCATCGCGCCCGCGTCCCGGGCCCGCTCGACCAGCTCCCGCTGCGAGAACGCGGTCAGCATCAGCACCGGCGCGATCCGCTCCCCGGCGATCTTCTCCGCCGCACTGAGCCCGTCCAGCTTCGGCATCTTCACGTCGAGGATCACCAGATCCGGCCGCTGCTCGATCGCCAGCCGAATGGCCTCCTCCCCGTCCCCCGCCTGCCCGACGACGTCATACCCCTCTTCCGCGAGCATCTCGGCCAGATCCATCCGAATCAAAGCCTCGTCCTCAGCGATCACCACACGCTTAGCAGTCACACCCGACACCTTATCGACCCCACCTCACGACTTGGGCCCCACAAACCGGTCGAGTGCGTCGACAGCCTCCTTCCGACTGACCGCGATCGCGTTCCGCCTCGGCTGCCGCCACTTGATGCCCAGCAGGTCCAACGTCGAGGTCAGTGTGTTGCGGATGTCATCGGACTCGTTGGAGTACATGTACCGCACGTAGAAGTACCGCTTCCCGTCCGGCTTGCTCGCCCAGTTCACGAACCGGCACCCGTCGGAGTGGAACAGCCCGCGCAGGAGCTGTTCGGGGTACTTGGCAACGATCTCCCGCTGCCACTCCCTCAACTCGATCTTCCGCGGATGCCTGCGCCCCGGCCCGTGCTGCGGGAACACACAGGGCCAGTGCTTCCACCGCGCTTCGACCCGGACGGCACCACTCCCGCCGCGCCCGCGCGATCGAGCCGCCCCCAGATACCACCCCAGCAGCAACTGACGCCGGTGTCCGACATCCGCAGCGCGGAGTCCACCGTCTCCTGCGACCTGATGTGCCCCATGCCTCATACTCGCGCCCCTCACCGACAGTTTCGGATGAGGCCGTCGAATGGGCTACGATCATCCAGCGCCAACGCGCCAGATGCCCTGGTATTCCAACCGGCAGAGAAGATGGTCTCAAACACCATACAGTGTGGGTTCGAATCCCACCCAGGGCACAAAACTGTCGGCGGCGCCCGCGAAACTCGCTGCATGTACGACGAGCGGACGCGGGCGATCGCATTCGCCGCGATGGGTTCCGGCGAGAGTCTGAACTCGATCAGCAACGGCTCCGGATCAGCCGGCGGCGCTTCGGGACTGGCAGGATCGTCCGGAGCGGCCGGCCCGGCCGAGTGAATGCCCTCGCTGTGGCAGCGGGTCGCTCGACACGTCGGCGTACGCGCATCTTCTCGGCTGTGTCTCGGGGACGGCTGCCTGTCGCAGCGCCGGCGCCACATGTATGCGTTGCGGATCGCTTGCGATGACGCCTACCCGCGGCTGATCGACGATGCCGAGTCCGTGATGGTCGCGGTCGCCGAGATGTTCACTTGGCCGGTTCGTGGGAGGCTCGATCAGGCGAGGGCAACGGCGGACAGGACGGACCGGGCGAGTAGACCTGTACGCAGGCACAACCTCCGTGCGCGGTCCACAATCAGTCTGTTCGGGGCGGTTCTGCCCGCATGGCGAGCCACCGTTGCTTGCCGCGCATACTCGCGGTGGCCCACCGCTGCCCGGCCGCAGCCGTTGCCTATCTCGTTCATCGGTCGCAGGGGCTGCCCCGTCACCCGACCGCCCAACCCGGCACTTCTCAAATCTCTGTTTGATTCTTGATCTGAACGTAGATGAGGCGGGGCCGACTGGTGACGGACCCGCCTCGTTTCTGTTCGGTCTACGGGTTTTGGCTGCGGTAGGCGGGGGCGGTGCCGTCGATGGCGTCGCCCATGCGGTGGACTCGGAGGGCGTTGGTGGAGCCGGGGATGCTGGGTGGGGAGCCGGCGACGATGACGACCAGGTCGCCCTTCTGGAGGATGCCGAGCTCGAGGAGACGCTGGTCGACCTGGCGGACCATCTCGTCGGTGTGCTCCACCGTCGGCACGATGTGGGTGGTGATGCCCCAGACGACGCTCAGCCAGGCGCTGACCGACGGGACCGGGGTGAAGGCGAGCAGCGGGACCTCGGTGCGGTAGCGCGCCAGCCGGAGG
Source organism: Kribbella aluminosa (assembly GCF_017876295.1). Classification (NCBI taxonomy): domain Bacteria; kingdom Bacillati; phylum Actinomycetota; class Actinomycetes; order Propionibacteriales; family Kribbellaceae; genus Kribbella; species Kribbella aluminosa. Next base: position 4,164,158 of record NZ_JAGINT010000002.1, on the reverse strand, counting down.
GCGGTGTCGCCGGACTGGGTGAACGCGATCAGGTACTTCGCGTCCAGCCGCTCGGCCACGTCCGCGGCCGCGCGGGCGATCACGCCGCCCTTGGTCTTGGGCTCCCACTCGATCTCCTGGACCCGGCTGAGACCGTGCTCCTCGGTGGACTCCACGATCCGGGCCATCGTCCGGACGGTCTCGATCGGGAACCGGCCGACGCTGGTCTCACCGGACAGCATCACCGCGTCGGCGCCGTCGAGGACGGCGTTCGCGACGTCGGACGCCTCCGCCCGGGTCGGCCGCGGCGCGGAGATCATCGACTCCAGCATCTGGGTGGCGACGATCACCGGCTTCGCGTTCAGCCGGGCCTGGTCGATGATCAGCTTCTGGACGAGCGGGACCTCCTCGAGCGGAAGCTCCACGCCGAGGTCGCCGCGGGCCACCATGAACCCGTCGAAGGCCTCGATGATCTCGTCCAGGTTGGCGACCGCCTGCGGCTTCTCGATCTTCGCGACGACCGGGAGCCGTAGCCCCTCCTCGTCCATGATCTTGTGCACCAGCTGGATGTCGGCGGCATCGCGGACGAACGACAGCGCGATCATGTCGGCCGGCAGGTGCAGGGCCCAGCGCAGGTCCTCGATGTCCTTCTCCGACATCGCCGGCACGCTCACCGCGACACCGGGCAGGTTGATGCCCTTGTGGTTCGAGACCGGCCCGCCGACGGTGACCCGGCAGATCACGTCGGTCTCGGTGACCTCCTCGGCGACCAGCGCGATCCGGCCGTCGTCGATCAGCAGCTGGTCACCGGGGTTCACGTCCCCCGGCAGGCCGTCGTACGTCGTCCCGCAGATGGTCTGGTCGCCCGGCACCTCCCGGGTGGTGATCGTGAAGCGCTCACCGTAGGTCAGGGTTGCCTTGCCCTCGGCGAACTCGGCCAGCCGGATCTTCGGGCCTTGGAGGTCGACGAGGATGCCGACGTTGTTCCCGGTCTCCGCAGCGGCGGTACGGATCCGCTGGTAGATCCGTTCGTGCTCGGCATGAGCACCGTGACTCAGGTTGAGCCTGGCGACGTCCATGCCGGCTTGGACGAGTTCCATGATGCGCTCCGGGGCGGCCGTAGCCGGGCCGAGCGTACAAACGATCTTTGCGCGACGCACGTCACAAAACCCTACTCCTGCAAACCACTGCCCCCGCTGGTCCACCCCCCTTACTGGACAGTTAACAACGGTCGAACTCCTCCGCCGGAGCCTGAATCGTCAAGAAGACAACGGGGTGTAGGCGCCGACGGTGATGTCGCCGGTGAGTTCGGCGGTGACGGTCTGGAGGCCGACCGGCTGGCCTTTCAGGTAGGTGATCAGCGTGACCTCGCCCGGCCGGCGGAGCGTGTAGCCGAGGGCGAACGAGTACCCCGCTCCCCCGGTCGTCCCGTTCGTGTACGTCGTCACCGGCCGCCCGTCGACCACCTTGGTCTCCGGCCCGACCTGCCGGTGCAGGTGCCCGGACAGCAGCAGCGGCGCGCAACCCCGGGCGGCGGTGTCCACGAACTCCGCCGGGTCGTGGACGACGAATGTGGAGATCCGCTTGTCGGCGGGCTGGGCACAGGCGATGTCCGCGAGCCGCTTGGACTGGTGACCGATGGTCTCGTTGCCCGGGCCTTCGACGCCGAGCCCGGTCCAGTTCGGATCGGCGTCGCCGAGGAACCGGATTCCGTCGATCTCCACCGGCTTGCTGTCCAGCACGGTGAAGCCGCTCTTCCGCATCACGTCCGCCACGTGTCCGCCGGCGTCGTGGTTGCCGGGCGTCGCCACCACCTTGAAGTCCTTGAAGTGCTGGCGCAGCGAGTTGATGCTGAAGTCTTCCCAAGGCGCCCCTGACGAGGTGTCGTCGCCGGCATCGATCAGGAGCTTCGCGCCGGCCACCTTGGCGACCTCGGCCGCGACCGGGTCCATGCCGATGTTGTCGTGCCGGTCGTTGACCTGGATCGCGACCGTCTCGTCCTTGCCCGGCTGGTGGATCCGGTCGCCGATGCCGCGGGCCTTCTCCTTGAGCTGACCGTAGAACTGGGACGATCGCTGGTACGTCTCCACGGCGGTCTTGATCAAACCGACGCCACCAGTGGTGGAGAAACCGGACGCCACTTCCACCCCCTGGAGCTGATTGTCCAGATGGAGTTCCGGCAGCAGCTGAGCCAGCGATGTCCATTCGGTCGGTGGTGCATCGACGCGCCGCATCCGGGCGGGGCCGAAGATCGCGGCGACGGTGACCACCATCGCGACCAGTACGACGACCGCCCGGTGCTCGACGCGGCGTTCGTGGCGGTGGACCAGGTGCCACAGCTCACGGCGGCGCCGGTACCCGATCATCGCCCACAGCGTCGCCACCACGACGACCACGAGGAAGCCGGTCGCGGCGCCGGCCACCGCATCGCCGACCACCATCTCCTGCACGGCTTGCCGGATTCGCGCGGTCTCGCCCTCTGGCTGGGCGGCGATCAGGGCGTCGCGGTTGATCAGGTCGCCGAGGTTGGTGGCGTTGGTCTCCTGTACGTCGATGTTGACGCCGAGACCGAACGGCTCGTTGCTGGCGATCCGCAGCCGCGGCAGCACAGCCCCGAAGTCGAGGGTCGCGTGCCCGTCGAACGTCGGGGACACGGTCGCCGCGTGGGCGCCGATCGTGACGCGTTCGGAGTCCTTCACGAATCCGAGCAGGCCGACCAGCACCGAGGTCGCCACGAAGAGCAAGCTCAGCGCGGCCCACGGCGCGATCGCCCGGAGCCGTCCTTTCGTCACCAACCGTGTCGCCACACGTCCAACCTATCCAGCCGGGCCGCCTTGGGCACGGTCCAACCGTCACGGTCCGCGACTTTCGGTTGGCCCGTGCCCAAGGCGGACCTCGTCAAACCGCCAGCGGGCGCGCGGTCGGCGGGATCGGGGTCGGCAGCGTCGACGACCCGGTCAGGTGCGCGTCCACGCCGCCCGCGCAGGACCTGCCCTCGGCGATCGCCCAGACGATCAGCGACTGACCGCGGCCGGCGTCACCGCAGGCGAACACGCCTTCGACCGAGGTCTGGTAGTGCTTGTCCCGCTTGACGTTGCCGCGCTCGTCGAGCTCGACGCCCAGCTGCTCGAGGAAGCCCTCGCGCTCCGGCCCGAGGAAGCCCATCGCGAGCAGCACCAGCTGCGCCGGGATGGTCCGCTCGGAGCCCTCGACCGGGGTGAACTTCCCGTCCTTGAACTCGACCTCGACCAGGTTCAGCCCGGACACGTTGCCGTCGGCATCGGCCTCGAAGTTCACCGTGGAGACGGCGTACACCCGGTCGCCGCCCTCCTCGTGCGCGGACGCGACCCGGTAGGTCATCGGGTACGTCGGCCAGGGCTGTCCCGCCGGGCGCTCGTCCGACGGCCGCGGCATGATCTCGAGCTGGGTGACCGACCGGGCACCCTGGCGGTGCGCCGTACCCAGGCAGTCGGCGCCGGTGTCGCCGCCGCCGATGATCACCACGTCCTTGCCGGTCGCAACGATCTGGTTCGCGACGGTCTGCCCGAGCGAGGCCCGGTTGGACTGCGGCAGGTACTCCATCGCCTGGTGGATACCGCCGTACTCGCGGCCCGGCACCGGCAGGTCGCGCGCGGCGGTGGCGCCGGTCGCGATCACGACCGCGTCGTACCGCTGCTTGAGCTGGGTTCCGGTGACGTCGACGCCGACGTTGACGCCGGAGCGGAAGACCGTGCCCTCGTCCTTCATCTGCTGGATCCGGCGGTCGACCTGCACCTTCTCCATCTTGAACTCGGGAATGCCGTACCGGAGCAGGCCGCCCGGGGTGTCGGCGCGCTCGTACACCGCGACGGTGTGACCCGCGCGGGTCAGCTGCTGCGCCGCGGCCAAACCGGCCGGGCCGGACCCGACGACCGCGATCGTCTTACCGGTCAGCCATTCCGGCGGCTGCGGCTTGACGTCGCCGGTCTCCCAGGCCTTGTCGATGATCGCGACCTCGACGTTCTTGATCGTCACCGGGTCCTGGTTGATGCCGAGCACGCAGGCGGTCTCGCACGGCGCCGGGCACAGCCGCCCGGTGAACTCCGGGAAGTTGTTGGTCGCGTGCAGCCGCTCGATCGCGCTCGACCAGTCGTCCCGCCAGACCAGGTCGTTCCACTCCGGGATCAGGTTGCCGAGCGGGCAGCCGCTGTGGCAGAACGGGATGCCGCAGTCCATGCAGCGGCCGGCCTGTTTGGTGATGATCGGCAGCAGCGCCTTGCCGGGCCCGCCGGGGTAGACCTCTTTCCAGTCCTGCTTGCGTTCCTCCACCGGCCGCCGGTCGGCGACCTCGCGCGGGGTGGTCAGGAATCCCTTGGGATCAGCCATCAGATGGCCTCCATCATCGCTCGCGTGGTGGCGTCCTCGTCCAGCCCGTCACGCTCGGCGGCCGCCTTGGCCGCCAGTACCCGGGCGTAGTCGCGGGGCATCACCGTGGTGAATCTGGCGGCCGCGGCCGGCCAGTCGGCGAGCAGCTTGGCCGCCCGTTCCGATCCGGTCTCCTCGAAGTGCCTGCGGACCAGGTCGTGCAGCAGCTCGGACTCGTCCGTCGTGACCGGGTGCAGATCCACCAGCTCCGGGTTCACCAGGGAGTGGTCCAGGTCGATCACGTGGGCCACACCGCCCGACATACCGGCCGCGAAGTTCCGTCCGACAGCACCCAGGACGACGACACGCCCGCCGGTCATGTACTCGCAGGCGTGGTCGCCGACCGACTCGACGATCGCGGTCGCGCCGGAGTTCCGGACGCAGAACCGCTGGCCGACGCCGCCGCTGATGAACAGCTCGCCGGACGTCGCGCCGTACGCGATCACGTTGCCGGCGATGATCTGGCCGGCGGCGTCGAACCGGGCCCGGCGGTCCGGCCGGATCACCACCCGGCCGCCGGACAGGCCCTTGCCGACGTAGTCGTTGGCGTCACCCTCGAGCCGCAGGGTGACCCCGGGCGGCACGAAGGCGGCGAACGAGTTGCCGGCCGACCCGGTGAAGGTCAGGTCGATCGTCCCGTCCGCGAGACCGGCGGCCTTGTACCGCTTGGTGATCTCGTGGCCGAGCATCGTGCCGACGGTCCGGTTCACGTTCCGGATCGCGACCTGCGCCCGGACCGGCTCGCCGTTGTCGAGCGCCGGCCGGCAGATCCGGATCAGCTCGTTGTCGAGCGCCTTGTCCAGCCCGTGGTTCTGCTCGACGGTCTGGTGCAGCGCCGCGCCTTCCGGCAGCGCCGGCACGTGCAGGATCGGCGACAGGTCGAGCCCGTCGGCCTTCCAGTGGTCGACCGCGCGCTCGATGTCCAGTACTTCGGCGTGCCCGATCGCCTCGTCCAGCGTCCGGAACCCGAGCTCGGCCAGGTACTCGCGGACCTCCTCGGCGATGAACTCGAAGAAGTTCACCACGAACTCCGGCTTGCCCGAGAACCGCTCCCGGAGCACCGGGTTCTGGGTGGCGACGCCGACCGGGCAGGTGTCCAGGTGGCAGACGCGCATCATGATGCAGCCCGACACCACCAGCGGAGCGGTCGCGAAACCGTACTCCTCGGCACCGAGCAGCGCCGCGATCACGACGTCCCGCCCGGTCTTCAGCTGGCCGTCGGTCTGGACCACGATCCGGTCCCGCAACCCGTTCAGCAGCAGGGTCTGCTGGGTCTCGGCGAGGCCGAGCTCCCAAGGACCGCCCGCGTGCTTCAGCGAGGTCAGCGGCGCCGCGCCGGTACCGCCGTCGTGGCCGGAGATCAGTACGACGTCGGCGTGCGCCTTCGAGACACCCGCGGCGATCGTGCCGACACCGACCTCGGAGACAAGCTTCACGTGGATCCGCGCCTGGGGGTTCGCGTTCTTCAGGTCGTGGATCAGCTGCGCCAGGTCCTCGATCGAGTAGATGTCGTGGTGCGGCGGCGGCGAGATCAGGCCGACGCCGGGCGTCGAGTGCCGGGTGCTCGCCACCCACGGGTACACCTTCGGGCCGGGCAGCTGCCCGCCCTCGCCGGGCTTCGCGCCCTGCGCCATCTTGATCTGGATGTCGTCGGAGTTCGTCAGGTACTCCGCGGTGACGCCGAACCGGCCGGACGCGACCTGCTTGATCGAGCTCCGCCGGGCCGGGTCGTACAGCCGGTCGGCGTCCTCGCCGCCCTCACCGGTGTTCGACTTGCCGCCGAGCCGGTTCATCGCGATCGCCAGCGTGGTGTGCGCCTCGGCGCTGATCGAGCCGTAGCTCATCGCGCCGGTGGAGAACCGCTTGACGATCGCGCTGACCGGCTCGACCTCGTCGATCGGGATCGGCTGCCGGTCCGACTTGAACCCGAACAACCCACGCAGCGTCATCAGCCGCTCGGACTGCTCGTCCACCTTCGCCGTGTACTGCTTGAAGATGTCGTACCGCCCGGTGCGGGTGCTGTGCTGCAGCCGGAACACCGTGTCCGGGTCGAACAGGTGCGGCTCACCCTCACGGCGCCACTGGTACTCGCCGCCGATCTCGAGCTTGCGGTGCGCGGGCAGGATCCCGTCGGCCGGGTAGGCGCGCAGGTGCCGGCGGCGTACCTCCTCGGCGATCGTGTCCAGGCCGACGCCGCCGATCCTCGACGACGTACCGGTGAAGTAGATGTCGACCAGGAACGGGGACAGCCCGTTCGCCTCGAAGATCTGGGCGCCGGTGTACGACGCGACCGTCGAGACACCCATCTTCGACATGACCTTGAGCACGCCCTTGCCGAGCGACTTCACCACGTTGCGAACCGCCTGCTCGGGCTCTATGCCCGGCAGATAGGTGCCGCGCCGGCACAGGTCCTCGACCGACTCCAGCGCCAGGTAGGGGTTGATCGCTGCCGCGCCGTACCCCATCAGGAGCGCGACGTGGTGCACCTCGCGGACGTCACCGGCCTCGACGACCAGGCCGACCTGGGTGCGGGTCTTCTTCCGCACCAGGTGGTGATGAACCGCGGCGGTCAGCAGCAGCGACGGGACCGGCGCGCTGTCGGCGTTCGAGTGCCGGTCGGACAGCACCAGGATGCGGGCGCCGTCGCTGATCGCGGCGTCGGCCTCGGCGCAGATCTCGTCGAGGCGTGTCCGGAGCGCCTCGCCGCCACCTTCGACGTCGTACACGCCGCGCAGCACCGTGGTGGCCAGGCCGGGCATGTCGCCGTCGAGGTTGATGTGCCGGAGCTTGGCCAGCTCGTCGTTGGTGATCACCGGGAACGGGATCACCACCTGCCGGCAGGACGCCGGGCTCGGGTTCAGCAGGTTCGACTCCGGGCCGAGGCTGGACGACAGCGAGGTCACCAGCTCCTCGCGGATCGCGTCCAGCGGCGGGTTCGTGACCTGCGCGAACAGCTGCGCGAAGTAGTCGAACAGCAGCCGCGGCCGGTCACTCAGCACCGCGATCGGGGTGTCGGTCCCCATCGAGCCGATCGGCTCCGCGGCGGTCCTCGCCATCGGGGTCAGGATGACGCGCAGCTCCTCTTCGGTGTACCCGAAGACCTGCTGGCGCCGGGTCACCGATGCGTGGCTGTGGACGACGTGCTCGCGCTCGTGCAGGTCCTCGAAGCGGATCAGGCCGGCGTGCAGCCACTCGTCGTACGGGTGCTCGGCCGCGAGCGTGTTCTTCACCTCGGTGTCGGTGATGATCCGGTGCGCGTCGACGTCGACCAGGAAGATCCGGCCGGGCTCGAGCCGGCCCTTCTCGGTGACGGTCGCCGGGTCGATGTCCAGGACACCGGCCTCGGAGGCGAGTACGACGAGGCCGTCGTCGGTCACCCAGTACCGCGAGGGGCGCAGGCCGTTGCGGTCCAGCACGGCGCCGACCTTCGTACCGTCGGAGAAGACCACCGACGCCGGGCCGTCCCACGGCTCCATCAGCGTCGAGTGGAACTCGTAGAACGCGCGCCGTTTCGGATCCATCGTGGTGGCGTTCTCCCACGCCTCCGGGATCATCATCAGCATCGCGTGCGGCAGCGAGCGGCCGCCGAGGTGCAGGAGCTCGAGGACCTCGTCGAAGGACGCGGAGTCCGAGGCTCCCGGCGTACAGATCGGGTAGAGCTGCTCCAGGTCTCCCGGGATCAAGTCGCTGGCGAGCAGGGCCTCGCGGGCGCGCATCCAGTTCCGGTTGCCCTGGACGGTGTTGATCTCACCGTTGTGGGCGATGTACCGGTACGGGTGGGCGAGCGGCCAGGACGGGAACGTGTTCGTCGAGAACCGCGAGTGCACGACGCCGATCGCGGACGCCAGGTCCGGGTCGGTCAGCTCCGGGAAGAACTTGTCGAGCTGGTCGGTGGTCAGCATCCCCTTGTAGGTGATGGTCCGGCCGGACAGCGACGGGAAGTACGTCGCGGTCTCCTTCTCGGCGCGCTTGCGCAGCCGGAAGGCCATCCGCTCCAGCGCCAGGCCGAGCACGCGGCCCGCCTTCGCGGTCACGAACAGCTGCTTGAACGTCGGCATCACCGAACGCGCGGTCGCACCGAGCAGGTCGGGCGTGGTCGGGATGTCCCGCCAGCCGACGACGCTCAACTGCTCCTCGGCGGCGAGCTCCTCGATCCGTTCCGTCGCCTTCGCCGCGTCGTCCGGGTCGGCCGGGAGGAACGCGATACCGGTCGCATAGCTGTGCGGCGCCGGCAGCTCGAACTCGCACACCTTGCGGTAGAAGGCGTCCGGAACCTGGAGCAGGATGCCGGCACCGTCGCCGGAGTCGGGCTCGGCACCGGACGCACCACGGTGCTCGAGGTTCCGCAGGGCGGTCAATGCCTTGGCCACGATGTCGTGGCTCGGTTCACCGGTCAGGGTCGCGACGAAGGCAACACCACACGCGTCGTGCTCGTGCCGTCCGTCGTAGAGGCCCTCGCTCGGCCTCTGCAGCTCTCCGGTGGGGGGGCGACCATACATTCAGGAGCTCCCGTCGTCCTACGGTCAAATACAACTGGCCGCGGGACAACACTGGCCCAAGCCGGGAGTCCCGAGACTACCTCATGACGCCCGCCAAATGGACTTCCTGTCCACCGCGCAACGCCTTGATGACCCTCAGTAAGCAAGCGCTCACTACTAGCCCTCTATCTTCCCAGCCGACCGCGTCCGCAACCACCCACGCCCCGGAAATTCACTTGCTGGGACTGATAGACCGGAACCATGTCTCGGCAACTGTCCTGGCAGCCCTCCTCCCGTTGGGAACCACTCACCGCCGGTACCGGACAAGCGACCGGCGGCGTCTGGCGGACGCCCGGCGGGGAGGTGGTGAAACGCCTGGTCCGGGGTGTGACCGATCCGCGGCATCACGCGTACTGGGAACGGCAGGCGCTGGTCGCCGAGTCCGGCGTCGTCACCCGTACGGCGGGGCTCCGGGCGCCAGGTTGGACGGGCGTGGAGCGGGATGCGGACGGGATCACGCTCCGGACGGCGTACGTCGCGCCGTACGACTGGGCTCCGGAGGCGCTGGCGGGGGCTCTGGGGCGTTTCTCGGGCTGTTCCGTGGTCGAGCCCGCGTGGGGTGCGCGGGACGTACTTCGGGACCGTCTGAGGACCGTGGAGCGTCGCGGCGGGTGGGGGGCGCTGGGCGGGTCGTCGACACCGGCGATCGAGGAACTGTGGACCCGTCGGGAGGCCGCGCTGGATGCGCTGGACGCGCTTCCGCGGGTGCCGACGCACGGCGATGCCCATCCGGTGAACCTCCTCGGCCGCGACGGCGACGACGTGATCGCCATCGACTGGGAACAGTTCGGCCTGGGACCGGCCGGTTTCGACCTCGGCTACCTGCTCCTGGCCGTCAATGCACCGCTGGACGAGTTGTTGGCGGCGCATGGTGGTCAGGCGGCCGCTGTACGACGGGGAGCCGTGCTCACCGCGGCGTACACCGTCGTGTCACGCGCGGCCTGGTCGCTCACCCAGCCCGACTCCGGCGATCACGTGCGGCTCCTGCGCGACCTGTCCCCCGTCGTCGAACAGGCAGTCGATCACCTCTGAGGCGGGCGGGGTGGACCGAGCGGGTGATAGTTCTGCTCGATGGGATGGCGACCGGAGCGTGACTGGATTCTGCTCAGCGTGGGGAACGACCGGGCGGACGGCGGTGTGTGGAGGACGCCTGACGGCTTCGTCGCGAAGCGACTGGTACCCGGTGAGGAGCGGCCGAGTCACTACGCCTACTGGCGCCGCCAGGCCGATGTCGCCGCCAGCGGTCTGCTCGAGCTGACCGCTGGGCTACGCGCACCTCGGTGCGTGAAGGTCGACAGCGATCCGGACGGCGTCACGCTCTGGACGGATGCAGTTCGGACGACTCCGCTCACCTCTGCCGACGCGGCAACCGCGCTCGGGCGGTTCGCCCTGAATCGGCTGGAGCCCGCCGACTGGTTCGCGCGGCGGACGCTGCGCGACCGGCTGGCCGACGATCAGCAGCACGGGGGCTGGGCCGCGATCGAAACGGCCGGCGTTCTGCCCGCCGACGTACGGCGTTCGGGCCATCGACTGTGGACGCACCGGGCGGAGGTGATGTCCGAGCTCGATCGACTGCCACAGCACCTCGTCCACGGCGACGCGCATCCGCTCAACCTGCTCCGGGCGGACGGCGACGACGTGATCGCGGTGGACTGGGATCAATTCGGCGTCGGCCCGTTGGGCTTCGACCTCGCGTACCTGTTGCTGTCCACCCCGACACCGATCGCCGAGCTGGTGGCCGCCTTCCAGGTCGGCAGCGCGGCCACGTGGCCCGCCGATCTCGTCCGGCGAGGCGCCGTACTGACTGCTGCCGTCACCCTGGTCGCGCGGGCCGCGTGGGCGCTCGATCAACCCGACCCCGGGCTTCACCTGGAGCGGTTGGTCACGCTGTCGGCGATCGTCGACGAAGCAGTCAGCCACGCCTCGTGGAACGCCCGATAACTCGGAAATCGCGCGGTCGTCGCCTCGATGAGGACATCTTCGAGCGCCTGCGGCGGGTCTGGAAGAAGGATCAGGCCTGCGCGGGCCAGGGCGTAGGCGGTGGTTCGGGTGTCGATCGGGGCGCCGAAGATGTGTTCCTCAGGGGCCATGAAGCGGCTGGAGCCGAACATCCGACCCATCGTGTTGCGGAACGGGCCGCGGTGATACGAGTCGAGGTCGATGACGGTCAGGCGTTGCGTTGTGAAGTCGTAGAGCAACGACCCATCGTAGAAGTCGCCCTCGACCCAGCCGGCTGCGTCCAGGGCGGCATGTAGGTCGTAGAGAGTGTCGAGGGCAGCGAGGATCTCCTCGGTCGGCAGGGCCCGGAAGCGCTCAGGGACGTCCGGATTGTGGAGAAGGTCACCGTCGCGCCAGTCGTAGACCAGGAGCGGACCGCCCGCGGATTCGATGACTGTGTGCAGGGCGGGTAGCGCGGGATGGGCGACGGCGCGGGCGAGCTCGACCGTGTTGCGCAGGAGAGCTACTCGGTCGGTGAAGTCGAGGTGGGGCTCGGTGTTCGCCGGGTCGCCCGCGGTCTTGACGAAGTACCGGGCGCCGTCGGTCTGTACGCCGTACGAGATGTTGCCGGAGCCCTTGGGGGCGAACCGGGCGAAGATGGTGCCTAGCTGGTTGAGGTACGTGGCCGGACGGACATCGATCTCACCGGGAAACATTCCGCCGACCCTAGTGGAGGAACACCATGGCGCTCAGCGATTTTCCGCGGTACCCGCTGCTGTTCGGCCCCAGTCCGCTGCATCCGCTGGAGCGGTTGTCGGCGTACCTCGGCGGCGCGCAGATCTGGGCGAAGCGCGAGGACTGCAACTCGGGGCTCGCGTACGGCGGGAACAAGACGCGCAAGCTGGAGTACCTGATCCCGGACGCGCTCGCGCAGGGCGCCGACACGCTCGTGTCGATCGGCGGCTACCAGTCGAACCACACCCGCCAGGTCGCCGCCGTCGCCGCGAAGGCCGGGCTGAAGGCCGTGCTGGTACAGGAGAACTGGGTCGACTGGCCGGACGCGCTCAACGACCGGGTCGGCAACATCCTGCTCAGCCGGATCATGGGCGCCGAGGTACGGCTCGACCCGGCCGGGTTCGGGATCGGCTTCAAGGACAGCTGGAAGCAGGCGCTCGCGGACGTCGAGGCGCGCGGCGGTACGCCGTACGCGATCCCGGCCGGCGCCTCCGACCACCCGCTCGGCGGGCTCGGGTTCGCGAACTGGGCGGACGAGGTCGAGCAGCAGGAACGCGAGCTCGGGATCTTCTTCGACACGATCGTGGTCTGCTCCGTCACCGGCTCCACCCACGCCGGCATGATCGCCGGATTCGCCGGCCAGGACCGCCCGCGCCGGGTGATCGGCATCGACGCGAGCGCCAAACTCCAGGAGACCCGCGACCAGGTCGAACGGATCGCCCGCAACACCGCCCGCCTGATCGACCTCGGCCGCGACCTGCGCGCCGACGAGATCACCGTCCTGGAGGGCTGGGCCGGCGACGAGTACGGCGTACCGGTGCAGTCCACCCTCGACGCGATCCGCCTCACCGGCCAGCTCGAGGGCATGATCATCGACCCGGTCTACGAAGGAAAGTCGATGGCGGGCCTGATCGACCTCATCCGCACCAACGAGATCCCCAGGACCTCCACCGTGCTGTACGCCCATCTGGGCGGCCAGCCCGCCCTGAACGCGTACAGCAGCCTCTTCACCCGGACGCAGCGGATCGCCGACTGATCACCAGCCGCCGGCGAAGAACCCTTCGAGGCCGGGTAGCGGGTGGGCCGCCGTGGTCGTGTTCGCCACCACGACGACGGCAAGCGCCAGCGAAAGCACGGGCACGAATACGCCGTACCCGGCCAGCACTCGCCTCGTACGCCCCTCGGCCTTGATGAACCAGCGCCACAGCAGGACAGCCAGTACGACGAGGCCGGCGATGACGATCGCGCCCTCGACAGCCATCACAGCGTGGAACAACACGTAGTCGCCGGTGATCACATCGAGAGGCGGCGACTGCTGCCCAGCGGCCAGCTGCTGCCTGATCTGCCCGAGTGTGTCATCCAGTGGACCGGCCGGGGCGCCGAACAGCATCGGCAACAGCGAGCCGAACGGCGCCGCCGTCCCATGGATGTTCGCCATCACCGCCGCGAGCGACACCACCGCCAGCGCGGTCGACAGAACACCGCCCGCCGCAAGCCCCGCCGCCCGAAGACCACGGGCCCGCAGGAACGCCCGCCAAACCATCACCCCGAGTACGACGAGCGCAACGAGCAACGCCCCGGCGAGCACGCCCTTCGCGATGTGATACCGGAACCAGTAGTCGACCACCCGCTGCATCCCCGGCTCGAAACTGCGCTCGCCAGAACCCCAGTACGTGACGAACTCTCCGCGGAAGGTACCGGCGAGCCCCCGCTCACTCCTCAGATCGGCCGTCGCCCCGTTGCCGGCCAGCATGCCCGGAGCCACGACGAACGCCACGATGAGCGCCGCTGCAAGCACAGAAAACCTCTTCATGCGCACAACCTAGGCGAACCGATCCCCTGCGAACCATGACGCCGAGGCGACCCCGAAGGTAGCGCCGGCGATACCCCGGACTCAGCCGATGCCGGGGCCGACGAGGGTGCCGACGAAGTAGGTGAGTCCGGCGGCGGCGGCGCCGAGGAGGAGCTGGCGGAGGCCGGAGTACCACCAGGAGCGGCTGGTGACCCGGGAAACCACCGCGCCGCAGACGAACAGGGCGGTGAGGGCGAGGATCAGGGACGGGACGACGTTGCCGGCGCCCAGCAGGTACGGCGCCAGTGGGACGAAAGCGCCGACGGCGAAGCAGATGAAGGACGACGCGGCGGCGATCACCGGATTCGGGAGGTCGGACGGGTCGATGCCGAGTTCTTCGCGGACGTGTTCCTCGAGGGCCTGGTCGGGGTTCGCGTGGAACTGCTTGGCGACCTTGCCGGCCAGGTCCGGGTCGAGGCCCTTCGCGCGGTAGGTCTCGGCGAGCTCGATCTCCTCGTCGATCGGGTGTTTCCTGATCTCGGAGCGTTCGACCTCGATCTCGGCGTGCGCGAGCTCGCGCTGGGACGCGACCGAGGTGTACTCCCCGGCAGCCATCGAGAACGCACCGGCGGCGAGGCCCGCGAGGCCGGCCAGCACGATGAACTTCGAGCCCGAGCTGGTACCGCCGTCCATGCCGGCGATCAGCGCGAAGTTCGAGACCAGCCCGTCCATCGCGCCGAACACCGCGGGCCGCAGCCAGCCGCCGGTCACATCACGGTGGGTGTGGTCCCCGTGATGCTCCGACGACACCTGCGGAAAGTCGTTCACTTCAGTCTGGGCCCGGTGTGATGAGTAGGGCCAGGCGTTTCCGGCTGCGTCTCACCGGCCGGCTCCACCGAGGCGGAACCGTCCTTCTCGGCGGCGGCAGGTGCTTGGTCAGCACCCTCGTCCGCGCCGTCCGCCGCGCCGTCGGCGTCGACGGTCGGGCTGCCGGCGGCGGGGCCGGTGGTGATGCTTTCCTGGCCGGGGCGTTTGCGGGCGCTGATGACGAAGGCGATGACGGACAGCACGAACATGATCAGGGCCGTCCACACGTTCAGGCGGAGGCCGAAGATGTGGTTGACGGTGTCGATGCGCAGGTTCTCGATCCAGGCGCGGCCCGCGGTGTACGCGGCGGCGTACAGGAAGAAGGCACGGCCGTGGCCGAGCTTGAAGCGGCGGTCGACGAGCAGGACGAGCGCGACCACGCCGAGGTTCCAGATCGCCTCGTACAGGAACGTCGGGTGGAACGTGGCGAAGTCGGCGTACCCCGGCGGCCGGTGCTCCGGGGAGATCTCCAGGCCCCACGGCTTCGTGGTCGGGCGGCCGAACAGCTCCTGGTTGAAGTAGTTGCCGAACCGGCCGAAGATCTGCGCCAGCGCGATCCCGGGCGCCATCGCGTCCGCGACCGCCAGGAACGGCACCTTGGCCCGCCGGCAGGCGATCCAGGCGCCGAGCGCGCCGAACCCGACCGCACCCCAGATGCCGAGCCCGCCGTGCCAGATCTTCAGCGCGTCGATCGGGTGCCTGCCAGGACCGAAGTACAGCTCGGCGTCGGTGATCACGTGGTAGATCCGGGCGCCGACCAGGCCGAACGGGATCGCCCAGAACATGATGTCGGCGAGCACCGGTGCGGAGCCGCCACGGGCGACCCAGCGCCGGCGGCCGAGCCAGTACCCGGCGAAGATGCCGGCCAGGATGCACAGCGCGTACGCGCGGACCGGCAGGCCGAGAAGGTGCCAGACGCCCTGGCTCGGGCTGGGGATGAACGCCGGAACCGTCACGGCAAGACTCAGACTAGACATGGCAAGTGGGAACGCTACTCGACCCGTCAGGGCACTGCCAGAAACGCACGGTCACGATGGGGCCTCAGAGTGCGTCGACGGCCTTTTGCAGGCCCTCGGCGGTCAGTTGGTCGGTCGGGAGCTGTTTGCCGTTCAGGTACACGGTCGGCGTACCGGTCACGCCGCGGTCGTCGGCGGCCTTGCCGACCGACTCGAGCCAGCCCGCGTACGTGTTGTCCTGCAGGGCCTGCTGGTACTTCGCGTCGCCGACGCCGAGCTGCTTGCCGAGCTCGACCAGCTGGTCGGTGGTCCAGGACTTCGTGAAGTCGCCGTACAGCTGGTCCGCGAAGCCCAGCGCCTTGCCGTTGGCGGCGGCTGCGGCGAACGCGTTCGCCAGCCGCGGGGAGGCGCTCGGGTTGACGAACTGCAGCGGCCAGTACGTGAGCGTCGCCGTACCGTCCGCGACCAGCTTGTCGACGGTCGCGCCGCTCTCCTTCTCGAAGTCCGCGCAGTGCGGGCAGCGGAAGTCGAGGTACAGGTCGATGTTCACCTTCGCGCCGGCCTTGCCGACCGTGACGCCCTTGCCGGACGTCCCCGGGCCGGTGATGACCGCCGGCTCGGGCCGACCGGTCGACGTCACCTCGACCTTGGAGTGGCCGCGGAAGTACTGCACGCCGACGCCGGCGGCGAGCGCCAGTACCAGGATGACGCCGACGACGATCCCGGGTGAGATCCGGCGCTTCGGCTGCTGCGCCAGCGGATTCCCGGGGAAGTTGGCATTGCTCACGACGCGGTGGCTCCTTGTGGTCCTGTGTGCGGGTCTTGTACGACAGCGAACTTACTGGCCGGGTACAACCACAGCCAGCCGGCCAGCACCAGCAGGCCGGCGTCCCGCAGGATCTCCTGCAGGTACTTCGTTTCTCCCGGCGCGACCTGCCCGCCGCCGCCGAAGCAGCCGCAGTCGATCGACAGCCCACGCGCCCAGGCCGACGACACCGCGACCACGAACACCACGAGGAACACCCCGGCGGCGGCCGCGGACGCCCGGACCCCGAAGCCGACGATCAGCAGCAGCCCGATCGCGATCTCCAGGAACGGCATCCCCCAGCCGACCGGCTGCACCAGCGACGACGGCAGCAGCTCGTACGCCCGGACCGCCTGCGCGGCCGTCTCCGGGTCGGTGACCTTCATCGCACCGGCGACCAGCATCACGCCGCCGAGCAGCAACCGCGCCCCCAGCGAGACCCACCCGAACCAGCCCCGCCGCTTCACTGGTTGTCCTCGACCAGCTTCCCGAAGTCGTGCGCCAGGTCGCCGATCGCGGCGTTCGACAGCCAGATCACGTTCGCCTTGTCGTTCTTCCCGAAGCCGATCACCTGCGCTCCGTGACCGACCTCGTACCCGCCCGACGGCAGCTTCTGCATGCCCTCGACCGGTACGCCGACCGCCTTCGCGATGTCCTTGATCGACGTCAGTGAACCGGTCAGCCCGACGAACGACGGGTCGAAGCGGTCCAGGTACTTGCGGATCACCGGCCCGGTGTCGCGTGCCGGGTCGGTGGTGATGAACAGCATCTGGATCTGGTCCTGCACCGGCTTGTCCAGCTTGGTGAGCGCGGACGCCACGTCGGCCATCACGGTCGGGCACACGTCCGGGCAGTTCGTGTACCCGAAGAACACCAGCGTGACCGGCTTCTTCGTCGACGTGACCAGGTTGAACGGGTCACCGTTGGTGTCGGTCAAGGTGGCCGCGGGCATCGAGTACGGACGGTCCAGCGTGGCGCCGCGCAACCCGTTGGGATCCTGGCTGCTGCGGATGATCGCCCCGCCGGGGTTGTCCGCCTTCTGCTGATTGCCACCGCACCCCGCGAGGGCGAGCAGGGCCACCGCCGCCAAGAGCAGGGCAGCGTTCCTGGTTCGACTCACGGCTGTATCAACGACCGGCGGACGTACGAGGTTCCCGGCGGACGCCCGCGGAAAGGTCCTCCGCAAGCGCACGCACCGCAGCCGCGCCGCCGTCGCCGAGAGCCCGGACCAGTGCCGCGCCGACGATCGCCGCGTCCGCGAACGCGGTCACGCCGGCCGCCTGATCACCGTTGGAGATCCCGAGGCCGACACCGACCGGCAGCCCGGTCGCCGCGTGCACCCGGGCCACCAACGGCGCCGCCAGCTCCGACGGCTTGTCCCGCGCGCCGGTGACCCCCATCACGGCGGTCGCGTACACGAACCCGCGGCAGGCCGCGGTGGTCATCGCGATCCGCTCGTCGGTCGACGACGGCGAGACGAGGAACACCTTGTCCAGGTCGTGCTTGTCCGCGGCCGCGATCCACTCCGCACCCTCGTCCGGGATCAGGTCGGGCGTGATCAGCCCCGCTCCCCCGGCGCCGGCGAAGTCCGCGGCGAAGCGGTCCACGCCGTACCGCTCGATCGGGTTCCAGTACGTCATCACGAGCACCGGTACGTCGGCGTACGCCGCGAGCTTCTCGACCGTGCTGAGCACGTCGCGGGTGCGCAGACCGCCGGCGAGCGCGATCTCGGTGGCCCGCTGGATCGTGACACCGTCCATCACCGGATCGCTGTACGGCAGGCCGAGCTCGATCACGTCGGCGCCGCCGTCGACGAGCGCCTTCAGCCCGTCGAGTGCGCCGTCGTACGTCGGGTACCCGGCCGGCAGGTATCCGATGAAGGCTCCGCGGCCGGCCTCGTTCGCCGTCCGGATCGCGGCTCCGGCCTTGCCCAGGGCAACGTCGCTCATTCCCCGGATCCCTTCTCGCCCAGCCCGAACCAGGTCGCGGCCGTGTCCATGTCCTTGTCGCCACGTCCCGAGAGGTTCACCAGGATGGTTGCCTCCGGCCCCAGTTCCTTGGCGATGCCGAGCGCGCCCGAGACCGCGTGCGCGGACTCGATCGCCGGGATGATGCCTTCGGTCCGGGACAGCAGCTTGAACGCGTCCATCGCCTCCGCGTCGGTGATCGGCCGGTACGTCGCCCGCCCGGTCTCGGCCAGCCACGCGTGCTCCGGGCCGACGCCCGGGTAGTCCAGCCCGGCGGAGATCGAGTGCGACTCGATCGTCTGCCCGTCCTCGTCCTGCAGCAGGAACGACCGCGCACCGTGCAGTACGCCGACCTGCCCGGCGGTGATCGTGGCCGCGTGCCGGCCGGTCTCGAACCCGTCGCCGCCCGGCTCGATGCCGTACAGCTTCACGTCCTCGTCCGGGATGAACGCGGTGAACAGGCCGATCGCGTTCGACCCGCCGCCGACCGACGCGACCGCGGCGTCCGGCAGCTTCCCGGTCAGCGCCAGGATCTGCTCCCGGGCCTCGTCGCCGATGCCACGGACGAAGTCCCGGACCATCGCCGGGAACGGGTGCGAACCGGCCGCCGTACCGAGGATGTAGTGCGTCTTGTCCACGCTGGCGACCCAGTCGCGGAGCGCCTCGTTGATGGCGTCCTTGAGCGTCCGGCTGCCGGTCTTGACCGAGATCACCTCGGCGCCGAGCAGCCGCATCCGGGCCACGTTCAGCGACTGGCGCTCGGTGTCGACCTCGCCCATGTAGACCACGCACTCGAGGCCGAGGTAGGCGCACGCGGTCGCGGTCGCGACACCGTGCTGGCCGGCGCCGGTCTCGGCGATCACCCGCGGCTTGCCCATCCGCTTGGTCAGCAGCGCCTGGCCGATCGCGTTCCGGATCTTGTGCGCGCCGGTGTGGTTCAGGTCCTCGCGCTTCAGCAGGATCCGCGCGCCGGCCACGTCCGACAGCCGGGTCGCGTCGTACAGCAGGCTCGGGGCGCCGATGTAGTCGCGCAGCATCCGCTCGAACTCACCGGTGAACTCCGGGTCGGCCATGGCTTCCCGCCACGCCTGGGTGAGCTCGTCGAGCGGCGCGATCAGCGCCTCCGGCATGAACCTGCCGCCGAAACGGCCGAAGTGCCCGAACTGGTCGGGCAGCACAGTACTCATCCGACAAAACCTTCCAACCCGGCCCGAACGGCGCGGGACAGTTACGGCCCCGCACCGTTTGGACCGGGCGGGAGTTCTAGTGCCGCTGCTGGATGGCGGGGTGCGATCCGGCGGCGACGAGGTCGGCGACCGAGGCGCGGGGATCGCGGCCGGTCACCAGGGTTTCACCGACGAGGACGACATCGGCCCCGGCGCGCGCGAACTCGATTACATCATGCGGGCCACGGACCCCGGACTCGGCCACCCGGACCAGCTCGGTCGGGATCGTCGGCGCCACCCGGGCGAAGGTGTCCCGGTCGACCTCGAGAGTCTTCAGGTTCCGGTTGTTGACGCCGATGAGCTGGGCGCCGGCGTCCACCGCACGCCGCGTCTCCTCCTCGTCGTGCACCTCGACCAGCGGGCACAGGCCGATCGAGTGCGCACGCTCGATCAGCGAGACCAGGGCCTCCTGCTCCAGCGCCGCCGCGATCAGCAGGATCATGTCCGCGCCGGCCGCCCGGGCCTCCCAGAGCTGATACGACGAGACCACGAAGTCCTTGCGCAGCACCGGCACGTCCACCCGGCCGCGGACCGCACGCAGGTCGTCCAGGCTGCCGTTGAACCGGCGCTCTTCGGTCAGCACCGAAATCGCCGCGGCACCACCCAGCTCATACTCCCCGGCCAGTGCGGCCGGGTCGGTGATCTCGGCCAGCTCGCCCTTGGACGGGCTGGACCGCTTCACCTCGGCGATCACCGCGATCCCGTCGCCGCGGAACACCGGCATCGGGTCCTTGGCGTCGGGCTTCCGCTGGGCCTCCAGCTTCAGGTCGTCCAGGCTGACCCGCGCCTGGCGCTCCGCGAGGTCCTCCCGGACCCCGGCGAGGATGTCGTCAAGCACAGTCATGTCCGTCCGCCCTTCAGAGGTGGCCGTCGGTCGGAACCCCGAAGCCCAGCAACTGCAGCACCTTGCCGGCCAGGGCACCGAGCACCGCGATGCCGACGGAGATCCAGAACAGCACCCAGTTCGGCCCGAGCACCATCGCGATGGCGCCGACCGTGAACGCGACCAGCACGACCGCCACGGCCGTCCACGCCGCGGGGCTGTTGCCGTGCAGATCGTGCGGAGCCTCCTCCTCGATCCGGTCGACCCCTTGATTCGCCACCGTGTTGTCCATAGTTGGCGCCACTCCTCCTCGTCGTCCTGTCCTATTGTGGCGGTAGCCCTCCGCGATCAGAGAGTCGGGTCCTCCCCGGCGTCGATCGCCTTCCACTGATCGGCCGGTGCGGCGGCCGGATCACGCTCGTACCGCTCGGTCGGCCGCCGCCATCGCTGCGCCGTCAGTACGGCGATCAACCCGGCCGCGGCCAGCGCAACCCCGCCCGCCAGAGCGAACCACGGCGCCGGCCCCAGGGACTGCCGGACCTGGTCGGTGACCGCCTCGCTCAACTCGGGCCGCAACCTGCTCAGCTCGGGGCCGTCCGGGCGGACGCCCAGGGAAACGGCGACCGCCGCCACCCCGAGGAGCGCGACCAGACCGCCCAGTACTCGCCGCAGGACGGTACCTGCGAGCTTGGTGACGACGATCGCGACCACCCCCGCCAGCGCGAGCGTGACCGGTGCCTTGGTGATCGTGTACCCGGTGAAGACCACAGCTTTGCGCCCGTTCCCCGGGTCGGCGGACACCCAGGTGAGGTACGCCGACAGACCGAGCAGGGCGAGCGCCGCGACGGCGAGCAGGTCGACGATCCGCTGGAATCTCATACTTCCCTCATATGTCACTGAACGTTCCCGCGACCGCGATCGCGTTCAGTACGGCGGCCGCCTTGGTCCGGCACTCCGCGTCCTCGGCGGCCGGGTCCGAGTCCGCGACGATCCCGGCACCGGCCTGCACGTACGCCGTCCCGCCGCGCAGCACCGCGGTCCGGATCGCGATCGCGGTGTCGGCGTCGCCGGCGAAGTCCAGGTAGCCGACCACGCCGCCGTAGACCCCGCGCCGGGTGATCTCGAGCTTGTCGATGATCTCCATCGCCCGTGGCTTGGGTGCTCCGGACAACGTTCCGGCGGGGAACGCGGCGGTGAGCGCGTCGAAGGCCGTCATGCCGGCCTTGAGCTGCCCGGTCACCGTCGATTCGAGGTGCATCACGTGGCTGTACCGCCGGACGTCCATGAAGTCCACGACCTCGACGGTCCCGGGCGCGCAGACCCGGCCGACGTCGTTGCGGCCGAGGTCGACGAGCATCAGGTGCTCGGCGCGCTCCTTCGCGTCCGCGCGCAGCTCCTCCTCCAGCGCGTGGTCCTCCTCCGGCGTCGCGCCGCGGCGGCGGGTGCCGGCGATCGGATGCAGGATCACCTTGTTCTCGGTGACCTTGACCAGGGCCTCCGGGCTGGAGCCGACGATGTCGAAGCCGTCCAGGCGGACCAGGTACATGTACGGGCTCGGGTTCGACCGGCGGAGCACCCGGTAGATGTCCAGCGCGGACGCCGTGCTCGGCAGCTCGAACCGCTGCGAGACGACGATCTGGAACGCCTCGCCCGCGCGGATCTCCTCCTTGGCGTGCTCGACGGCCTGCCGGTACTCCGCGCTCGAACGCTGCCGGTGCGGGTCCGGCTCGGCCTGCCGGTCGGCGCGCACGACGTACGACGGGGTCGGCCGGGCCAGGTCCCGCTCCATCGCGTCCAGCCGCCGGACGGCGTCCGCGTACGCCTCGTCGACACGGTCGTCGGAGTCGTCCCAGTTGACCGCGTTCGCGATCAGCCAGATCTCGCCGGTCTCGTGGTCGAGGGCGGCCAGGTCGGTCGCGAACAGGAACGTCAGCTCGGGCAGCCCGAGGTCGTCGGTCGTTGTGTCCGGCAACCGCTCCAGCCGGCGGACGGCGTCGTACCCGAGGAAGCCGACCATGCCGCCGGTCAGCGGCGGCAGGTCCGGGAGCCGCGGGGTGTGCAGGATCTCCACCGTCTCGCGGAGCGCCCGCAGCGGGTCGCCGGTCTGCGGCAGGCCGACCGGCGGGTTGCCGGTCCAGACGGCCTCGCCGTTCCGCTCGGTCAGCGTCGCGGCCGAGCGGACGCCGATGAACGAGTACCGCGACCAGACGCCGCCGTTCTCAGCGGACTCCAGCAGGAAGGTGCCCTCACGCTCGGCGGCCAGCTTGCCGTACACCCCGATCGGGGTCTCGGCGTCGGCCAGCAGCCGGCGGGTGACCGGGATGACCCGGCGGTCCTTCGCGTACTCGCGGAACGTCTCCAGCTCCGGAACCGACGTCACGCCGCCACCTCGATCTCACCGTGCTCGAAGCAGCTGCGAGTACCGGTGTGGCAGGCCGGGCCTTCCTGGTCGACGAGCACGAGCAGGGTGTCCGCGTCGCAGTCGACGAGGATCTGCTTGACGAACTGACGGTGGCCGCTGGTTTCGCCCTTCACCCAGTACTGCTGCCGGCTGCGGGACCAGAACGTGCTGCGCCCGGTCTCCGCGGTACGGCGTACCGCCTCGGCGTTCATCCAGCCGACCATCAGGACCTCGCGCGTGTCGTACTGCTGCACCACCGCCGGGATCAGCCCGGCCGCGTCGAAGGTCAACTCGTCGATGTTCACCCGTCCATTGTCGCTGATCACAAGTCGGGGCCTGACAACGGTGTGCGCCGACGAACTCCGGTGCGCAAACAGCTGACAAGATGACCCTCATGACGACGAGTGAGGCACGGGTTCAGGCGATGCTGGCGGACCATCCGGTGATCGACGGGCACAACGATCTGCCGATCGCGTTCTACGAGTTGTGCGGGTACGATCTGGACGCGCACGACCTCGCCGGGTCCGTACCGCAGCTGAACACGGACCTGCCGCGGCTGCGGACCGGGCACGTCGGCGGGCAGTTCTGGTCGCTGTGGGTGCCGCAGGACGAGCACGCCGTACGGCGGACCTTCGAGCAGCTGGACTTCGTCCGGCGGCTGGTCGAGCGGTTCCCCGACGACCTGCAGCTCGCGGACACCGCCGACGACGTTGAGGCCGCGATCAAGGCCGGCCGGGTCGCGTCGCTGATGGGGATGGAGGGCGGCCACTCGATCGGTGAGTCGCTCGGCGTACTGCGGGTGATGCGGGCGCTCGGCGTCCGGTACATGACGCTGACGCACAACGACAACGTGTCCTGGGCGGACTCGGCGACCGACGAGCCGGTGCTCGGCGGGATGAACGAGTTCGGCGAGCAGGTGGTCCGGGAGATGAACCGGATCGGCATGCTGGTCGACCTCTCGCACGTGTCCGCCGACACCATGCGGCACGCGCTCCGGGTGACCAACGCACCGGCGATCTTCAGCCACTCGTCGGCCCGCGCGGTCTGCGACGTACCGCGGAACGCGCCCGACGACGTGCTGGAGACGCTGGCCGGCAACGACGGCGTCTGCATGGTGACCTTCGTCCCCATGTTCGTGTCCGCGGCGTATGCCGAGTGGGTCGACGAGGCACAGCCCAAGGCGAAGGAGGCCGGCCTGCAGCTGTACAGCCCGGAGCACCGGGAGCAGATCGAGGAGCTGGTCGGCCGGCCGCGGCCGCAGGCCACGTTGGCGGACGTGGTCGCGCACGTCGAGCATGTCCGGGAAGTCGCCGGGATCGACCACATCGGGGTCGGCGGCGACTACGACGGCTGCCCGGACTTCCCGGTCGAGCTGCCGGACGTCGCGTCGTACCCGGTGCTGTTCACGGCGCTGGCCGACCGCGGCTGGAGCGACGAGGACCTCGGAAAGCTTGCCGGCGGCAACATCCTGCGCGTGCTGCGGGCCGCGGACGACGTCGCGGCCGGCTAGGCCTCGCGGTACTGGGCGCGGATCTCCTCCAGCGGCTCGAGTCCCGCGGCCTGGTACGTCGCGACCGCGCCGACGTTGGTGGCCGGCGTGACCGTGTAGATGCTGGACGAGCCCAGCTCCTGCAGTGCCCGCGCACAGGCGAGGACCATCGCGGTGCCGTACCCGCGGCCGCGATGCAGGCTGTGGACGCCCATCGGCTCGATGTAGCCCGGGCGTCCCGCCCCGGCCGACCACACGGTCGCGGCCGCCACCGATTCACCGATGTCGTTGCGCAGCACCAGGCACCGCGCGTCGGCGTACGGCAGGCCGTCGGACATCGCGAACCAGCGCTCGTTCGTGAACGTGGACCCGGTGAACGACGCCCGCTGGACGGCGGTCCGCTCGTGCGCCTCCTCCGCGCCGATCACGTCGACCCGGGCGCCCGGGTCCGGCACCGGGCCGGTCAGGTCACGGCAGACCGGGACCCACGGGGCGTCCGCGTTCCAGCCGTCCTTGAACAGCAGGTCCTGGACCAGCGCGCCCATCGGCGTCTCGACGTACACCTTGCCCTCGATCAGCACACCGGTCGCCGGGTCCGCGACGTCCGCCGCGATCCGCTCCGCGAGCTCCTCGTCGCGCTGCGCGTCCGGCGCGATCGCCATCCGCACCCAGTCCGGCTCGTCCAGCATCCCGACCGCGACGATCTCCCCGTCCCGCCGCCAGACCCGGGTCGCCGCCGCCGTCCGCTCGCCCCCGAACCGCCAGAACCACCCCAGATCCCCCGGATGCAACTGCAGCGGCACGTCCTCCCGCGTCCACTCCCGCAGCACCGCCACCACGTCACCCAGCTCATCGGTCCCCGCAGTACTCAACTCGATCGCCATACCCCGATCCCACACCATCCCCGGCTCCTCCGCACCCCACTTTGAGCTCCCACCAACCACTCCACCCCGACCTTGAGCACCCGCCAACCAAACTCGTCGGCCAGATTCGGTTGGCCGGTGCCCAAAGAGGGTTTTCCACAGGTTCGGATCGCCGGGGGTGCGGTCGGGCGGGGTGGGGGGCAGGGTTGGGGGATGGATCGGCTTGGGTACGGCGTGCGCGAGCGGCTGCTGGTGGTCGCGCGGACTCCGCAGCGGCGGGCGGCGCTCCGCGAGGTCGGGCTGGGGGATGCCGACCTTCGTCGGCTCGTCCGGCGCGGAGCACTGCGACACCATCACGGCCATTACGTCGACGGACGTCTCGACGAGCAGGTCGCGGTGATCGCCTGTGCCCAGGCCGCCTACCCGGGATCGGTTGTGAGCCACTTCAGCGCCGCCCGCCTGGCCGGCATCCCCGTGTGGACCGACCGCGGGAGCTCGGCCCCGATCGACGCCACCTGGCTGACCCGGCCGCCGGAGGCCCCGCGCAATCAACGCCGCCCGGACATCGTCGTACGGCGTGCGGGTCTGACGGTTGCCGACCTGTCACATCACGGGTGGCTGCCCGTCACCAGCGTGGCCCGGAGCGTCGTCGACCTCACGCGGGAGCTGCCGCTGCATGAGTCGATCGTCACAGTCGACGCCGCACTGCGGAGTGGGACGACGACGGCGGACCTGCGCGCGGTGGCCGAACACCAGCAGCACTGGCCCGGCAGCCGGAGAGCGCTGTCGGCCATCGCGTTCGGCGACTCCGCGTCGGAGTCACCCCTGGAGTCGATCGCCCGGGCCAGGTTCGCCGCGGGCGGTCTGCCTCCGCCGATCCTGCAGGTTCAGTTCTTCGACGGCTTCGGCTGGATGCCCGAGAGGGTGGACTTCTGGTGGCCCTGGTTCCGTACCGTCGGGGAGGCCGACGGGCTGGCGAAGTACGAGGCGAGCAGCCCGCAGGAACGCCGGCGGCTGCTGCGCAGGAGCCATCGTCGTGACCAGCGGCTCAGCGACCGCGGCGTCGAGCTGGTCCACTTCGGCTGGGAGGACGTCGTCGATCCACGGTCGGACCTCATCGCACGCTTTCGAGCGGCCTTCGCGCGCGGCGACTCCCGCACCGCCGAGCCGCCCGTCTGGCGCGCGGCACCACCCCCACACGCCGACGCCGCGTGACCTTGGGCCCGGGTCAACCGTTCTCGGGATCCGCTGATGACTGGTGGGTGCCCAAGGTGAGGGTTTGTCGATCGGGGGAAGGGGCACGGGGCGGGGGCTATGACAACCGACGGATGGAGTGGGCTGTGCTGACCCTGACAGAGAACGCGACGCTGGTGATCAAGAGCATCACCGGGGTCGAGGGCGCGCCGGCGGGGGCCGGGGTGCGGATCTCGCAGGAGAACCCGGCGGATCCGGCGCTCGCGGTGACCACGACCGAGGCTCCGCAGCCGGGAGACCAGGTCGTCGAGGAGGCGGGTGCCCGGGTCTTCCTCGAGCAGAACGCCGCGAACGCGCTCGACGACAAGATCCTGGACGCCGCTGTGGACGACAAGGGTGGTGTCGAGTTCCTGCTGGTCCCGCAGCCGGGGCCCAGCAACGCTGCGGCGCCGACCGCCTGATCCCGTACCGAAGAACGGGCAGTACTGACCGTCCTCGCCCGTCGGCAGCTCACGCTGAGCGTGACCACGGCTCCCGGCGGGGAGGACTGCCCGTTCTTCGGTACCTCACACCGCGTTGCGCTGCGCGACCCAGCTGTCGTGCAGCCGCGCATAGACCCCGCCCGCCGCAACCAGCTCGGCGTGCGGACCACGTTCCACGACAGCACCCTCGTCGAACACCAGGACCTCGTCCGCGGCCTCGGCCGTCGACAACCGGTGCGCGATCGTGACCGACGTACGGCCGGCCATCAGCCGCTCGAGCGCCGCGTTCACCCGGACCTCGGTCCCGGGGTCGACCGCCGAGGTCGCCTCGTCGAGCACCAGCAGATCCGGGTCTGCGATGTTCGCGCGGACCAGCGCGACCAGTTGCCGCTCGCCCGCGGACAGCGACTCGCCGCGCTGACCGACCGGCGAGTCGAGCCCGTCCGGCAGCGACTCCAGCCAGTCCGTCAGCCCGAGGGACCCGAACGCGGTGAGCAGCTCCGCGTCCGTCACCTCCGGCCGCCCGAACCGCACGTTGTCGGCCAGCGACGCGTCGAACAGGTACCCGTCCTGCGGCACCATCACGACCCGCTCCCGCAGCGAGTCGAAGGAGATCTTCCGGGCGTCCACCCCGTCCAGCCGGACCTCCCCGGAGGTCGGGTCCATCAGCCGGGTGAGCAGCTTCGCGAACGTCGTCTTGCCCGACCCCGTCTCGCCCACGACCGCGACCCGGCGCCGCGGCTCGATCCGGACGTCGACGTCCCGCAGCACCAGCTCGCCCTCCGGGTACGCGAAGTCGACGTCGTCGAACTCCACCGTGATCGGCCCGCGGGCCTGCCGCACGCCGTCCTCGCCCGGGTCCGCGACGTCGGCGGGCGTGGCGATCACGCCGAGCACCCGCCGCCAGCCGGCGAACGCGCTCTGCGCGTCGGTCAGCACCTGCGTCGCGATCTGCACCGGGTCCGAGAACAGCGCCACCAGGAACATGAACGCGAGCAGCTCGCCCAGCGTCGCCTGCTTGTCCACGCCGAGCAGTACGCCGACCGTGAGGACGCCGGCGTTCGCCAGCCCCGCGGCCAGACCGCCGATCGAGAACGTCACGCCGGTGATCGTCTGCGCCCGGGTCGCGGTCTTCCGGTAGTCCTCGATCGAGGCGTCGATCCGGTCCTGGGTGCGCTGCTCGATCGCGTACGAGCGGACCACCTGCGCGCCGACCACCGGCTCCGCGATCGCGGACAGCATCTCGCCGACCTTCGCCCGAACCACGCCGTACGCCGCCGACATCGCGCGCTGCAGGTACTTCAGGCTGCCGAACAGCGGGACGAAGCAGACCAGCACCACCAGCGCGAGCTGCCACGAGTAGAAGAACATCACGATCGTCGCGAGGAACATCTGCCCGATGCTGACCAGGAAGATGAACCCGCCGAACTGCAGGAACTGCGACACCGTGTCGACGTCCGACGTCACCCGGCTGACCAGCGCGCCGCGGCGCTCGGTGCTCTGGGTCAGCACCGGCAGGTCGTGCACGTGCCGGAACGCCTTGATCCGCATCGTCGCCAACCCGGACTCCGAGTTGACCGCCAGCCGCACGGTGGTCAGGTACGACGCGCCCGCGGTGAGGATCACGCCGAGCGCACACACCAGGCACATCCAGGCGACGTAGGACATGTTCGGACCCTTCGGCCCGGACAGCCCCTTGTCGATGGTCTGCTGGACAGCGATCGGTACGACGATCCGCCCGGCTGTCATCGTCAGCGCGAGAATCCCGGTCAGCCACCACCCCCGCGCCAGCTCCGGCGAAACCTTCAGGCCGTCCTTCAGAGTCTGCAGACCACCGGCGTTGTCACCATGGTCCAACCGACTCGCTTCAGCCGCGCTCATCCACGTCCTCGCTTCGCTCCGGGCGTGGATGAGCGCGTGTCGCTGCTGTGCTCACCGGTGAACTCGCTTCGCTCGATCACGTGGACGCCTCCAGTTCTTCCTCGCGGCGTTCGGCGTCCTTCTCGTACGCGTCCACCAGGTCCCGGTACGCGGGCGTCGACGCCTGCAGCTCGGTGTGCGAGCCGTGCGCCTGGATCCGGCCCTCGTCCAGGAACAGCACCTCGTCGGCCAGCGAGATCGTCGCCTTCCGGTACGCGATCACCAGGACGGTCGTCGCCGCCCCAGCATCGTCGTGCACCGCGGAACGCAGCCCGGCCAGGATCCTCGCCTCGACCTGCGGGTCGACCGCGCTCGTCGCGTCGTCCAGGATCAGCAGCCGCGGCCGCCGGACCAGCGCGCGGGCCAGCGCGATCCGCTGCCGCTGACCGCCGGACAGCGTCGTACCGCGCTCGCCGACCTTGGTGTCCAGGCCGTCCGGCAGCGCCTTCACGAAGCCGTCGCCCTGGGCGATCCGCAGCGCGTCCCACACGTCGTCGTCGGTGTATTCGCCACCGAGCGTGATGTTCCCGCGAATCGTGTCGTCGAACAGGAACGCGGTCTGCGCCACCAGCGCGACCGAGCCGGCCAGTTCGTCGCGCGCCAGCTCTCGCAGGTCGACCCCGTCGACCTTCACGGCGCCCTGCTCCGGGTCGACCAGCCGGGTCAGCAGCGTGGTCATCGTCGACTTCCCGGACCCGGTCGGCCCGACAACCGCGACGGTCCGGCCGGGCTCGACGGTGAAGTCGACTCCGGCGAGTACGTCGCGCTCCGGGAGGTACCCGAACCGGACGCCGGCCACCTGCAGCCGGGCCGCCTTCGCCGACGTCAGCCGCGCCGCGCCGTACGCCATCCCGCCCTCGGCGGTCAGCACGCGCTGCACCCGGTCCCAGCCGACGACCGACCGCGGGAGTTCGCCGAGCACCCAGCCGAGCGCCCGGATCGGGAACCCGATCAGCGTGAACAGGAACGCGACCTGGACCACGTCACCGGCGTCCGCGCCGCCGGACCGCACCCGCGCGACGCCGACCAGCAGTACGGCGAGCACGCCGAGCCGCGGCAGGCCGTCGATCACCGGGTCGAACATGCCGCGGGCCTTGTTCACCGCGATGTTCGCGTCCCGGAGCGCGTACGTCGGCTCGCGGAAGCGCTCGGTCTCGGCCGCCTCCCGGCCCAGCGTCTTCACCACCAGCGCGCCGTCGAACGACTCGTGCGCCACCTCGGACACGTCCGCGCGGAGCTGCTGCGCGCGGGTCGCGAGCGGCTGCAGGTACCGCTGGAAGATCACGTTCGCGACGAACACCAGCGGGAACACCAGGCAGCCGACCAGCCCCAGCCACGCGTCGGCGGCGAACATCGCGACGGTCGCGAACACCAGCATCGCGATCACGCCGATCGCCATCGGCAGCGGCGCGATCACGAACCAGGTCGACTCCACGTCGGCGTTCGCGTTCGAGAGCAGCATGCCGGTGGAGTGCTGGTGGTGCCACTCGAGCGGGAGCTTCAGGTACTGCCGGGTGACCCGGCGGCGGTACGTCGCCTGCAGCCGGAACTGCATCACGCCGGCCCCGAGCCGGCGCCCGACGACACCGATCGCGTTCAGGATCGCGATCCCGACGAACAGCGAGATCAGCGCCGCGATCGTGCCGCCGCTGACGTCGCCACGCTCGAACGCCGGTCGGATCAGGTGGTCGGTGGACCAGCCGAGCGCCCAGCCGCCGGCCACGGTCATCCCGCCGTACAGCATGCTGGCGAGCACGGACAGCGCGAAGATGCCCGGCTCCTCCCAGATCGCGACCCGCAGCACCCCGAAACCTCTCCGGGTGACGCTGCCCTTGTCTGGGACTTTCGGGACAGGCAAAACACGCTCCAGGACAGTCAGGTGCATACACGGGACACAGGCATGACAACGATTGACATTCTGCCATTCCCCGGAGCTTCCTCCTCACCTCTTTTCTTTCCTTCCCCTCCCATCAGAGAGGGGAAGGAAAGAAGCGAGGTGAGGAATAGGATCGGATGTGTGACCGACTACAGCCGGGTAGAACGACTCGCTCTGTGTGAACTCTTCGATCAGGTCGGACCAGCCGCACCCACGCTCTGCGAAGGCTGGGACGCGTACGACCTCGCGGTCCATCTGTACGTCCGCGAATCCGACCCGATGGCCGGCCCGGGCCTGGTGATCTCCGCGCTCGCGGACACCACCGAGCGGCGGATGAAGCGGGCCAAGGAGAGATACGGGTTCCCCGAGGTGGTCGACAAGGTCCGGAACGGGCCCCCGCGGGTGTCGCTGTTCGCGGTCCCGAAGCTCGGTGCCCAGATCAACACCGCGGAGTACTTCATCCACCACGAGGACGTCCGCCGCGCCCAGCCGTCGTACGAGATCCGCACGCTGCCGGCCGATCAGCAGGAGGGCCTGTGGAAGGGGATCAAGCTGGCGGCGAAGTCGATGGCCCGCAAGTCACCGACCGGCATGGTGCTGGCGCGGCCCGACGGTACGAGCATCGTCGCGAAGCAGCCGACCGCGCTCGGCTCGGTCACGGTGACCGGTGAGCCCGCCGAGCTGACACTGTTCTGCAGCGGGCGGCAGGCGGTGGCCGACGTACAGCTCGACGGTGAGGCGGAGGCTGTGGAGCACCTCCGCAACGCGTCATTCGGTCTGTGACCGCCGCCGGGCGCGCTGGATGAGCGTGCTCGCGACGGTCGTGAGGATCACCAGCACGATCGCCGCCAGCACGCCCTGCCACGGCTCGTCGAAGAGCACGTAGCCGAGCAGACCGATCGCCATGTAGACCGCCGACCACAACGACGACGCGGCCAGGTCGACGAGCGCGAACCGCTCCCACCGGTACCCGGCGAGCCCCGCGGCGAGCAGCACCGGAACCCGGCCGCCCGGGATCAGCCGCGAGGTGAGCAGCACGCTGATCTCGTGCTCGGCCAGGCGGTCCTTGAGCGCGTCGAGCGACGCGTTGTCCCGCAACCACCCGATCCGTTTCGCCAGCCGCTCACCGCCGAACCGGCACCCGGCGTACACGATCAGGTCCCCCACATACGCCCCGGCCGCGCCTGCGATCAGTACGCCGACCAGCCCGATCGGGTGGCCGTGCGACGCCAGTACGGCGCCCGCGGACACCGCGGCACCCGTCGGCAGCACCGGCAGCACCGCCCCGATCAGCACCGCCCCGGCCAGCGCGAACAAGTACCAGAGGTCGAATGTGGCGTCCCCGGTCATGCAGGAACCTCGAGTGACCCGCCCGGCGTCAGAACCTCGACCTTCACTCCAGGGTCGACGTCGGTCATCGCGGTCTTGAACCTCTCCCCCGGTGGCAGGAACAGCTCCGGTTTGACCCAGTCGAGGCCGATCGGCCAGAACGTCCCGAAATGTACCGGCACCGCGGTCGTCGCACCGACCCGCCGCACCGCCTCCGCGGCACGGACCGGGTCCAGGTGCCCCGGACCCAGCGACGGCCCCCAGCCGCCGACCGGCACCAGCGCGAGATCGACCGGCCCGGCCTCGGCCGCGAGACCGTCGTACAGGTCGGTGTCCCCGGCGAACCAGACACTCGGCGAGCTGTCGATCCGGTACCCGACCGCGGGCGCGGCGTACGACGACCAGGGCAGCCGGCGGCCGTCGTGGTGGGCCGTGACGACGCTGATCTCCAGCGACCCGATCTTGATCTGGTTGCCGGGAGCAACCTCGATGCAGCGGTCCGAGTACAGCGGGCCGCCGTCGGCGTGGATCAGCTTCGCGGCACCGCGCGGCACCACCAGCGCGGCGTCCGGCGAGATGAACGGAAACGACGTCAGATGCAGGTGATCGGCATGCAGGTGCGACACCAGGACCGCGTCGCACTCCCCCGCCGCGGGCAGCGGCGACGGCCCGCGCCGGCGACGCAGATGCGCGATCCGCGCGGTCAGCACCGGGTCCGTGAGAAGCCGCGTGCCGTCCGCCTCGATCGTGGTGGTGGCATGGCCCCACCATGTCACTCGCATGTCACTCGCATGTCACTCGCACGTCACTCGCATGTCACCCGCACGCTTCAGGCCTTCACTTTCGACTCGACCGGTTCCCGCTGGTCCTTGCGCTGCCCCAGCTTCTCCAGCCAGCCGATCAGCACCTCATGTACCGCGTCCGAGCCTACGGGAGGCTCGGTGAGCACCCAGCGGCTCGGATGCACCAGCACCGCCTCGGTCTGCCAGCCGCCGATCCCGCCGTGGCATCCGACGAGCTCCTCGAACGCCGCCACCTCATGGGTGTACTCGTCCAGCCGGCTGACCACGACGAGGTCCCCGTTGTGCGGCATCCCCGCCTGCCGGAGCATCGAGGCGGCAGCAAGTTCGCCGAACTGCGTCAACGGGTCCGCCCCCTCGACCCGCCCGGTCCGCAGTACCCGGACGCCCGCCCGGCCGATCGCGACCGGGCCTTCGGCCAGCGAGTCGACCACCACGAACCCGATGCCGGGATGCGTCGCGAGCCCCGGGATCAGCTTCGGGTGCAGCAGCTCGATCTCCTCCAGCGGCACCCGGCCGGGTGTGGTCGCGAGGTAGATCAGCGCCAGGTTGCCGGACGCGGTGACGACCATCTGCTCGTCCGCGGCGACCGGCGGCTCGCAGTCCTTCGGGCCGAGCTCGACCTCGCCGGCCTTCACGTGCAACGCCTTCCGGGTCACCGATCCGGCGACGCTGCGGCGCATCGTCAGCTCGGTCAGGAACGCGTTCACCGGCCCCCAGCCCTCGGACTTGCCGACCGCCGCGACCGGCTCCTTGGTGGTGTCGACGAGGTCGTCGACCACCTCGGCGAGAGTCCGGCCGTACCGCTGCAGGAAGGTCGAGCCCTGGCTCTGGCCGTGGTCGGACAGTACGACGATCTCGTACGAGTGCGGCAGGATGTCGATGATCCGCTGCAGCGCACCGAGCACCCGGTCCAGGCCCTCCAGGGTCTGCAGCGACTCGGCGCGGGTCGGTCCGGCGTGGTGCGCGACCTCGTCGTAGTCGACGAAGTCGCAGTAGACCACCGGCGTGCCCTTGACCAGCTCGTCGGTGATCAGCGAGACGTTCAGGTCGCGGAGCAGGACGTTGGTGATCGCGCGCAGGAAGATGTACCCGCCGCCGCGCTTCACCCGCGGGACCAGGTGCCGGACGCGCTGCCGGCGGGCCTGGTGCAGCTCCTTGATCACCTCCGCGACGCACAGGATCAGGCCGCGCGCGGCGCCCTGCGGGCTGGAGAAGAACCGGATGTAGCCCCGGCTGCGGCTGTTCGGCAGGGCGGCCTGGCTGAACACCAGCTCGCACTTCTCGGCGTCGCCGGACCAGTTGTTGCTGATACTGACGCCGCCGTCGGCGAGCAGCCCGCGCCCGGTCGACATCCGCTTCTCGATCTCCGCCGCGTCCCGGACCCGGTTGGTGACCATCACCCGGCCGGTCTCCTTCTCGTACCACCGGAACGCCGGGATGTGCATCGAGCCGCCGTGCAGGATGCCCGCCTGGCTCGCGGGCGTGGTCGCCGGTACGCCGGTGTGCCAGGTCTGCAGCGAGTGGTTCCCGTCCCGGATCCAGCCGCCGAGGTTCGGCAGGTTGCCGGCCAGCACCATCCAGTTCAGCAGCGGGGCGGACAGGCCGTCGAGCTGGACGATCAGCATCCCGGTCTTCGGCGCCGGCTGGATCCGCCGGGCGCGGCGGTGCACGACCCGCATCACCTCGGCGACGTACGCGTCGTCGCTGCCGGCGTACGCGACCCAGCCGACGAACGCGCTGATCGACGACATCACGATCGACACCAGCACCGGCGCCTCGACCCCGCCGTGCAGGTCCACGCCGGGGTCGACGGTGATCCCGAGATACACGACCGCGAACTGCGACAGCAGGCCGCCGACCAGGACGCCGATCGACCCGATCAGGATCGCGATCCCGGACAGGATCCAGCGCATCAGCACCGAGAACACCGCCAGCAGCACGACCAGCCGGAAGATCGGCAGCCGGCCGTCGCTGCTGATCTGCGGCAGCAGCCAGAACGTGAGGGTGAGCGTGATCAGCGACGCGAGCCCGCCGTACAGCATCGCTCCCAGGCCACGTCCGGTACGGCGGAGATCCAGCCATACCGGACGTCGTCGCCGGGTCTTCGACACCTGTTCTGGTGGTTTCGCCATCGCCTGCTTCCCCGTAGTGCCCGCTGAGATTCACGGTGCAGTACGAGACTACGGGGTCGCTACGACAGCTCTACTGCACCTCGAGGTAGTCGACCTCCGTGTACAGCGTGCCCTTGGTCAGCCGGATCGTGTTCCACCCGGCGTTCAGCGTGATCGGCACCGCGCTCTCGTGCCAGTTGTCCCATCCGGTGACCGGGTAGCTGACCGAGCCCGCGTTGTTGCCGTTGACAACGAGACCGTGGCTTGCGGTCGACGCCGAACCGTTGGCGTACCCGACGTACAGCGTGTAGCTGCCGGCGACCGGGGCGAACACCGTGTTCTCCACCCACGAGTCCGCGTAGTCGATGTACGCGACCACCTTGCCGTCCGACGCGCCGGCCGCGTTCGAACGGACCCAGCAGTGGTTGAGCGTCCCGCGCTCAGCTTCGGTCCGGACCCGGCTGCCGCGGACCACCGGGTAGTCGTTCGCGTACCCGACGTCCGCGACGTACAGGTGCCGGCCGCCGTTCACCCAGCCGTGCATGAACACCTTGTCGCCGACGAAGTCCGCGCCACCCGGCCCGCAGACGTGGCTGTCGAACGTCGCGGTCGTCATCAGCGGCCGGTACGCCGTGGTCCACGGACCGCCGAGGCTCTTCGACGTTGCGTAGGAGGTCAGGTAGTTGCAGTCGCTGTACCCGCCGCCGGAGAAGTAGAGCACGTACTGCGAGCCGCGCTGCACCAGGTCCGGCGCCTCGATGATGCCGCTCGACGTCAGCATCGCGGTGTTGCCGCCGACCACGGTCTGGCCGTTGTTCGCGGTCTTGGTGAGCCAGAGCGTCGACGGCTGGCTGACCGCGTTGCCGTCGTTCTTCCAGACCAGGTACCGGGTGCCGTCGTTCGCGACGAACGTGTTCGGGTCGATCGCGCCGCCGATGTCGAGCGGACAGATCAACGGCGCCGTACCGACCGGCTGGAACGGGCCGAGCGGGCTGGTGGCGGTGGCGACGCCGATGCACTGCCTGCCGGACGCCTTGTGCCAGGCGGTGTACGTGAGCGTGTAGGTGCCGTCCGGGTTCGGGTAGACGTCCGGCGCCCAGGTGCGGCCGGGCTGGGCCCAGGCGCTGGACGGGCCGCCGGGCATCGCGTCGCCGCGGATCGTCCACGGGCCGTTGGCGCTCGGCGCGGTGGCGACCGGGACGGTACCGCGGCTGCCGTTGGTCGCGTACGCGTACCAGGTGCCGTTCTGCTCGAAGACGTCCGGGTCGGGGAAGTTCTCGCCGATGATCTCGCTCGGGAAGACGGCCGCGGTAGTCGCCGCGTGAACGGCCGGCGAGAGGAAGGTCGAGATGCTGAAGACGGCCAGCACGGCCGCCAGAAGTCGTTTCACGGTTGACTCCTCAGGTGGGGCGGATACCTGTGGATCCCCACTTTTACATCGATTCACCTGAGAGGCACCCCCTTCCATCTTTTTTCTTCCATCCCTGGACCCGGGCGAACCCGGGGTAGAGACTCCCGCTAGTTGATTTCCGCCTGGATCAAGGGAGTGTCTCGTGAGTCTTTTACCGAGAATGTCGGGGCGCGGGATGGTGGCCGCCGTGGCCGCGGTCGCCGCCGTCACCGGCGGCTTTGTCGGTCAGTCCGCCGCGGCGCCGACCGCCGTACAAGCGACGCCTCTGCAGCAGCGGCTCGACGGGCTGCTGAACGACAGCCGGTACGACGGTTCGCAGGTCGCGCTCGTGGTGCGGGACGCGACCACCGGCGAGACGCTGTACGACAAGAACGGCGCCGAGCGGTTGCTGCCCGCGTCGAACACCAAGCTGTTCACCTCGACGGCCGCGATGCACACGCTCGGCCCGTCGTACCGCTTCCACACCGACGTCCTCGCCACCGCACCCGTCCGCGGTGGCCTGCTGCTCGGTGACCTCTACCTCAAGGGGTACGGCGACCCGACCGCGCTCGAGTCGGACTACGTCGGCCTGGCGAAACAGCTCAAGGCAGCCGGCGTCCGGCGGGTCTTCGGCGACCTGGTCGCGGACGACACGTACTTCGACCACGTCCGCCTCGGCGACAGCTGGGCCTGGGACGACGAGCCGTACTACTACAACGCGCAGATCTCCGCGCTGACGCTGGCGCCGAACACCGACTACGACTCCGGTACGGCGATCGTCGAGAGCCGTCCCGGTGCCGCCGCGGGCGCTCCGGTGAAGCTCGACCTGGTACCGGCGAACGGCGTACTCAAGCTGGTCAACACCGCGACCACCGGCGCGGCCGGCTCCGCGAACACGATCAGCGTCGACCGCGACCACGGCACGAACGTCGTCCGGATCACCGGCTCGATGCCGCTCGGGTCCGCGGTCGAGCAGGACTGGGTGACCGTCTGGGAGCCTGAGCTGTATGCCGGCGACGTGTTCCGGCGGGCGCTCGCCGCGCAGGGCATCACGGTCGCCGGCAGGATCAAGAACGCTGCGACCCCGGCCGGCGCCGGCCGGCTGGCCCGGGACGAGTCGATGACGGTCGGCGAACTGCTCACGCCGTTCCTCAAGCTCTCCAACAACATGCACGCCGAGACGCTCGTCAAGACGATGGGCGCGGTCGCGGAAGCCGACGGCAGCTGGCCGGCCGGCCTCGACGTGGTGACGAAGTACGCGAAGACGCTCGGCGTCGACACCAGCCGGATCCGGCTGTCGGACGGCTCCGGCCTGTCCCGGAAGGTCAATGTCACGGCCGACTCGATCACCGACGTACTGATCGGTGCGCAGAAGGAGTCGTGGTGGAAGCAGTGGTACGACGCGCTGCCGATCGCGGGCAACCCGAACCGGTTCGTCGGCGGCACGCTGCGCAGCCGGATGCAGAACACGCCGGCCGCCAACAACCTGCACGGCAAGACCGGCTCGCTCACCGGGGTGACGTCGCTGTCCGGATACGTCACCGACAAGGACGGCCGGAAGCTGGTGTTCTCGATGATCAGCAACAACTACCTGGTCAGCCCGCGCTCGATCGAGGACGCGGTCGGCGTCACGCTCGCCTCGTGGTCCGACCAGTCACCACCGGCCGCCGTCGCCAGTGTGCGGACCGCGCCGACGACGTGTGAATCGGAGTGGGACAAGGCCTGTTGATCGCCGTTAATCACATGGACAGTACGGCGGTCGTTCACCACGATGGGCGGATGACCGCCGTACTGCCTGAGAAGTACACCGTCCGCCCGCCAACGACGGAGGACGCGCGGACGATCCTCGAGCTGGTGTCCGCCTACAACACCTCGGTGATCGGGTTCGCGGACTGGACGCTCGACGACGCGGTGGACGGCCTCACCGACGAGTCGTTCGACCCCGCCCGCGACGGCTGGCTGGTCTTCGAGGGCGACCGGCCGGCCGGCTTCGGCTGGGTCGCGGGCAAGGGCGATCGCCGGCAGCTCGACCAGGACGTGGTCGCCGACGACCTGGCACTCGAGCGGTGGCTGCTCGACCGGGTCGAGGAGCGGGCGCGGGAGCTCGGGCGCGAGTACGGGCAGAGCGTCGTACAGCTCGACGCGGTCGCGTACCAGGCCGACACCGCGCGCCGCGACCGGCTGGCGGGGTACGGCTACGCGCGCGGGACGGTCTTCCATCGGATGCGGATCGTCCACGACGGTCCGGTTGCTGCGCCGGAGGTGCCGGCCGGGGTGACGGTGCGCCGGGGTACGCCCGACGAGGCGAGTCGGCGGGCTGCGCACGGCGTACTGAATGCGGCCTTCGACGGGCAGTTCGGGTTCACGCCGCGGTCGTTCGAGGAGTGGCAGGCGTCGCAGGAGAACCACTCGGCGTTCGACTGGTCGCAGCTGACGTTGCTCGAGGTGGACGGCGAGGCGGTCGCGATGCTGGCCGCGAACGACCAGTTCGTCGAGGACGAGGACTGCGGGTACGTCGGGCGGCTCGCCGTACTCGAGAAGGCTCGTGGGAGGGGGCTCGCGAAGTTCCTGCTGCGGGACCAGTTCGCGGTGGATGCCGCGAACGGGCGGGCCGGGACGATCCTGCACGTCGACACCAACAACCCGACGCCGGCGCTCGGCGTGTACCTGTCGGTCGGGATGCAGGCCGTGCTGGTGATGGAGGTCTGGCGACTCGAGGTCGCCGTATGAGCCTGCCCGCCGGTTACACCTGGCGGGCGATGCGACTGGAGGACGCGGGGCTGATCGCTGCGCGGTCCGCGGAGCACACCTCCGCGTTGCTCGGGTTCGCGAAGCACAGCGCCGAGGACGTCGCGAACTACCTCCGCGACCCCGGCACCAACCTGACCACCGACAGCTGGCTGGTGTCCGGCCCCCACAACTTCGCCGGCTCAGCCACCGCAGTCCCAATCACCGCCGGCTCCCACGTAGTCGTCGACATCCTCAGCCCCGACCCCGCCATCCTCCACTGGCTCCTGGAAAAGGCGGAAGCGCGCGCGGCGGGCGCTGAGCGCGCGGTTGGCGGGTGGGGGGTTGTGGTGCGGGTGGGGGTGGTTCGGCAGGACGAGTTGCTCGGGGGTGTTCTTGCTGCGCGGGGGTATGTGGTTGGGACGTCGGTGCAGCGGATGCGGATCGCGTTCGACGGTGCGGTGCCGGCGGTCGACGTGCCGGAGGGGATTGTTGTTCGGCGTGGAGCTCTGAATGAGGCGAGTCGGCGGGCGGCGCACGCCGTACTGATGGAGGCGTTCGCGGAGCAGCCCGGGACACTGCCGCGGCCGTACGAGGAGTGGGTGGCGTCGCGGGAGAGCCGGTCGACGTTCGACTGGCCGCAGGTGACGATCGTCGAGCGCGCCGGGCAGGCGGTCGGGATGACCGAGTGCAACGACAACGTCGTCAGCACCGACAACTGCGGGTACGTCGGAAGGCTCGACGTCGTGCCGTCCGCCCGCGGACGCGGCCTGGCCAAGTACCTGCTGCGCAACGCCTTCGCCGTCGACTCCGCCGCCGGTCGCTCCGGCACGATCCTGCACGTGGACACCAACAACCCGACCCCGGCGCTCGCCCTCTACACCGCCGTCGGCATGCGCCCGGACCTGATCAGCGACATCTGGACGCGGTGTTCCTGCAGGCAGGCATAACCCCCGAAACAGTGTCGAAGCACCCTCGAAAAGGTGGGTTCTGCCTGCCTGCAGGTCCATAACCTTGCCTCCGGGAGATCTGAGAGACTACTCTCGAAACATGTCTCTCAGGAATCCGTACGGCGATTTCGAGATCACCGACCCGCAGGCGATGCGCGCGCTCGCGCATCCGGTCCGGCTCTCCGCGCTCAGCTACCTGCAACGCCACGGTCCCGCGACCGCAACCCAACTGTCCGAACACGTCGGCGCCTCCCCCTCCGTGACCAGTTGGCACCTGCGGCACCTGGCCGGATTCGGGCTGGTCAACGACGGCCCACCGCCGAGCGGCTCCGACCGCCGGCAACGCTGGTGGTACGCCGTCGCCCGCGGGTTCCGGTACGACATGCCGAGCACGCCCGAGGACGCCGAGGCCGGCCGGCTGCTGCGCGCCGAGATCATGAACCAGGCGCTCGAGGCCGCCCAGAGCTGGCTCGTCGACATGGAGCCGCGTCTCGAGCCGGAGTGGAGCCGGCTGGCCGGGTCCGCGAACACCCTGCTCGTCGTCAACCCCGCCGAGGCCGAGGCCATCGAGTCGGCGATCGAGCAACTGCTCGCTCCGTACATCCAGCGCTACGGCACCGACGAGGTACCGGACGACGCCAGGCCGGTTCGGCACATCCGGCTGTCGTTGCCCGAAGCAACGGATTCCGAATGAAGGCGCTCGCCGCCACGAGCCTTTGGCGCGACCTACGGTTCCGCCGATTCTGGTCCGCGCAGGGTGTCTCCGAGTTCGGCGACCGGATCACGGAGCTGGCGCTGCCGCTGATCGCGGTCACGATGCTGGACGCCTCCCCCAGCCAGGTCGGCTTCCTGACCGCGGCGGTCTGGCTGCCGAACATCGCGTCGCTGTTCATCGGCACCTGGGTCGACCACCGCCGCGACAAGCGCCCGCTGATGATCGCCGCCGACCTCACCCGGACGGTGCTGCTGCTCACGCTGCCGGTCGCGTACTGGTCCGGTTTCCTTGCCCTCGGCCACTTGTACGCGATCGCGATCCTCGCCGGTACGGCGCACGTCGTGTTCAACACGGCGTACGCGTCGTTCTTCGTCCGGCTGGTGGATCGTGAGCAGTACCTCGAAGCGAACAGCAAGCTGTCCGCGACCCGGTCGATCTCGTTCATGGGCGGGCCTGCCGTCGCCGGTCTGCTGGTGCAGTGGCTGACGGCGCCGGTCGCGATCTTCGTCGACGCGCTCACGTTCGTGTTCTCGGCGGTACAGCTCGGCCGGCTGAAGATCGAGCCGGGTCCGGCGGAGGAGTCCGGCGAGCCGATGCTTCGCCGGGCGGCGGCCGGGATGCGTTACGTGCTGAGGCACCCGTACATCAGCCGCAGCCTGGGCTGTGCGACCACCGTGAACTTCTTCAACCTGATGAGTACGGCGCTGCTCGTGCTGTTCGCGAGCCGCATCCTCGGGCTGTCCGCGGGGGTCATCGGCCTGGCGTTCGGTATCGGCGCGTCGGGCGGCCTGCTCGGTGCGGTCAGTGCCTCCCCGCTCAGCCGCCGGTTCGGTGCCGGTCCGGTGATCGCGTTCGGCGCCGTCGTGTTCCCGAGCTCGATCGCGATCGCCGCTCTGGCGGGCGGGCCGACCTGGCTGAAGGCAGTCGCGTTGGCGGTGGCCGAGTTCGTCGGGGCGTTCGCGGTGATGTGCTTCGACGTACCGCTGAACGCGTTGCAGGCCGCGGTCTGCCACGACACCATGCGGAGCCGGGTCTCCGGTGCGTTCAGCAGCATCAACTACGGCATCAGGCCGCTCGGCGCGGTCGCCGGAGGGTTCCTCGGCACCTGGATCGGTGTCCGCGAAACCCTCCTCGTCTCCGCCGCCGGCGGCCTGCTGTCCGTACTCTGGCTGGTCGGCTCGCCGATCATCCGCACCCGCGACCTGACCGGTCTGGAGCCGCCCGAGGTTTAGTCCTCGACCAGTTCCTCGACGACGTCGACCTTGTTGACGGTCTTGCGGAGCGGGACCTCCTCGATGAAGATCACCGCGACCAGGCTGACGACCGCGCACGCGGCGGCGATCAGGAAGATCCGGCCGGTGGCATCGCCGTACGCGTGCCGGACCAGCGTGGCCAGCTGCGGCGGGAGGTTCTTCACGTCCAGCAGGCTGGTGCTGCCGGAGCCGCCCTCCTGCAGCTTGCGCGCCGTCTCGGGGCCGTTGGGGCCGGCGAGTACGCCGGCGACGATCAGGGTCTTGACCCGGGCCGCGAGCACCGCACCGAGTGCCGAGACGCCGACCGCACCGCCGAGGCTGCGGAAGAACGCGACGGTCGCGGACGAGGCGCCGATCTGCGTGACGTCGACGGTGTTCTGTACGGCGAGCACCAGGTTCTGCATCGTCATACCCATGCCGAGGCCCATCGCCAGCATGCCGAGTCCGGCGTACCAGTACGGGGTGCTGTGGTCGATCGTGCCGAGGATCAGCAGGCCGACGAGCAGCAGGACGCCGCCGGAGACCAGGTACCGCTTCCACTTGCCGTAGCGACTGATCAGCTGCCCGGACCCGGCCGAGCCGACGAACGAGCCGAGCATCATCGGAATCGTCAGCAGGCCGGCCTCGGTCGGGCTGTACCCGCGGGCGATCTGGAAGTACTGCCCGAGGAACAGCGCGCTGCCGAACATCGCGACACCGACCGACAGGCTGGCCACGATCGCCAGCGCGGTGGTGCGCTCACGGACGACCTTCAGCGGGACGAGCGGCTCGGCGACCCGGTTCTCGACGAGTACGGCGAGGAAGCCGACCAGCAGCGTGCCGCCGACGAACAGGGCGGACTGCCAGGACATCCAGGCGAACTTCGTACCGGCGAAGGTGACCCAGAGCAGCGGCAGGCTGGCCGCGATGCTGATCAGGACGGCGCCGAGGTAGTCGATCTGGACCTTGCGCTTGAGCACCGGCAGATGCAGGTACTTCTGGAGGATCACCAGGCTGACCACGGCCAGCGGGACGCAGACATAGAAGCACCAGCGCCAGCCGAGCCACGAGGTGTCGACGATGACGCCGCCGATCAGCGGGCCGCTGACGGTCGCGACCGCCATCACGGCGCCCATGTAACCGGAGTACCGGCCCCGCGACCGGGGTGGGATCGCGGCGCCGATGATGGCCTGGGCGAGCGCCATCAGACCGCCCATCGCGAGACCCTGGAGGACCCGGGCACCGATCAGGAACGGCACGTTGTGGGACAGGCCGGCCAGCGCGGACCCGATCACGAAGACCGTGATCGCCAGCTGGACCAGCAGTTTCTTGCTCACCAGGTCGGAGAGCTTGCCCCAGATCGGGGTGGACACCGTGGTGGCCAGCAGGCTCGCGGTGAGGACCCACGTGTACTGCGTCTGGGTGCCCTCGAGGTCGGCGATGATCGTCGGCAGGGCGTTGCTGACGATCGTCGAGCTGAGCATCGCCGTGAACAGCGCGGCCAGCAGGCCGATCAGGATCTCGAGGATCTCGCGATGGGTGAGTTCCGGCGCAGCCGGCCCAGAATTGGGCCCAGTCAGCTGCCGGGTCTCGGTGGCAGTCATTACTCTCCAGTCTTGGGCGTTTGCCTCACGAGCTTGTTGGCCTCGGTGATCGCGACCGCGACGCGCTGCATGGTGGCAGCGGCCGCGATCAGCGCGTCGTCGTCGAGGTCCGACAAGGCGGTTCTCAGTTGCTGCGTGTAGGAGGAGTAGAGCGCCTCCAGTTGGGCCTTGCCTCGGAGTGAGAGGCTGACGAGCCCGACACGGGCGTCCGCCGGATCGGGCCGACGGCTCACCAGTCCGTCGGCTTCCAGCGCGGTCAGTTGCCGGCTCACCACCGACGCGTCGACGCCGAGCTTGCCGGCGATCTCGCCGCCGCGCTGCTCGCCGTCCTTCATCAGCACCTTCAGCACGCTCGCGTCCGACCGGCGCAGTCCGCCGTCGTTGCCGAGGTGCCGGTGCTCGATACAGCGCACGGCCCGGATCAGGGAGCTGACCCCCTCGAGCAACTCCTGAGCCGCCGCATCCCGCTCTACCCCGGGGACAAGGGGTTGCTGAGCTAGTTGCATAACCCAACTATATACCTGGATAGTTGGTTTCCACAACCATATGCGCAGGTTGTCGACTGCTGGTCGCACACGGTCACGACCGGTTGAGTCCAGCTCCCCGGCGCCGACCACCACCTGGTCGCCGCCTACCGCGCCGACAGCCGCCTACGCACGGCAGCACCCCAGCGCCGCGACCCCGACCGTCTCGGGGGTTGCCCATTGAAATGGATGCTTGCCCCCCGAAAATCTCAATAGGCAACCCACCAGATGAACGGGCAACCCCTCAACAGACGCCGCGCGCCGGACCGGCGCAACGCACGCACAC
The DNA here is from genome assembly GCF_017876295.1 of Kribbella aluminosa. Taxonomy (NCBI): domain Bacteria; kingdom Bacillati; phylum Actinomycetota; class Actinomycetes; order Propionibacteriales; family Kribbellaceae; genus Kribbella; species Kribbella aluminosa. The sequence goes on along the minus strand of NZ_JAGINT010000002.1, from coordinate 4,120,232 downwards.
CCGGCGACGCAGGGCGAGCGCCCGCAGGTGCGGGCGCGTGCTGACGCGTGTCGACGGATGCCGGTGGTTTAGCCGAGGTCGGCGTTGAGGCGGCCGAGGAGGCGGCCCAGGTCGGCGAGGTCGGTGGGGTTCCAGCGGTCGAGGATGGCGCGGAACTCGGTCTGCCGCTGGGTGCGCATCGCCTCGTAGCGTTCGGCGCCGGAGGTGGTCAGGCGGAGCAGGCGGGCGCGGCCGTCGTCGGGGTCGCCGACGCGCTCGATCAGGCCGAGGTTCTCCAGCTGGGTGATGCCGCGACTGACCGTGGACTTGTCGAGGCCGAGCACGTGCGCGACGTCGGACGCCCGGACGCCGGCGCCGTTGCCGGTACCCATCTCGATCTGCGAGATCAACGCGTACCCGGCGGCGTCCATCTCGGGGTGCACGCGTCGAGCCAGCCGGAGCGAGGCCGAGCGCGAACGGCGGAACAGCGCGGACAACTCCTGCTCGATCGCAGCAACCTTCGCCTCAGACCGCTCGGGCTGTGTCGCGGGGGCGGGCTGCCCGGTGGGGGTCGTGGGGGCGGGTTGCCCGGTGGGGGTCGTGGGGGCGGGGTCGGAGGGGTGGACGTGGGCGGGGGTGCTCACCGGATCACGATCCCGGCATCGCGCAGTGCGTTCTTCACGTCGGCGATGCGGAAGTCGCCGAAGTGGAAGACACTCGCCGCGAGTACAGCGTCCGCGCCTGCCTCGACGGCGGGCGGGAAGTGCTCCGGCGCACCCGCTCCCCCGCTGGCGATCAGCGGTACGTCGACCACCGCCCGGACCGCCTTGATCAGCTCCAGGTCGAACCCTCGCTTCGTACCGTCGGCGTCCATCGAGTTCAGCAGGATCTCCCCCGCGCCCAGCTCGCAGCCGCGCTGCGCCCACTCGATCGCGTCCAGCCCGGCCGACCGCCGGCCGCCGTGGGTGGTGACCTCGAACCCGCTCGGCTGCTCCGCGGACCGCCGTACGTCGAGCGACAGCACCAGCACCTGGTTGCCGAACCGGTGCGCGATCTCGCGGATCACCTCCGGCCGCGCGATCGCGCCGGTGTTGATCCCGACCTTGTCGGCCCCCGCCCGGAGCAGCCGGTCCACGTCGGCCGCTTCCCGCACCCCGCCGCCGACGGTCAGCGGGATGAACACCTGCTCGGCCGTCCGCCGGACCACGTCGTACGTCGTCTCCCGGGATCCCGAGGACGCGGTGATGTCGAGGAACGTGAGCTCGTCGGCGCCCTCGGCGTCGTACACCTGGGCCATCTCGACCGGGTCGCCCGCGTCCCGCAGGTCGGCGAAGTTGACGCCCTTGACCACGCGACCGGCGTCGACGTCCAGACAGGGAATGACCCGCACAGCAAGACTCACGCAGCAAGACTACCCAGGCGACCATTAGACCCTGGCTGAATACCTCCCCGTTGGTCAGCGTTTTACGCGGTCGGTGCGTCCCCTTGGTGCAGATCTCTCATCCCGTCATCCAGCGGAGGTATCCGTCCATGCGCCGATCCATCAGCCGTCTTGCCACAGCCACGGCAAGTCTGGCGTTACTGTCCGGTGCCGCGGCGGCTCCGGCGCTCGCCGACCAGGCCGGTACGCCGGGAGCACCGGGAGTCGGGGACACCGTCTTCCCCAACCTCGGCAACGGCGGCTACCAGGCCGACCACTATCTGATCGAGATGGGGTACGACGCCTCGACGCAACTGATCGACGCGACGATGACCATGACGGCCACGCCGACCCAGAACCTGTCCCGGTTCGACCTGGACTCCTACGGGCTCGACATCAAATCCGTCGAGGTCAACGGCCGGCCGGCTATCGCGAGGAGGCTCACGAACTCGTCATCACCCCGGCCCGCACGATCGGTTCGCCGTTCAGCGTGAAGGTCCACTACCAGGCCGATCCGCGCCGGCTCAAGCCGCCGCTGGGCGGTTTCGTCGCGACCCCGGACGGGTTCAGTACGGCGCCGCAGCCGGACGTCGGCCATACCGTCTTCCCGTGCAACGACCACCCGTCCGACAAGGCCTTCTACACGTTCAAGGTCACCGCTCCGCACGGCACGATCGGCGTCGCGAACGGCGACAAGGTGGCCGAGCACGCCAACGCCGACGGCAGCACGACGTTCACGTACGTCTCGCGGTCACCGATGCCGACCGAGCTCGTGCAGATCTCCGTCGGTGACTTCGCCATCGTCGACCACGGCACGACGGCGGGCGGTGCCCGGCTGCGGGACGTCGTACCGAAGGCGCGGCTGGCCGAACTGACACCCGCGCTGGATCTGACCAAGGGACAGCTTGGCTGGTTGGAGAAGCGACTGGGCAACTACCCGTTCGAGGCGTACGGGCTGCTGCCGGCGAACTCGGATGCTTCGGACGCTTTCGATTTCACCGGGCTGGAGACGCAGACACTGACGCTGTACAAGCCGAACTACCTGAAGCAGCCGGAGAACAAGATCGGCACGCACATGGTGCACGAGCTCACGCACAGCTGGTTCGGCAACAGTGTCTCGCCGGGCGACTGGGGCAGCCTGTGGCTCAACGAGGGCAACGCGAACTACTACTCGTTCCGCTACCAGTACGATCGCGGCTGGACCGACACCCACGGCAAGACGACCATGCTCGACCGGATGAAGGAGACCTACGGGAACGGCGACATCTGGCGCGCCAAGTCGGGTCCGGTGGCCAAGCCGAACGCGGCCAACCTGTTCGACGACATCCGCTACACCGGTGGCACCCTGACGCTCTACGCACTCTCCGAGAAGATCGGCCTGGCGAAGTTCGACCAGATCCAGCAGGCCTGGCTGCGGACCTACAGAAACCGGTCGGCAACGACCGAGGACTACATCGCTCTCGCCACCAAGGTCAGCGGCGACGAGACGGTCCGGCCGTTCCTGGAGGACTGGCTCTACGGCACCAAGGAACCTCAGATGCCGAACCACCCGGACTGGACCGTCACCCCACCGACCGCCAAGGCTCTGCGGACCGCGAACGTCCAGACCGACCGCTACGAAGGCTGAGCGACCTCGATCAACGGCCACACTGAGGACCCCGAGCGCGCCCGCGAGCACTGCGGTCAGCGGACGCGCCGGGTTCTCCTGTCCGCCGACCTCGGCTGCTACTTCCAGGCGCGGCGGCGGTTGTCGGTGGACTTCATGGGGCGGGTGGATTCCCAGACGCGGCGCCAGCGGGCCGCGTCGGGGCCGGTTTGGGCGGGTGAGGCGCCGATCGCGGCGCGGCGGCGGGACTCGTACCAGGTGGTGGATTCCTCGTCGAGCAGGGCCGACACGGCAGCGGCGATCCGGGGCGCGAAGTCCCGGGCGCTCTCCCCCGAGGCGGGGCGCAGCGGGTCGCCGTACCGGACGTGCACCGCGGGCCGGCCGGGGATCGGCCAGCCGCGGCCGCGGGGCATGGCGGCGAACGATCCCTTGATGCCGACCGGGATGATCGGTACGTCGTGCTCGACGGCCAGGTACGCCGCGCCCATCCGGAACCGCTGCACCCAGCCGTCCGGCGACCGCGTGCCCTCGGGGAACACGACGACGTTCCAGCCGTCCGCGAGCAGGTCGCCCGGCGTGGAGCTCATCTTGCCGCCGCGACGCTCGATCGGGAACGTGTTGAACACGATCGCCGACCCGGCTGCCCGCCACCAGGTGTCGAAGAAGTAGTCCGCCGCGGCCGCGAACGCCGTACGACGGCGTATCGCGTCCGGCAGCGACAGCAGCAGCAGCGGGGTGTCCAGGTGCGACGAGTGGTTCGCCACGATGATCGCGGGGCCGTCGAGCTTGAGCAGCGAGTCCAGGCCGCTGACCTGCGGGCTGACCTCGAAGTTCAGTACCGCGTTCAGCGGGCCCTTCTGGATCAGGTCGCGGACCGCGATCGCGGCCGGCGTCCGGGCCCACTTGGTCGGGAACACCGTCGACTCGCGAGGGATCACGTACGGCTCGGCGGACCGCGGCACCTGCGGCCGCCGGCCCCAGCGCCAGCCGCGCGCGACCTGCTTCACGTCGCGCGCGGTGTCGCGGCCGAACTTCACCAGACTCGTGCCCATCAGCGCACGTCCGCGAGCAGGTGCGGCGGGTTGTGCAGGTACGTGATCGACGGCGACCGGCCGACCGAATGGCTGACCATCTCGAGTGCGTCGGACAGCGTCGACGCGGACCGGAACCCCATCCGCTCGACGGTCTTGCGGTTCGCACCGACCCAGACGATGTCGCCGCAGTGGTCGAGGGCGTGCGAGATCCAGTACCACATGTAGAACGGGTGCACGCCGTGGTACGCGTACGACGTCCGGTACAGGTGGATGTACCACGGGTCCTCGGCGTACTGCTTCTCGAACTTCGCCTCGATCGTCGCCGGATCGGTGCTCTCGGCAAGCACTTCCTCGAAGAAGTCGACGTACGACGGGTGGTGCAGCTGGCTGAACTCGTAGTCGACCGGGTGGTACAGGATCACCGCGCCGTCCTTGCGGACGACCGGGTTGCCGCGGTACGAGTTGAAGTAGTAGCCCAGCCCCATGCAGGCGGCCAGGATCGGGTTCATCACCGAGTTCACGTTGTACGGGCCGATGAACGGCACGCCCATGATCGCGACGTCGGACTGCCCCTGCACCTCGACCAGGTGCTGGCGGTGCACGTTCTCCAGGGTCTTGTCGTGGACCGGCTCGATCTTGCCGGCGTGCACTCCGGTGAGCCCGTAGTTCGAGCGGGTGTCGGTGAAGATCTTGTGCCGCAGCTTGGCCGGCGCGGCGGCGAGCCCGCGCTTGGCGGCCAGGAAGGACGCCTGGTCCTTGACCGACCACTCCCACTCGCGCTTCTGCAGGAACTCCAGCGGCCCGCCGAAGATGTCGTTGTTCAGCGTGGTCTCGATCTGGAAGACCTTGACGTGCTGGGTGAGGATCTCGCCCATCCGCCAGGCCGACTCGTGCATCTTCGACCGCTTGTGGTCCATGAAGGACCGCGAGTGGATCATCGTGTGGCTGTTGTGGTGGTGCTTCAGCGACTTGTACGACGCCAGCCCGATCGACGTCGACTTGTGCCCGCCGTCCATCGCCACCAGGTTCACGTTCACGTAGACCAGCAGGTCCGACTCGGCCGCCCGCTTGGAGATCTCGACGTCCTCGCCGTGCCTGGTCTGGCCCAGGTGGGTGAGGTTCGCGGCGTCCTCGGCGTCGAAGTTGTAGAGCTTGCCGTCCGGGAAGAACGACCGGAACACCCGCTCGCCGACGATGTCGCGCAGCTCGTTCGGGGTGAGCCGGCGGTGCAGCGCGTTCGCCGAGATCAGCTCGACGTCGTCGACACCGGCCTGTGCGGCCAGCTCCAGCACCGCCTCGATGATGCGCTGCCGGATGTCCGGCTTCTTCATCGGCGGCAGCGGGATCGAGATGTCGTCGAACGCGATCGTCAGCCGCATCCCGGCGCGCAGCAGCTCGGGCAGCGGCTCGGACTCGATCGGGTGCAGCAGCGCGTTCTGGATCGCCTCGTCGACGTCCCGGACCGGCGGCAGCGCCTCCGGCGGGTACACCACCCGGGTGCCCTGCGGGAACCGCTCCAGCAGGAAGCCCTCACCGTTGTGCACGAGCAGCGGCGGCGTCCGGTCGTCCACCTCAAGCACAAAACCTGGCCGAGACATGTCAGAACCTCTCTCGTCGTACGTACGGCGCGGCCCTCATGAGGCCCTCACATCGAATGCGACCTTGACTGTGCCCAGTCGGCCGGCGGAGTGCGCGTGGTCGAGCGCCTCCCGCCAGCGGTACAGCGGGTACCTCGCGCCGACGATCCCGTCCAGCGGGGCCCGGCCGGCCAGCTCCAGCGCGGTCTCGAACGCCGGGCGGCCGTTCACTTCCAACTGCGCGGAGGCGTACGTACCGGTGACCTCGAGCTCACGGAACCACACCGGCGACAGGTCGGCTCCGCTGGCCGGCATCCCGGACAGGACCACCCGGCCGCCGGCCTTCGTCACTCGCAGCACGGTGTCGATCGAGTCCTTACTGCCGACCGCGTCGACCGCGACGTCCACGCCGCCGAGCAGGAACTCGCCCGCGCCGAAGTCCGGCTTGAGCCGGAACGCCCCGGTGGACCGCCGGACACCGCGGAACACCTCGTCCGGCGCGACCACGTCGCTGGCGCCGAACGCCCGCGCCAGCTCCCGCTGCTTCGCGTGCTTGGCGACGACGGTGATCCGGCCGGCCTGCGTCAGCTCACGCAGCGCGAGCGTCGCGAACAGCCCGACCGCCCCGGCTCCGCTGACCAGCACCGACTGCCCTGGCTGGATCTTGGCCCGGAGCGCGGCATGCACCGCACCGGCCAACGGCTCCACCAGGACGGCCCGCTCGTCGGTCAGTCCATCCGGTACGGCGTACAACTGGCTCCGGTGGGCGACCAGGAGATTGCCCCAGCCGCCGCCGGTGTCCTGGCAGAACCCGGTCTGCAGACCAGGCGCCACGTGGCCGACCGTGATCCGGTCGCACCGGTTGGTGTTCCCGGACGCGCAGCCGGCGCAGGGCTCGACGCCGCGGGCCGCGCAGGTCAGGACGCTGTCCATGACGACGCGGGTGCCCTTCGGCAGGTCCTCGCAGTCGTCGAGCAGTTCGCCGACGATCTCGTGGCCGGGAACGAACGGCATCGACACCACCGCGGAGAAGTACAGCTTGGTGGAGCCGGTGACCATGCCGAGGTCGGAGCCGCAGATCCCGGACAGGATCGGGCGGATCCGCGCCCAGCCGTCCCGGTCCGCCTTCGGCTCGTTGATCGTGACCAGCCGCAGCGGCGCGGCCGGCCCGGTCAGGATGCCGGGGATCCGGCCGCCGACCGCCTTGGCCGCCAGGAACTTGGCCGGCGACCGGTACATCTCTAGCGCGAGCATCATCGGGCCAAACCTCCGGAACGCTGCACCCCAGGGAGCTCCAGTCGGGACGAGGTGGACGGGGTTTTCCAGTCGACGATCTGCCAGCGTGCGGCCCGGGCGGCCCGGAACAGCGACACGTCCGGCGACACCGCGACCGGGTTGCCGACCGTCGACAGCATCGGCAGGTCCGAGTGGCTGTCGGCGTAGGCGTACGACTTGGACAGGTCGATGTTGGTCTGTCGCGCGTGGTGCTTGATCCACGCGGCCCGGGACTCGCCGACCAGCGGCGGACCGGACAGGAAGCCGGTGCACCGACCGCGGTCGTCGACGGCCAGCTCGGCCGCCACGATCTCGTCGAACAGCGGCTCCAGCGGCCGGGTCAGCGGCCGGACGGCGCCGGTGATCAGGATCGTCTTGTGCCCGGCCGCCCGGTGCTCGCGGATCCGCCGGACGGCGGCACCGCTCAGCCGCTCCAGCACGTGCTCGGCGAGGATCTCGTCGACGATCTGGTTCAGTTCCTCAAGGTCCGCACCGGCGTACCGGCGGTAGATCGTGCGGAGGAACGTGCCGCGGTCCTTGCGCTCGGCGGCGATCAGCTTCGGCAGCTTGCGGAGCATCGCGCCGATCTCGTTGGCCCGCTGCGGACCGTCCAGCTCGGGCAGCCGCATCCACAGGTAGGTCTCGATCACGTTCGAGGACAGCAGCGTGCCGTCCATGTCGAACGCGGCGATCACCTTGGCCGTATCAGCTGTGGAGGGCTCGACCTTCTTCAGTACGCCGGCGGACTCGGCGAGCGCCTTGTTCCGCTTCTTCCGGACGACGTCGAGCCGGCGCATCGACTCGGTGACGCTCGGGCAGTGCAGCTCCTGCAGGTAGTACTGCCAGTCGACGACCGAGGTGTCGCAGGCGAACTTCTCCTTGTCGTCACCCTCCAGCGCGTTGTGCAGGGCCAGGACGTTGTCGTCGATGAACTGCAGCTCGGCCTGCGCGTACTCCGAGTACAGGTCCATGTAGCGGCGCAGGAAGTCCAGCCGCCGCTTCTGTACGTCGAGCTCGCGGGCGTACTTGCGGACTCGCTCGCTGCGCGGCACCGTCGTGATGATCCGGTCGGCGATCTTGTGGGCCTTCTCGCCGTACCGCAGCATCGTCTCGACCGAGTCGCCGCCGGGGAACTTCCACACCGGCAGCCGGACCGCGCCACGCTCGCCGAGATCGAACGGGTGCTTGGAGAAGTACGCGCGGACTCCGGCGTACAACTGCTCGAAGGTCAACGGGTTCCGGGAGCCGGAGCCGATGTGGTAGTACTCCGGCTTGCTCAGCTCGGGCTCGGTCGCCATCACCGCGCAGATCGCGCCGACCACGTGGTCGACCGGGATGATCTCGATCACCGAGTCCGGGGAGGCCGGGAACTCGGGCAGCTCGCCGCGGCCGTACGCCAGGATCAGCGGCTCGGCCATCTTGAAGCCCTCGATCCAGCCCGGGTGCGGGCTCTGGAGCGCGGACTCGATGATCGCCGGGCGGACGATCGAGGTCGGCAACGTGCCGGAGAACTCCTCCACCACCCGCTCGCCGAGCGCCTTGGTGAACGTGTAGCAGTCGGTCCAGCCGAGGCTGCGGGCCCGTTCGGTGCCGGTCTCGACCAGCTTCTTCGCGACCCACTCGGTACGGCGGCGCTCGGTGTCGGCCGCAGCCGTCAGGTGACCGGCGCGGCGGTGCTCCTTCTCGGCCGCCTTGCGGAACTTGGCCAGCATCTGCGCGGACCGGGACTGCTCCTCGATCCGGGGCCGCATCGCCATCCCGGCCTCGGCCTCGGTCCGCCAGTCGACGCTGTGCTCGACCGACGCCTCCGGGATCGCACCCCGCCGGCGGCCCGCGGTGTAAGCGGTGGAGATGTGGACGTAGTGAACCGGCCGCTCAGTCTCCACTATGCGCTCGAGCAGGCTCTTGGTGCCGAGCACGTTGGTCGTGAACGCCTCGTGGATCGGCGGGTCGAAGCTCACGTCACCGGCGCAGTGCACGACGATGTCGAGATCCTTCGGCAGCTCCGGTACGTCGGACAGGTCGCCCTCGACGACCTGGATCCGGGCCGCGGTCAGCGCCTCCGCGTCGGCGTACGGCGTGCCCTCGCCGTAGAACGGCTTGAAGATGTCCTTCTTCAGCAGCTGCGCCATCCGGTCGACGCCGGTCAGCGAGCCCTTCGGGCGGATGATCGCGGCCACCGTGGTGCCCGGCAGCTCACCGATGATCCGGTGCAGCAGCGCCTCACCGACGAAGCCGGTGACGCCGGTGACCAGGACCTTCTTGTCCTTGAGCTTGTCCTTGAGCTTGCCGCCCAGACTCACTTGTCGCCTCCACGCGTGAGCTCGAGTGCCTCGGTCAGGGTGAACGCGCCGGCGTACAGCGCCTTGCCGACGATGACGCCCTCGACGCCGTCCTGCACCAAGGTGCTGAGTGCTTTGAGGTCGTCGAGGCTCGAGACGCCGCCGGACGCGATGATCGGCTTGTCGGTGCGTGCGCACAGGTCGCGGTAGAGGTCCAGGTTCGGGCCTTGGAGCATGCCGTCCTTGGTGACGTCGGTGACCACGTACCGCTCGCAGCCGGCCGCTTCCAGCCGGGCGAGCACCTCGTACAGGTCGCCGCCTTCCTTGGTCCAGCCACGGGCGGCCAGCGTCCGGCCGCGGACATCCAGGCCGATCGCGACCCGGTCGCCGTACTGCTGGATGATCCGGTCGCACCACTCCGGGTCCTCGAGGGCGGCGGTGCCGATGTTCACCCGGCGCGCGCCGGTTGCCAGCGCGGCTTCCAGCGACTCGTCGTCGCGGATGCCGCCGGAGAGTTCGACCTGTACGTCGAGCTTGCCGGTCACCTCGGCGAGCAGCTCACGGTTGCTGCCGCGGCCGAACGCCGCGTCCAGGTCGACGAGGTGGATCCAGTCCGCTCCCGCCTCCTGCCAGGCCGTCGCCGCCGCCAGCGGATCGCCGTACGACGTCTCGCTCCCGGCCTCGCCCTGCACGAGCCGGACGGCCTGCCCGTCCGCCACATCGACGGCAGGCAGCAGCACCAAATGGTCAGACATGGCCCACACCCTAGAGGGCTTTGCTGAGAGATCCGTAACCCGGAGGGCTCCTGAGTCGTTTGAAATCGATCTGTCTCAGCAATACCAGTAGGGCCAATGGTATTACACCTAGGCTAGGTCGGGTGGTCACCCTGGAACAGCTCGAACGCGACCCTCATCCCACCCTCGCCGCCATCCGTCCGGTCGGCTGGGTCGACCCCCTCAACTCCTGGGTCGTCACCAGCCGCGCGCTGGCCGTCCAGGTCCTCCGCGACCCGGAGACCTTCACCGTCGACGACCCCCGCTTCTCCACCGCCCAGGTGGTCGGCCCCTCCATGCTCTCCCTCGACGGCAACCCCCACAAAGCCCACCGAGACCCCTTCGAATCCCCCTTCGGCCTAGCCGAAACCCGCCACCGCTTCGCAGCACCGGTACAGCAAACGGTGGCCGACCTGATGACAGCCATCCACCAAACCACCGCAGCCGCCGGGCGTGGGACTGCTGATCTGCGGACGGCGCTGGCGGGGCCGTTGTCCGTTGCTGTGGTCGCCTACTCTTTGGGGCTTCCGCCTGCATCTGCTCCGGCAGTTCTGGGGTGGTACTCGGACATCTCCGAGTCCGTGTCGGGCGTGTCTGCGGGACGGCCGGTGACGGACGCCGGTGCGGCGGCATTCGCCGAGCTCCACAAGCACGTTGCCTCGGGCATCGACTCGGGTGACTCGCTGCTGGCGGCTGCCGCGCACGCCGGGCTCGGGGTGGACCAGGTGGTGGCGAATGCCGCGGTGCTGATGTTCGGCGGGATCGAGACCACCGAGGGCATGATCACCAACGCCCTCTGGTACCTGCTGACCAACCCCGACCAACTAGCCCTGGTGCAGGCCGACCCGACGCTCCTCCCGAACGCCATCGAGGAATCGCTCCGCCTCGAACCAGCGGCCGCCGTGGTCGACCGCTACGCCACCCGCGACGGCGAGCTCGCCGGACGCCGGATCCGCCGCGGCGACATGGTGACCGTCTCGCTCGCCGGCGCCGGCCGGGACCCGGACGTGTTCGAGGACCCCGGCACCTTCGACGTACGGCGTACCAACGCCCGCCGCCATCTCGCCTTCGCCAGCGGCCCGCACATCTGCCTCGGCATGCATCTGACCCGCCTGGAAACCCTCGCCGCGCTCGAAGCCGTCCTCCAACTCCCGGGTCTCCGCCTCGCGCCGGACTCACCCCCGCCGCACGGCCTCGTCTTCCGCAAACCGTCCGCGCTGAACGTCACCTGGGACGTGTGAGCACCAGCATCGTCGCCTCGTGCACCGGCAGCACCCGCTCCGGATCCTGCTCCACGTCCGCCGCGAACCGCGCGAACCCGGCCTCGGTCTCCCCCTCCGGCAGATGCTCGAACGTCGACAACGCCCGCACACTCAACCGCTCGTACGTCGCCCGCACCGTCCGCGGGTCCTCCCCGGTGATCCGCACGACGTCCGCGTCCGGCACCAGCCCCGCCTCGACGGCGAGCGCCCGTGCCTCGGCCACCGTGCAGTACATCGCCGCGTCGACCACCCGCGCCGACGGGAAGTACCGGTACCAGAACAGGTCCGGCATCAGGTCCGAGAACTGCGTCCGCAGCAACGCAACTCCCCCGGGCCGCAACACCCGCCGCACCTCCCGGAGCCCGTGCAGCGGATCCGTCCAGTGGTGGAACGTGAGGAACATCAGCACCAGGTCAACCGATGCCTCAGGCAACGGAATGTCCTCGGCGCTGCCCTTCAGATAGCTCACCCCGGGCCCCGGCTCCGCCACCTCCCGCATCCGGTCCGCCGGCTCCACGCCATACACCCGCCCGCCGAACTCGGCCGCCAGACCCGGCGTGAACCGTCCCGTACCGCTGCCGAGATCGAGCACGTCCAACGGCCGCCGTTCCGGCACGTACGCCGCGAACGCGGTCGTCCACCGCGCCACCTCGGCCGGCGAGATCCGCCGGCCCGCGACGTACACGCTGCTCATCCGACCGTCGTAGTCGACCATGACGTCAACCTACCGCCGCGCGTCACGCGAAGAACACGTCGTAGGCGAGTCGCAGGATCAGCGCGGAGACCACCACCAGGAAGATCACCCGGACGAACCGGCTGCCGCGGGCGACCGCGGTCCGGGCACCGAGCAGGCCGCCGAGCATGTTGGCCGCACCCATGATCAGGCCGAGTCCCCAGAGCGGCGCGCCGTGCAGGGCGAAGACCAGGATCGCGCCAAGGTTCGTGGCCACGTTGGCGATCTTCGCCTTCGCGCTGGCCTGCAGGAAGTTGTACCCGAGCAGGCCGACCAGCGCGAAGATCAGGAACGACCCGGTCCCAGGCCCGACCGCGCCGTCGTAGAAGCCGATCAGTACGCCGACACCGGCCGCGGCCAGGTAGTGGTCGCGGCCGTCGAAGCGCAACGCCGTACGGGCGCCGAGCGACGGCTTCATCGCGGTGTAGATCGCGACCACGACGAGCAGCACCAGCACGATCGGCTTGAACCAGGACATCGGGATCCTGGTCGCGACGAGCGCACCGGCCGCGGCACCGAGGCCGGCCAGAATCGCCAACGGCAGCACGGTTTTACGGTCCGGACGCACCTTGACACCGAACGCGACCGCGCTGGTCGTCGTACCGCACAGCGACGAGATCTTGTTGGTGGACAGGATCTGCGCGGGCGAAGCGTTCGGCAGACCGAGCAGCATCGCGGGCAGCTGCAGCAGCCCACCGCCGCCGACCACCGCGTCGATCCACCCCGCCGCGAAGGCCGCGATCACCAGAAACAGCAACGTCAGCAAGGAAACATCAGGCACAGGCGACCATGATCCGGTAAGGGCGTAGTACCGCTCAACCTTTACACCGGCCGATGAGATCTATGACACCGGGAGGCACCCCCAGATCCGGGAGAATGGCCGGGTGAAGTTTCTCTTGCTGATCCACAACAACGCCGAAGCACTCGAAGGTTTCACCGAGCAGCAGTTGATGGAGATGTCCGGTGGACCGAAGCACATCGCCGAGCTGGCCCGCGACCTGCTGAAGACGGGTGAGCTGGTGTCGGTCCTCGCGCTGGAGGAGCCCGGACCGTCCAAGGAGGTCCAACTGGTCGCCGGTACGCCGGTCGTCTCGGACCGGCCGTTCCTGGAGACGAAGGAGTACCTGGCCGGCGCGATGGTGCTGAACTGCACCTCGCCCGAGCGGGCGCTGGAGATCGCGGCGCTGATCCCGCTCGCGCAGTTCCGGCGCGTCGAGTTCCGGGAGATCCGGCTCGACCAGGACGACTTCCTCGCGGGGCTCAACGAGTTGTGAGCGAGGTCGAGGCCGCGATCCGGGCCGCCGCGCCGCGGGCACTGGCCGCGTTGGTCCGGCGGTACGACGCGTTCGACCAGTGCGAGGACTCCGTCCAGGAGGCGCTGCTGGAGGCGTTCGTGCGGTGGCGCGAGAACGGCGTACCGGAGCAGCCGATCGGGTGGCTGATCAGCGTGGCGACCCGGCGGATGATGGACGGCTGGCGGCGGGACAACGCGCGGCGGCAGCGCGAGCTGAACGACTTCCTGCGGGCGGCGGATCCCGATCCGGAGGACTACCACGAGGACACCGACGACACCGTGCGGCTGCTCGTGCTCTGCTGCCATCCGGCGCTCACCCCGGCCTCGCAGATCGCGCTCACGCTGCGGTCGGTCGGCGGTCTCACGACGGCCGAGGTGGCGGCCGCGCTGCTGGTCGGCGAGACGACCGTGGCGCAGCGGATCAGCCGGGCCAAGCGGCAGATCGCCGGCGCGCGCTTCGAGTTGCCGACGGCCGAGGAGTACGACGTACGGCTCCGCGCGGTGCTGCAGGTGCTGTACCTGATCTTCAACGAAGGTCACACCGCCAGCGCGGGCTCGTCGTTGCAGCGCGTGGATCTCGCGGACGAAGCGCTCCGGATCACGCGGCTGCTGCACCGGTCCGTCGGTGGGTCGGGCGAGGTCACCGGGCTGCTCGCGCTGATGATCCTCACCCACGCCCGCCGCGACGCGCGCACCGGTCCGGGCGGCAGCCTGATCCCCGCCGACCGGCAGGACCGTTCCCGCTGGTACGCCGGCGAGATCGCCGAAGGCACCCGCCTGGTCGAGGAGGCGCTCCGCGCCGGCGCCGTCGGCCCGTACCAGCTGGAGGCCGCGATCGCCGCCGTACACAGCGAGGCCGAATCGGTCGAGACCACCGACTGGATCCAGATCGCCGGCCTCTACCGGCTCCTCGAACGCGTCGACCCGAGTCCGATGGTGACGCTCGGCGCGGCCGTAGCGGTCGCGATGACCGAAGGGCCCGGACGCCGGCATCGCGATCGTCGAAGGGCTGGCCGACGACCGGTACGTAGGTGACCACCACCGCCGGCTGTCCGTCCTCGCGCACCTCCACGAACTCGCGGGCCGCCCGGACCGGGCACGCGCCAACTACCTCGCGGCGCTGGAGCGCACCCGGAACACGGCCGAGCAGAACTACCTGCGCGAACGCATCGCCCACCTCATCAGGTGACGGCGGCCGCCGGTCCATTCGGGGCGCGGCGGGACGGTGAGCGGGTTGCGGAACACGTGGCCCGGGTCGACGGACTGCTTGAGCGCGGCCAGCCGCTTGCGGTGCGGCTCCGGGAAGCAGGCGTCGAGGTCGGCCTCGGTCGGGTCGGACAGGAAGTTCAGGTACGCACCGTCCGGCTCCAGCGATCGCCACAGCGCGTCGAAGTCCTTCGGCTGCTGGGGTCCTTGCTGCCCGGGTGATCCCATCAGCACCGAGTTCACCAGGAACCGCGCGTCCCGGTGCGCGAACGCGGTGCCGTCCGCGGGCATCGCGCCGTACGCGCCGCCGAGTGCCCGGATCTCGATCGCGAGCCCGGGGATCCGGGGACGGGCCTCGAGCAGCTTCGTGGTCAGGGCGTCCGACCACGTGGCGTAGAAGCCGTTGCGGATCCGCGGGCGCCACTCGGACGGCATCGCCATGTCGACGAACACGTCGGCGTACGGGACCTCGGCGACCTTCTCGGTGATCAGCGAGCCGAGGTGCCGCAGCGGTTCGAGGAGCGCCTCGTCCGTCGAACAGAGCTGGATCGCGAGCGGGACCTGCCGATCCGCCATCATCGTCGGGGCCAGCTGCAGCGAGGATGTGAGCCCTTCCGGCGCGTCGGCGGCGTACTCCGACCAGCCCTTGAGCACCTGCTCCGCCTGTGTCCACGGGTACAGCAGGGTGCCGAAGTGGACGGTCGGCTGCCGCACGGCGGTGATGTCGTACGACGTGACCACGCCGAGGCCGCCCGCGGCGCCGCGGAGGCCCCAGAACAGCTCCGGCTCGGTGGCGGCGTCGACCCGGCGTACCGCGCCGTCGGCGGTCACCACTTCGGCCCCGACCACGTTGTCGATCGCCAGCCCGTGCTTGCGGACCATCCACCCGATGCCGCCGCCGGCCATCAGCCCGCCGACGCCGACGCTCGCGGTGTCACCCGACGAGATCGCCAGCCCCAGCTCGCCGAGCCGCCCCGCGACGTGACCCCAGGTGGCGCCGGTACCGACCCGCACGACGTCGTCCGGCAGTACCCGCACGTCGTCCATTCCTCGTACGTCGATCACCACCCCGCCGTCGTTCGTCCCGAACCCGGCCGCGTGATGCCCGCCGCTCCGCACCGCAACCGGCAGATCGTTGCCCTCGGCATACCGCAGCGCCGCCACCACGTCTCCCGCCCCCACACACCGCACCACAACCCGCGGCCTGCCCGCATTCATCATCACCCGCCCCGCCTCCGGATACCCAGCGTCCCCGTCGACGAGCACCTCCCCCACCACAACCGCCCGCAACTCGTCGAGCCCACCCAGGGCCACCACAAATTCGTTCATCGCCAACTCCCTCAATCCCAGACGCCCCTCGGCGCCACACCCCCAGATCGAAGCCACCCACCATTCCTCGACATCCCCACCCACAATCGCCCGAGGGACGCTGAACCCGTGCGGGGTGGGGACGCGGAGCGGCCCCGCTCCTTGGGGGGAGCGGGGCCGGGTGGGGTTGGGTCAGCTGCGGACTGTGGTTACCAGGTGGTCGACGACTTCTGCGACGGGGACGTCGGTGCGGTTGCCGGTGCGGCGGTCCTTGACTTCGATGGTGCCGTCGGTGAGGCCCTTGCCGACTACGGCGATGGTGGGGACGCCGAGCAGCTCCGCGTCCTTGAACTTGACGCCTGGGGAGACCTTCTCGCGGTCGTCGTACAGCACGGTCAGACCGCGGGCCTCCAACTCGGCGGCGATCTCCGCGGCCTTGTCGAAGACCTCCTTGTCCTTGCCCGTAGCAACCAGATGGACGTCGGCGGGCGCCAGCTCGCGCGGCCAGATCAGGCCGAGGTCGTCGTGGTTCCCCTCCGCGACCGCGGCCACCGCACGGGTCACGCCGACGCCGTACGACCCCATGGTCACGGTGACGAGCTTGCCGTTCTGGTCCAGGACCTTCAGGTCGAGCGCGTCGGCGTACTTACGGCCGAGCTGGAAGATGTGCCCCATCTCGATCCCGCGCGCGGTCTCCAGCGCACCCGAACCGTCGGGCGCCTGGTCGCCGTCGCGGACCTCTGCGGCCTGGATCGTGCCGTCCGCGGTGAAGTCCCGCCCGTGCACGAGGTTGATCACGTGGAAGCCGGACTTGTCCGCACCGGTCACCCACGCGGAACCCTCGGCCACCCGCGGGTCCAGCAGATACCGGATCCCCGAGGTGTTGTCGGCGCCGAGCACACCCGGGCCGATGTACCCCTTCGCCAGCGACGGGTACTTCTCGAAGTCCGCCTCCTCGAACGCCACCACCTCGGCCGGCTCCACCTGCGCACCGAGCCGCTTCTCGTCGATCGCGCGGTCCCCGGGGACGCCGATCGCCAGCGGCTCGCGGGTGCCGTCGGGGTGCAGCAGCATCACGAGCACGTTCTTCAGCGTGTCCGCAGCGGTCCACTCGCGCCCGTCGGTGCGGCCGTGCTTCGCGTTCAGCGCGTCCACCAGCGTGTCGATGGTCGGCGTGTCCGGCGTGTCGACGACCTCGGCGGCCGGTACGGCGGACGCGTCGACCGGCGCCGACTGCGGCACCACGACGGCCTCGACGTTCGCGGCGTACCCGCCCGGCGAACGGACGAAGGTGTCCTCACCGTTCTGCGCGATCGCCAGGAACTCCTCGGACCGGGACCCGCCCATCGCGCCGGACATCGCCTGCACGATCACGTAGTCGAACCCGAGCCGGTCGAAGATCCTGATGTACGCCGAGCGGTGCAGCTCGTACGACGCGGCGAGCCCGTCGTCGTCGACGTCGAACGAGTACGAGTCCTTCATGACGAACTCGCGCCCGCGCAGCACGCCGGCCCGCGGCCGCGCCTCGTCGCGGTACTTGTTCTGGATCTGGTAGATCGACAGCGGCAGGTCCTTGTACGACGAGTAGAGGTCCTTCACGACCAGCGTGAACATCTCCTCGTGCGTCGGGCCGAGCAGCATGTCCGCGCCCTTGCGGTCCTTCAGCCGGAACAGATTCGGCCCGTACTCCGTCCAGCGGCCGGTCGCCTCGTAGGGCTCACGGGGCAGCAGCGCCGGGAACACCAGCTCCTGCGCGCCGATCGCGTCCATCTCCTCGCGGACGATCCGCTCCACGTTCCGCAGCACCCGCAGGCCGAGCGGCAGCCAGGTGTAGATACCGGGCGCCGTACGGCGGATGTAGCCGGCGCGGACGAGCAGCTTGTGGCTCGGGACCTCCGCGTCCGCCGGGTCCTCGCGAAGGGTGCGGAGGAACAACGACGACATACGCAAAATCACGGGAGTCTCCAAGCGTGCAAAAGTCGAGTACCGGACATCAGAGAGAATATCGGTCCGCCGGTGATGGTCGTACCACGTTATCCACAGGTCATTCGCGGGCAGCCTTCAGCGCCCACCGGATCAGCGGCAGCTGCAAGGGCAGCCGCGCGAAAGCGATCGCTTGAGCCGTCCGGGACCCCTTCGTGCGCAGGTCCGCGGCCATCTGGACGTTCGCCGGGAACACCGCGACCAGCAGCCCGGCGCTGGCCAGCCCGGCAAGCCGCCGCGTCCGCGGGTGCAGCAGCCCCGCCGCGCATGCCAGCTCCGCCACGCCGGACGCGTAGACGAGCTCCTTCTTCCGCGGCAGCACCTTCGGCACGATCGCCTCGAACGGCTCGGGTTTGACGAAATGCAGCGTCCCGAGCACGCCGAACAGAGCGGCCAGACCTTTCGTACTGCGCGATGCCATGCGTGCGAGCTTAGAACAGGATGGTGGCGAAGGTCTCGACGGTGCGGAAGCCGACCCGTTCGTACGCCGCCCGGGCCGGCAGGTTGAAGGCGTTCACGTACAGGGTCACGACCGGCGCGATCTGCCGGGCCAGCTCCACGACGGCGGCCATCCCGGGCGCGGCGAGCCCGCGGCCGCGGTACTCCGGATCCACCCAGACGCCCTGGATCTGGCAGACCCCGGTGCCGACCGAGCCGACCTCGGCCTTGAACACCACCCGCCCGTCCTCGATCCGAGCGAACGCCCGCCCGGCGCGGATCAGCTCCGCGACCCTGGACCGGTAGAACGTCCCGTCCGGCCCGGTCTGCGGCGGTACGCCGACCTCCTCGGTGTACATCGCGACGCACGCCGGGTACAGGATCGGCAGCTCGACCGGCTCCACCGCGCGGACCAGCGGATCCGGCGCGATGGCCGGCGCGCCCTCGATCACCATGAACGGCTGGTCGTCGCGCACGTCGCGGGCCGGGCCCCAGTGCGGCTCCAGGACCGTCCACAGCTGGTCGACCGCGCGGGCCGGCCCGAGGATCTGGAAACAGTTCCGCCCACGCCGCAGCGCGTACGCCGCGAACGCCCGCAGCGCGGCATCGTCCGCGCCGACCGGAACCATGTTCCCGCCGGCATGACAGAGCGCCTCGAGCGCACCCTTCTCGACGTACCCCCAGACCTCGGCACCGCGCCGCGGATCGAGTCCGGACGCCTGTACGAGGCTGTCCACGAACACGTTCACCACCGGATCGCGGGCGATGACCGCACGCGCCGCCGCGAGGTCGCGAGGACCGAGAACCCGTACGCCCACGCGCAGAACCTAGCGGATCATCAGCAGGTTCGTATGCAACGGGGCCGGGTCAGGCCGCCTGTGGGTCGTGGCCGGCGGCGATCCTGCGCGGCGACAGCGGCGCGAGTACGCCGATCAGCGCGGACGCCGGCAGTGCGTACAGCGTGATCGCCGCGGGCGGCATCCGCTTCAGGGATCCTGCAACCTCAGGTGCGGTCGAGGTCAAGGCTCATCCACATCAGGTCGTCGCCGAGCTCACGGTCCGGCACCCGGCGCGGCTCGCCGAAGCCCTGCGAGCGGTAGAAGCCGATCGCCTTCTCGTTCGTCACGAGAACGTCGAGCAGCAGCTCCGGCGTACCTTCCGGGAGCGCCGCGACCGCCGCGTCGAGCAAGGCCTTGCCGATCCCCCTGCCCTGGTGCCCGGGCAGGACGTACAGCTTCCACATCACCCAGAAGTCGCCCTGGCGGCCGAGCCCGGTCATGCCGACGAGCTCGTCACCGTCCTCGGCGACCAGGGTGACGCCGGTCGTGATGCCGCGCTCGACCGTCTCGCGGGACCACCACTGCGCGAGTCCGTCGGTGATGAACCCGTCCGCGACCAACCCGCCGTACGCGACCGGCCAGGTCCGCACACCGATCGCGCGGACCGCGTCGACGTCGGACAGCTCGGCCCGGCGGATCATCCGTGCACCACGACGAGCTGACCGTCCGGGTCGGTGATCTCCAGGCCGGCCTCGGTGCGGATGCCCCGGACGCGCTCCTGTACGTCGGCCAGGTCCTCGGTCGTGGACAGGTCGAGGCGTACGGCGAACTCGGCGCCCGGGCCGAACCGGACCGTCGCATCCACGCCCATCGCCGCCAGGAACGCGCGCCACGCGGGCTCGTCGGCTCCAGCCAGGTACGGCGTCACGGACAGCCGGTCGTCCGGGCGCGCGTCGTACAGCTTGTAGCCGTACATGTCCTCGCTACGCTCGTCGACCCAGATCACGGCTCCGTCCGGGCCGGTGACCGACAGCACCCGGCCGTACGCCTCGTCGAACACCGACGCGTCGCCGAACCCGGCCTGCTCCAGCCGCTCGACCAACTCGTCGAGCTTCTCCGCCTCGAACGTCAACGACGTCTGCCCCGCCTGCCCACCGGTCGAGCTCGACGCCGCATCGTGCAACGCGACCATGCCGCGCCCCGCCTGCATGTCCACCCACCCACCCCGCTCTGACTCGATCCGCGACCGCAGTCCGAGCCCTTCCAGGAACGCCCGCATCGCGTCCACGTCGTCCGTGAACCGCAACGGCCTGATCACCACGCCGGTCATCCCCGGGCCTCCCCATGGTTGTCCAGATATTCCGCCAACGCCTGCTCCACCAACGCCGACAGACTCGCGCCGTCGTCGATCGCCTTGTGCTTCACCCGCCGCACCAGCCCTGGCGGCAAGTACACGTTGAACTGCACCTTCTTGCCCACATCGTCCACCATGGCTATATTGCTAGCATCCTAGACAGCTACCAGTCAATGCTTAGGGCGGCGGCTGTCCTAAGAAGCAGTCAGAGTGGGGGCATGTCGACGAACGAGGAGCTCTCGGAGCTCGAGGAACTGTTGTGGAAGGCGAACCGGGAGGGGGACGGTGGGTTCTACCAGCGGTACTTGCGGGACGACGCGATCGCGGTCACCAGGTTCGGGATCATCGACAAGGCCACCGCGGTCCCGGGGATCACGGCCAACCACAATCCGTACCTGACGACGGATCGTACCGAGGAGCGGGTGGTCGTCGTGGACGAGCACACGGCGATCGTCACGTACCACGTCGCCGTGACGGTGCTTGTCGACGGCAACGAAGTGCAGGCACCGTCGTACGCGAGCACCGTCTGGACCAACCGATCCGGTGAGTGGCTGGTCGCCTTCCACCAGCAGACGGCGTTATACGGCGGTCAGTAGCGCGTCGTCGAGTTCCTTCAGGAGCTTGTGCTTCGGGCGGGCGCCGACGACGGACCAGATCAGCTCGCCGCGGTGGAACAGGGCGAGGGTGGGGAGCGCCATCACCCGGTAGTTCGCGGCGATCGTCGGGTTCTCGTCGGAGTTGAGCTTCACCACGGTCAGCTGGTCCGCGCGCTCGGCGGCGATCTGCGCGAGCACCGGCGCGATCTGGTGGCACGGCGGGCACCACTGCGCCCAGAAGTCCACCAGGACAGGCTTTTCGGACCGCAGTACCTGGTCCCTGAACGTGGTCTGGTCAACGCTCCGCAGGTCGGTCATGGGTTCTTCCTCCAGCTCTCGGCATCGGTCAGGAGGTCGGTCAGCCGCGCCCGCAGGTCGGTGAGCTCGGCGATCCGCCGGTCCACGTCGGCGATCCGGGTCCGGTACGCCGTCAGCGACGCCGGGCAGACGTCCGCGCGGGCGTTGCCGGCCCGCAGGCACTCGATGAACGGATACGTCTGCTCGGCCGTCAGCCCGAGGCTCAGCAACGCCTTCACCTCACGCACCACCAGCACGTCGTCCGCGTCGTACGCCCGGTACCCGTTGGCCTCCCGGCGCGGCTTGAGCAGCCCTTGCGACTCGTAGTATCGCACCGCCTTGACCGTCACCCCGGCCTCGGCCGCCAGATCACTGATCCGCATCCCGCCTCCTTCACCCCCAGGCTAAACCTTGCCCCCAGGGTCAAGGTCAAGCCGGCTCAGACGGCATTCTCCCGGACCCACTCCCCCAGCACCTTGGCGCTGTCGTCCACGAGCGCCGGCCAGTCCAGCGCCGCCGCGTCCGCCGAGTCCGACACGTGCTTCACGACGCGGACAGGTACGCCGTACGCCCGGCACGCGTACACCACGCCGTACGCCTCCATGTCCACCAGGTGCGCCCGCTCCGCCAGCCGGCCGCGCACGACCGGATCGGCCACGAACACGTCGCCGGACGCGAGGACCGTGCCGTCGCCGCCCTCGATCCGGAGCTCGTCCTGCGGATCCAGCCCGATCGCGCGTACGGCGTCCGCGTTCACGTCGTGGTTGATGACCATGCTCGGCAGGAACAACCCGGACAGACCATCACGCAGCGCCCCGGTGGTCCCGACGTTCAGCACCACCAGATCGGTCGTGTCACGCTCCGCCAACGCCCGACTGACAGCGACCGCCGCCGGAGTCTTACCGACCCCGGTGAGCAGCACCGGAATCCCCTCCGGCACGTACCGCGCCTCACCGGCAATCGCACTGACAACCAGGTACTGCGTCATCCGACGCTGACGGTGGGCTCGCCGGTCTCACCCATCTGTTCGGCGATGCGCATGGCTTCTTCGATCAAGGTCTCGACGATCGCCGACTCGGGGACGGTCTTGATGACCTCGCCCTTCACGAAGATCTGGCCCTTGCCGTTCCCGGACGCGACGCCGAGGTCGGCCTCCCGGGCCTCGCCCGGACCGTTCACGACGCAGCCCATCACGGCGACCCGGAGCGGAACCTCCATGCCCTCCAGCCCCGCGGTCACCTGCTCGGCCAGCGTGTACACGTCCACCTGCGCACGGCCGCAGGACGGGCAGGAGACGATCTCGAGCTTGCGCTCCCGCAGGTTCAGCGACTGCAGGATCTGCAGGCCGACCTTGACCTCCTCGACCGGCGGCGCGGACAGCGACACCCGGATCGTGTCACCGATGCCCTTCGACAGCAGCGCCCCGAACGCGACCGACGACTTGATCGTGCCCTGGAACGCCGGCCCGGCCTCGGTGACCCCGAGGTGCAGCGGCCAGTCGCCCCGCTCGGCGAGCATCTCGTACGCCTGCACCATCACGACCGGGTCGTTGTGCTTGACCGAGATCTTGAAGTCGTGGAAGTCGTGCTCCTCGAACAGCGACGCCTCCCAGACGGCCGACTCGACCAGTGCCTCGGGCGTCGCCTTGCCGTACTTCTCCAGCAGCCGCTTGTCCAGCGAACCGGCGTTCACCCCGATCCGCAGCGACGTACCGTGGTCCTTCGCCGCCTGCGCGATCTGCTTGACCTGGTCGTCGAACTTGCGGATGTTGCCCGGGTTCACCCGGACGGCGGCACACCCGGCCTCGATCGCCGCGAACACGTAGCCCGGCTGGAAGTGGATGTCGGCGATCACCGGGATCTGCGAGTGCTGCGCGATCTCCGCCAGCGCGTCCGCGTCCTCCTGCCGCGGGCAGGCGACCCGGACGATGTCGCAGCCGGCCGCGGTCAGCTCGGCGATCTGCTGCAGCGTCTTGTTGACGTCGTTCGTCGGGGTGGTCGTCATCGACTGCACCGACACCGGCGCGTCGCCGCCGACCAGCACGCTGCCGACCTTGATCTGGCGGGTCTTGCGGCGCGGCGCGAGGGTCGGCGGCGGCAGCGCGGGCATGCCCAGGTTGATGCTCATGTGTCCTTGTCCGTTGACTATCCGTTGACTATCCGCTGAACAGCTATCCGTTGAACAGCTTGATGGGGTTCACGATGTCGGCGATGACGAGCAGCACGCCCATCACCACGATCACGCTGGCCGCGACGTACGCGATCGGCAGCAGCTTGGCCACGTCGACGTACCCGGGGTCCGGCCGGCCGAACAGCTTGGCCAGGCCGCGCCGGATGCCTTCCCAGATCGCGCCGACCATGTGCCCACCGTCGAGCGGCAGCAGCGGGATGAAGTTGAACAGGGCAAGGAACAGGTTCAGCGAGGCGAGCAGCAGGATCAGCGTGGCGGCCTTGTCGCCGACGCCGAGGTCACTGGCCGCGATCTCGCCCGCGACCCGGCTCGCACCGACCACGCTCATCGGGCTGTCCTGCGCGCGCTTGCCGCCGACGATCGACTGCGCGACGCCGACCAGCTTCTCCGGGAACCGGCCGAGGGCCTGCACCGTGCTGACCGTGTAGGTGCCCATCTTGTCCAGTGCGTAGCCGACGCTCTGCCGCTCGAGCTTGTTCACCGGTGAGACGCCGAGGAACCCGACCGAGACGTACTTGTCCGACCCCGGCGTGTCGAGCACCTGGTTGACGATCGTCTTCGTCTGCAGGGTGAGCTGCTGACCGTTGCGCTCGACAACGATCGTCGCGGGCTTGTCGGTGTTCGCGCGGATCAGCGGGGTGAGCTGGTCCCAGCTGGAGATCTGGGTGCCGTTGAACGAGACGACCTTGTCCCCGACGTGGAACCCGGCGAGCTTCGCGGGCGACTCCTTGTCCCCGTCCTGGCACTTCCGGTTCGGCGTGGCCTGCTTGGCCGGGATCACGCAGTCGGTCACGGTGGAGATCGTCGTCTGCGGCACCCGGTCGCCGTACAGCGTGTAGAGGCCGGTGAACAGCACCGTCGCGATCAGGACGTTGACCAGCGGCCCGGACGCCATCACGATCAGCTTCTTCCACCACACCTTCTGGTAGAACAGCCGGCCGTCGTCCTCGGGCGCGATCGTCTCGTACTCCGCGGTGCGCGCGTTCTCCACCATCGACTGGATCGCGCCGGTGTTGGCCTTCCGGACCTTGCTCGGGTCCTGGCCCTTCGCGGGCGGCATCATGCCGATGATCCGGACGAAACCGCCGGCCGGGATCGCCTTGATGCCGTACTCGGTCTCGCCGCGCCGCACCGACCACAGGGTGCGCCCGAATCCGGCGAAGAACTGCGTGACCTTCATCCCGAACGCCTTCGCCGGGAGCATGTGGCCGAGCTCGTGCAGCGCCACGGAGATCAGCACCCCGAGCACGAACACCACGATGCCGAGGATGGTGAGAAGCACGCTCATGCCTAGTGGGTCTCCTGGCCGTTGTCGGTAGTCCTGGCGGTAATCTCACGGGCCCTCGTCCGGGCCCACGCGTCCGCGGCGAGCACGTCGTCCACGGACAGTTCCTCATACGAGGGTACGTCGTGATCGGTCACCACCCGGGCGACCGTGTCGACGATCCCGGTGAACGGCAGCCGGCCGTCCCGGAACGCCTGCACGCAGACCTCGTTGGCGGCGTTGAACACGGCCGGGGCGGTACCGCCCCGGGTCCCCACCTCCCGGGCCAGCTCGACCGCCGGGAACTCCGCGGTGTCGACCGGCTGGAACGTCCAGGTACTCGCCTCGGCGAAGCTCCACGGCCGGGTCGCGTCCGGTATCCGGCCGGGCCAGCCGAGCGCGAGCGCGATCGGTACCGTCATGGTCGGGATCCCGACCTGCGCGATGGTCGCGCCGTCGGTGAACTCGACCATCGAGTGGATCGCCTGCTGCCGGTGGACGACCACGTCGATCCGGTCCATCGGGATACCGAACAGCAGGTGCGCCTCGATCAGCTCCAGGCCCTTGTTGACCAGCGTCGCCGAGTTGATCGTGACGACCGGGCCCATCGCGAAGTTCGGGTGCTCGAGGGCCTGCTCGACCGTGACGTTCGCCAGCTCGCCGCGCGGCATGCCGAGGAACGGCCCGCCGCTCGCGGTCAGCAGCAGCTTGCGGACCTCGTCCGGCGTACCGCCGCGCAGACACTGCGCGATCGCGCTGTGCTCGGAGTCGACCGGGACGATCTGGCCGGGCTTGGCGCGCCGGGTGACGATCGGCCCGCCGATCACCAGCGACTCCTTGTTGGCGAGCGCGAGCGTGTTCCCCGCGTCCAGCGCCGCCAGCGTCGCGTGCAGACCGACCGATCCGTTGATGCCGTTGAGTACTACGTCACACGGCATCGCCGCGAGCTCGCTCGACGCGTCCGGCCCGGTGAGGATCTTCGGGATCCGGAACTCGCCCCTCGCGTACCCCTTGCGCTGCGCCTCCGCGTAGAACGCGAGCTGCAGGTCCTGCGCGACCGTGGCCTTCGCGACCGCCACGACCTCAACGCCGAACTCGAGCGCCTGCGCTGCCAGCAACGTGACGTTGTCACCGCCGGCGGACAGCGCGAGCACACGGAAGCGGTCCCGGTTCCGTCCGATCAGCTCGAGCGCTGTCGTACCGATCGAGCCGGTCGAGCCGAGAATGACGACGCTGCGCGTGTTCACGGCGCCATTCTTCCAGGTAAGTTCCAGGTCAGGACACCAGCAGGCGGAACGGGAGCCCACCGAGCCGGATCTCGTCGCCGTGACCGACCATTGCGGTCTGGATCGGTACGCCGTTCACCTGTGTTCCGTTGGTCGATCCCAGGTCCCGTAGCTCGTAGCTGGTCGCGTCGATGCGCAGGAGCTCCGCGTGGTGCCTGCTGATCTCCTGGCGGTCCAGGATGAGGTCACAGTCGGGTGCGCGGCCGATGCGCACCAAGTCCAGCAGCGGTACGACGTCACCGGCTTGAGTGACCAGTGCGGGCTGCGGGCCGGTCTCCAGCGCTGCAGCGATCTCCGCGACGCCCGCGGTCCGGATGGACAGCGAGACGATCACGTCGTCCCCCTTGTCCACGTGCAGGTTGTGCTGGGCGCCATACCCCTGCAGCAGGTCGCCGTACTCATCAACGACCACTGCGGACACGTGGTAGTACCCCGGCGGCAGCTGTGCGTACGCCGCGGAGCCGAGCGACGTGGTCAGTATTACCGCGTCGTACTCGCGGTGACTGACGTCGGTGATCGTGATGAGCACCGGGTTGTTCGCAGTCAGGTGTGCTTCGGCGCCGGTGTCGCCCGGGGTGAACTCGACGGTGATCGTCGGCGCCGGGCCGATCTCGTCGAGCCCGACCAGCCGGCCAATCACCGGCACGGTGCCCGTGGGGACGGACAGCGGCACGTACTGGCCGTGCGATCGCACCAGGACGTCCAGCTGCGGGCGCGGCCACCCGTTGCGGCGGGCGAGCAGGTACGCGCTCACCATGCCCTTGCCGAAGACGAAGGCCACGTCTCCGACAACGGCGCGCACGAATCCACTGACAGGCTCCATCGGCACCCCCAGTGCATCAGTATCCAGGAATCGCGACTTCGGTACGCCGGCGCCCGGTGTGCCGCCGTACCGTTGCCCGGGTGACGACTGTGCTGATCATCGAGAACGACCGGGACAGCGGCCCCGGGCGCCTCCTGGAATGGATGGACGTTCGGGCGATCTCCCCGGTCGTCGTCCGGGCCTGGGACGGCGAACCAGTGCCCCTTCAGGTCGACGGGCATGCGGCCCTGATCCTGCTCGGCGGCGGGATGCTGCCGGACGAGGACGAACGGTCGCCCTGGTTGCCGGCTGAGCGGTTGTTGCTACGTGACGCGCACGGCAAGGTGCCTGTGCTCGGCATCTGTCTCGGTGGACAGTTGCTGGCCCACACGTTCGGTGGAGAGGTCAAGGGGAAGTACGGGCTGCCGGAGAAGGGCGTGACGTCGCTGACGGTGCTCCCGGCCGCTGCGGACGACGTACTGCTGGCTGGGCTGCCTTCTTCTGTGTGGGCGGTGGAGAGTCACCAGGACCAGATCACGCGGCTGCCGGAGGACGCGGTGCTGCTGATGTCCAGCGAGCGCTGCCCGCACCAGATGCTGCGGATCGGTCAGAGCTGGGGCGTCCAGTTCCATCCGGAAGTGGGGGCGGCCCGGGTACGGCGGTGGAACCCGGAGCGGCTGCGTTCGCTCGGGTTCGACCCCGACGAGGTGGTGGCGGACGCGGAACGGTACGCCGGGGACCTCGACAAGACCTGGTCGACGGTGGTGGGCCGGTTCCTGTCCCTCGTCGGCTGATGCGGCGCTACCTTTGGGGGCATGAGTCTGGAGCAGCCGCCGCCCGGTCACCGGGCGTCCGACAACGACCGTGAGCGTGCCGCCGCCGTGGTCCAGGAAGCGCACACCGACGGGCGGCTGGACTTCGAGGAACTTGACGAGCGGCTGACCCAGATCTACTCGGCCAAGACCCAGCTGGAGCTCCGCAACGCGACCGCCGACCTGGTGCCGGTAGCGCACGGCAGCGCCCAGGAACTGACACTCCGGGCCCGCCACAGCGCGCAGAAGCGCGAAGGCGCGTGGACCGTCCCCGAACGCCTCACCGCGATCGCGGAACACTCGTCGGTCAAGCTCGACTTCACCGACGCGCTCGTCCAGTGGGCCGAGATCCATGTCGACGCCCACGCCGTCCACAGCTCCGTCGTCATGGTCGTCCCGGAAGGCTGGAGCGTCGACATCGATCAGGTCGACATGGTCCACAGCAGCGCCAGGAACAAGGCAGTCCAACCCCGCCCCGGCGGCACCCGCCTCCGGGTGACCGGCGAAGCCCGCCACGGCAGCATCGTCATCCGCCACCCCCGCAAACCCCACTGGTGGTGGCCCTGGTACCGCAAGTGAGCTGCTGCACAGCCCGGTCGAGGTGGCACCGGCTAGCGTGAGCACATGGGTGCTTCTCTGGATCTGGTGGATGTCGACTCGCTGTTGACGGCGG
This sequence comes from Kribbella aluminosa, assembly GCF_017876295.1. Taxonomy (NCBI): domain Bacteria; kingdom Bacillati; phylum Actinomycetota; class Actinomycetes; order Propionibacteriales; family Kribbellaceae; genus Kribbella; species Kribbella aluminosa. Next base: position 4,092,009 of record NZ_JAGINT010000002.1, on the reverse strand, counting down.
ACGAGGTCGACGTGCGGGCGGCGGCGCGGCGGTTTGCCGATGAGCGGTTGCGGCCTGCCCTGCCGGAGTGGTTCGAGACGGCGTCGATTCCGGCGCGGGAGCTGGCGAAGGAGCTCGGCGCGCTCGGGTTCCTCGGGATGCACCTGACCGGGTACGGCTGCGCCGGACTCGGCCCGGTCGCGTACGGGCTCGCCTGCCTGGAGATCGAGGCGGCCGACTCCGGCATGCGCTCACTCGTCTCCGTGCAGGGCTCGCTGGCGATGTACGCGATCTGGAAGTACGGCAGCGACGACCAGAAGAACGAGTGGCTTCCCCGGATGTCCGCCGGCGAGGCGATCGGCTGCTTCGGCCTGACCGAACCCGACTTCGGCTCCAACCCGGCCGGCATGCGCACCAGCGCCCGCCGCGACGGTTCCAGTGCCACGGACGACTGGATCCTCAACGGCTCGAAGATGTGGATCACCAACGGTTCCGTCGCCGACGTCGCGGTCGTCTGGGCGCGCACCGACGACGGCGTTCGCGGTTTCGTCGTACCGACCTCGACGCCCGGCTTCTCCGCGCCCGAGATCAAGCAGAAGATGTCGCTGCGCGCCTCCGTCACCGCCGAGCTCGTACTCGACGACGTACGCCTCCCGGCGACCGCGATGCTGCCCGAGGCCCGTGGTCTGTCCGGTCCGCTCGGCTGCCTGAACGAGGCCCGGTTCGGCATCATCTTCGGCGCGATGGGCGCGGCCCGGGACTGCCTGGAGACTGCGATCGCGTACGCCGGGGAGCGGATCGTGTTCGACAAGCCGCTCACGGCGTACCAGCTGACCCAGGCGAAGCTCGCCGACATGGCGGTCGAACTCAACAAGGGCATCCTGCTCGCCGTCCACCTCGGCCGCCTGAAGGAGAAGGGCACGCTGCGCCCCGAACAGGTGTCGGTCGGCAAGCTCAACAACGTCCGCGAGGCGATCGCGATCGCCCGCGAGTGCCGGACGATCCTGGGTGCGAACGGTATCAGCGGTGAGTACCCGATCATGCGGCACGCCAACAACCTCGAGTCGGTGCTCACCTACGAGGGCACGTCCGAGGTCCACCAGCTCGTCATCGGCCAGGGCCCTGACCGGGCAGTCCGCGTTCCGCTGAGACCAGCTACTTCGCGACCTCGGTCGCCCGCGACTCGCGAACCACGGTGACGCGGATCTGACCGGGATAGGTCAGCTCCTCCTCGACCTGCTTGGCGATGTCGCGGGCCATCACCTGCGCCGCGATGTCGTCGACGGCGTCCGGCAGCACCATCACCCGGATCTCCCGTCCGGCCTGCATCGCGAACACCTTCTCGACGCCGTCGTGGTGCATCGCGATCTCCTCCAGCCGTTCGAGCCGCTGCACGTACGCCTCCAGCGACTCCCGCCGCGCACCCGGCCGTCCACCGCTGACCGCGTCCGCCGCCTGCGTCAGCACCGCCTCGACGGTCCGTACCTCGACCTCGTTGTGGTGCGCCTCGATGCAGTGCACGACGTCGTCGTTCTCGCCGTACTTCTTCGCCAGCTCGGCGCCGACGATCGCGTGACTGCCCTCGGACTCGTGCGTCAGCGCCTTCCCGATGTCGTGCAGGAACGCACCACGCTTGCACAGCTTCGGATCCAGCCCGAGCTCGGAGGCCATCATCCCGGCGAGGTGCGCCGACTCGACCAGGTGCTTCAGGACGTTCTGCCCGTACGACGTCCGGTACCGCAGCAGGCCCATCGTGCGGACCAGCTCGGGGTGCAGCTCGGTGATGCCGACCTCGGCCATCGCGTCCTCGGCGGCCCGTTCGCACAGCTCGGCGACCTCGCCCTTGCTGCGTTCGTAGATCTCCTCGATCCGGCTCGGGTGGATCCGGCCGTCCAGCACCAGCGAGTCCAGCGTCAGCCGCGCCGTCTCCCGCCGTACCGGATCGAAGCACGACAGCAGCACGGCTTCCGGGGTGTCGTCGATGATCAGGTTCACGCCGGTGGTCTGTTCGAACGACCGGATGTTGCGGCCCTCGCGGCCGATGATCCGGCCCTTCATGTCGTCGCTCGGCAGATGCACGACGGACACGACGGACTCGCTCGTCTGCTCCGACGCGAGCCGCTGCACCGCGCCGGTGATGATCTTGCGCGCCTTCGTCTCGCCCTCGTCGAGCGCCTGCCGCTCGATGTCCCGGACGGTCGAGTGCGCGTGCCGCTTCGCCTCGTCCTCGATCGCCGCCACCAGCTCGGCCTTCGCCTGCTCGGCGGTCAGGTTCGCGACCCCTTCGAGGATCCGCCGGCGCTCGTCCTCCAGGTCCTTGATCTCCTGGCCGCGCCGCGCCAGCTCGGCGAGTTGCGCGGTCAGCTCGGTCTGCCGTTCCTCGATCGCCCGGTGCTGCTCGTCGAGCCGCTCCTCGCGTTCGGTCAGCCGGTGGTCGCGGCGCTCCATCTCCAGGCGCTGCTCGCGCAGGTCGTCCCGGATCGACTGCGCCTCCGCCTCGGCTTCCCGCCGTACGTCGGACGCCCGCTGCTCCGCGTCCCGCCGTACCTCCGACGCCCGGTCCTCCGCGGTACGCCGCACCTCCTCGGCGCGATGCTCCGCCGTCGCGGCGCGGGACCGCAGTACGGCGGCCTCCTCCTCAGCCTGCCGGCGGACCTGCTCGGCCGCAGCCTCGACCTCGTGGTGGGCGGTTGCGGTCTCGACGGCCTTCCGGCGGGAGAGGGTGATGCCGATCCAGGCCAGCAGTCCGGCGATCAGCAGTCCGATCAGGGCCAGGCCAACGGACATCGCGGTCATCGGCGTCTCCCCTCTCCGTCGAGTCCCGGCAAGGGACTGTGGCCATCGGTCGAAGGGAATCCGCAGGTACGGCGGCATCGCGGGTACGGCGAACCGGCCGGTGTCAGCGCCGGTGTTTCGGATCGGCCGCGGGTACTCACGATCCGCGGACCCCCGTCCGCCGTCGTTCTGGACACCCGCACCGTACGTCCCGGTTTCGGGAACTCCGCTCGTCGGCCCGGCCGGGCACTACGCGCGGTACTACGGCGGTCCTGCCTATCCGACGGCACACTTCGGCACCGTCGCCCTTCCTTCAGCTCCGCAGAGCGTGATTGCGTTCTCGTCCGGCCGGCCGTTTCACCGGCCCACCGTCTCATGTCCGCCACCGAACCCGGTGGATTCATCCCTTCCTGATGCCGAGGCTAAGCGCGGCCTACCGGCCGGTCAAGACGGACACTCGCCCACGCGGACCCGGATCTCCCCACAAGACCACCTTGTGATCTGGTACCGCGACGTACGGGCGTCGTCCGTCGACGAGGCGCTGTCCGCTCCCGGTTCGCCGGCACGACCCGCGACAGCTCCCCTCACGGGCCGCACCTGGCTTCGCGCGCCTACTGCGCCTGACTCCCTGACGATCCGACGGCATCGGACGGGCCCGCTGCGCTCTCCGACTCGGCGGCAGCCTGAGCAGTCTCCGGTACTCCGGCAGACTCGCCAACGTGAGACGACTCCACTCCCACGGCAGCCTCACCGGCGCGGCTCGACTCCGCTCCCGCGCCGGACTCAGCGGCGCGGCCCGACTCGGCCGCTGCGGCAGGCTCAGCAGCGTGGGCCGACTCGGCTCCTGCGGCGGGCTCAGCGGCGTGGGCCGACTCGGCTCCTGCGGCGGGCTCAGCGGCGTGGGCCGACTCGGCTCCTGCGGCAGGCTCAGCAGCGTCGGTCGACTCGGCTGCTGTGGTGGACTCGGCAGCGTAGCTCCCGTCCGCTGCTGCGGTGGTGGGCTCAGCGGCGCGGGTCGGATCCGCTGCGGCGGCGGGCTCGCTGGCCTGCTCGGATTCGCCCGCCGACCGGGTCGAGGTGTCTTCGGAATTCTGCTTGTCGACGAAGCTGCCGACCTTCTGCTGGACCGCGTCGACCTTGTCCGCGTATTTCCCGCCAGTCTGCTTGTCGATCAAGTCGCCGGCCTTCTCGACCCCGGCCTTGATCTTGTCCGGGTTCTGCTTGACGACATTCCGGAGCCAGTTCTTCGCCTGTTCCTGGAAATCGTTCATTGCACCCTCCGCGGTGTCTGGGGCGGATCGACGGAAAACCACAGCCTACGGACCAGCCCAAATACCGGTCCTACCTCGGATAACACACCGTCACGCCCCACCCGTCAACGCCCCTCGCCGCACCCCACTCCCCCAACCCCCTAACCCTCCGTAACCCCACACCCCTAATACTGCCGAATCCCCACCCGTGAGCCCCGCACCTCACACCCCCTCAGCCCCCGCACCTCACACCCCCTCAGCCCCCGCACCTCACACACCCGTCAACCCCGCACCCCTACGCCCGTCAACTCCGCACCCCACGCACCCGTCAACCCGCACCCGACGCACCGGTCGACTCCGCACCTCGCACACCCCTCGGCCGCGCACCTCACACACCCTCACCTCCGCACACCCCGCGCCCTACACCCGGGCCATCTACCCGGCCCTACTGACACCGTGCACAGCCTCCCCACAACCCACCGCGCCGCCGCACCGCGTACATGAACCTCCTCCGCACGCCCCACCGGAGCACCTCGCACCGCGTACGTGAGCATCCTCCGCACGCCCCACTCGAGCGCCTCCACCCGGTCCTGCCCGAGCACCTCGGCATTACCTACCAGAGCGCTCTGCTCGCGTGACCGAGCGACTCCGCACTACCTACTTTGAGCGCCTCCCGCACGACCTGCCCGAGCACCCCCACCCCCCTACCTGAGCCTCCGCACTACCTACTCAAACCCTCTGTGCACCCAACTTGAGGCCTGCGCCCGAGGGCCGGCCTGGGCGTTGCCGCACGACCCAGCGAGTGCCGCCTTCTGGTCTACCTGAGCGGATAGCCCTGGCCCAGGTGGGTTTTCGCGACGTCCGCCGGCGCATGCACCAACCACGCGTCGAGCAACGCCTCCTCCAGCACCCGCTCCGACACCTTGTCGAGCTGAACCAGCACCGCCGCATACCCGTCGAAATGCGGAATCGTGAAGAACCCGTCCCCCGCCCGCGCCGCGAGCACAGCCTCTTTCTCCGCCAGATCCTCAACCGTCAACGCCAAAATCGGCCCCTCCGGCGGCGTCTCCTCCCCGAACCGCTTCAAATCGGCCTTACTGAACGGCCGAACCCACGCATAGGCCTTCCCCCCGACCGTCCACGTCTGCATCCCATGCCGCTCCGCCTCAACGGTCCCCGGCAACCCCGCAACCACCCGCTCGACGTCCCCAAAACCCACCATCCTCCCAACCTACTCCCGCCCCACCGCAGTCCCACCCCACAACCAGGACCCAACACACCGAACAAACCCCGCCCGCAAATAGAACTCCGCAGCCGCATCCCCAACCGCCGAAACGAACACCACCTCGGCGCCAGTTCCCGCCAGCCATCCCCGGCACTCGTCCAGCAACGCAGTCCCGATCCCAGCCCCACGCCACCCTGGCGCCACAACGAGTTCCTCGATGGTCCCGTACGGCTCGCGCCCGTAGTCCACGAACGTCCCGACCACCACGCCGGCCAACTCAAGGCCGTCGACAGCAACGAATGTCCGCGCCTCCTGCCGCACAACCGGCAGCGTCATCGACTCAGCCACATCACCGTGCAGCTCGCGCAACAACCGCCGGATCCCCACCCGGTCCTCAGCCGCACCGTCACGCACAACAAACCCGCGCCCGGGCCTGCCGGTCACCGCACTCTCCATCCCGCGTACACCCCAAGATTCTCCGCCCCGCGTGCCCCGGCGAAACGTTGAGTATGCACCCCGAGCGAACGCTGTCCGCAAGGTCGCCGCCGTCCGACTGCGCTGATCGTCCAGAGACGGCCTCCGGTACGCGAGCCAGGCAGGCATGCCCCCGTCCGAGCGGCCTGCCCCATGCAGAAACTGACCAGCTGGCCCTGGTCCTATCAAGCCACCGCAACTCCTGCTCCGGACGAGGCGCGGGCTCCGGACGAGGTGTCGGCTCCAAGCAGCCGCGACGGGGCTACTCGGCTTCCAACCCGGACGAGTCCAGCAGTGGGAACTCGTCGTGACTCGCGTCGAGCTCCTGCTTCACGATGCTCATCGCCAGGCCGCCCGAATACCCCTTGCGGGCAAGCATCCCGAGCAGGCGTCGCATCGCCACCTGGCGTTCGAGGGAACGCATCGACCGCAGCTTCCGTCGTACCAGCTCCCGAGCGGTCTGCTCTTCCTGCTCGGAATCAAGCTCCTCAAGCGCATCCCGCGCAAGCTCGTCGTCCACCCCGCGCCGCCGAAGCTCCTGCGCCAGCGCACGTTTCCCCAACCCGCGCCCACGATGCCGCGACTCCACCCACGCATTCGCGAACGCGGCGTCGTCGATCAGCCCGACATCGGTGAACCGATCCAGCACCTCGTCGGCCACCTCATCCGGAATCTCCCGATCCGCCAGCACATCCGCCAACTCGGCCCGCGTCCGCGGCTGCCCCGTCAACTTGTCCAGCAGGATCGTCCGAGCCACCGAATACGGATCAGCATCCTGATCAACCCCCGGATCCGCCGCCCCCGGCTCGCCATCCACCCGCCGCTTCCGCGACCGCCCAAACCCCCCACCACCCACCCGACGCCGCCGCTCCCCCCGCGCCCCCGCACCACTCCCCGCCGAAGCCGCCGAAGCCGCCGAAGCACGGTCGCGACCCGGGGGAGTCTGGTCAACAGGTGCCGGACGTACGGAGCCGGTAGACCCACTCAAACTCTCATCGCGCCCACCACGGGAGACTCCGCCGGTCGCCGCCGGCGTCTGCGCACGAGAACGGCGCACCCCACCACCGCCCGAGGCAGTTGAACTCCCACCCGCCCCAATCTCATCCCCCGATTCCCCCCAAGGATCAACTGCCACCCCCGCAGCACCATCCATCACCGCACGATCGGGAACCGCACGATCGGGAACCGCACGATTGTCGTCGGCCGGTGGCTCAGCGGTCTCAGCCGGATCGTCTGGTTCTGCCCACGGATCGAAGGGAAAGGCGCCGACGAGATCGGCTCCCGGGGTCGCCTGCGACGGCTCAGGTTCGAGCGGCGGCGTAGAGCGACCTCTCCCGCCGTCGGCGGGTCGCGCGGTCCCGGGCTCACGCCTGGCCTGAAGCGTGGGCTCTGGTGTGGTCTCGGACCCAGGCGTGGTCTCGGACCCAGGCCCGGTCTCGGACCCAGGCCCGGTCTCGGACCCAGGCGTGGTCTCGGACCCAGGCGTGGTCTCGGACCCAGGCGTGGTCTCGGGCTCGGGGGTGGTCTCGGCCTCGGGTTCAGGCGTGGTCTCGGGCTCGGGCTCGGGAGTGGTCTCGGGCTCGGGGGTGGTCTCGGGGGAATGAGTGGTCCGAGGCGTGGCGCGGCGACCCGGGGCGGTGTGTGAGGAGGGTTCGTCGGCGGTGGGCGGCAGGTGTGGGTCCGCAGTGGACGAGGAGGGTTCGTCGGCGGCGAAGGCGCGGGCTTCGGCCAGCCGGTTGTCGGCCTGGGCCTTGAAGGTTCGGGTTACTTGCTTGTCCTCGTCGCCCCACGGGTCAACGACCTTCGCGGGTGGACGTGGCGTACTGCGGCGGGTCGCCGGCCGGGCCGCCTGTGGCTCCGCGCGGAATGTTTCGGTGTCTGGCTGAGCAGGATCCTGCCGTCGCCGGGGTTTCCGTTCGGCCCGGGCGTCTGTCGGGTCAGTCTCGTCGGGTGAGGGCTCGTCCCAAGGGTCCACCGTGCCGGCAGTCCGGCGAATAGAGCCCGGGCGTCGACGCGCCGCACTCCACTCGCCCTCTTCTTGGATCTCGTCCGAGTCCACCCGGCTCCCGTCCGCACCACGACCGCGCGCACTCGGGCGACTTCCTTGCCCCCGGCGCGTCGAAGCTTCGGGCGGACCGTCATCCGATTGCGTCGTACCGCGTTGGTCGGCCACCCGTCGAGACGCCGTACGACGGTACGACGTGCTCTCGGCGGGCTCACTCGCAGAGGCCGTCGCAGCCCCGGACGCGCCTTCGGCCAGGAGCTTGCGCGCCAGGGCCAGGCGTTCGTCGTGGGGCAGGGACAGCGCCGCGGGGGCGGCGTCCTCGGCAGCTATGGGCTGCCGGGGGACGCTGCCGCCCGCGGAGGGTCGGTCAGAAGTCGACATCGACCTCGGCCGCGGCCTTGTCGGCCGGCTGGTCCAGGGTCGGACCGATGCCCATCTTCTCCATGATCTTCTTCTCCAGCTCGTTCGCCAGGTCGGGGTTGTCGCGCAGGAAGTTCCGCGCGTTCTCCCGGCCCTGGCCGAGCTGGTCGCTCTCGTACGTGAACCAGGCGCCGGCCTTGCGGACGAAGCCCTGCTCCACGCCGAGGTCGAGCAGGCTGCCTTCGCGGCTGATGCCCTGGCCGTAGATGATGTCGAACTCGGCCTGCTTGAACGGCGGGGCCACCTTGTTCTTCACGACCTTGACGCGGGTCCGGTTACCGACCACGTCGGTGCCGTCCTTGAGCGACTCGATCCGGCGAACGTCCAGCCGCACCGACGCGTAGAACTTCAGCGCCTTACCACCGGTCGTCGTCTCCGGGGAGCCGAACATCACGCCGATCTTCTCGCGCAGCTGGTTGATGAAGATCGCGGTCGTGTTCGTCCCGCTGACCGCACCGGTCATCTTCCGCAGCGCCTGGCTCATCAGCCGGGCCTGCAGACCGACGTGGCTGTCGCCCATCTCGCCCTCGATCTCGGCGCGCGGCACCAGCGCGGCCACCGAGTCGATCACGACGATGTCGATCGCGCCGGAGCGGACCAGCATGTCGGCGATCTCCAGCGCCTGCTCACCGGAATCGGGCTGCGAGACCAGGAGCGCGTCGGTGTCGACGCCCAGCTTCCGCGCGTAGTCCGGGTCGAGGGCGTGCTCGGCGTCGATGAACGCCGCGATCCCACCGGCCCGCTGAGCGTTCGCGACCGCGTGCAGGGCGACGGTCGTCTTACCGGAGGATTCCGGACCGTAGATCTCCACCACGCGACCGCGCGGCAGACCGCCGATCCCGAGCGCGATGTCGAGCGCGATCGACCCGGTCGGGATGACCTCGATCGGAGGCCTGTTCTGCTCCCCAAGGCGCATCACCGAACCCTTGCCACACTGCCGCTCGATCTGCGTCAGCGCGGTCGCCAGCGCCTTCTCGCGATCGGCCGCCGCGCGCTCCGCGCTCGTCGCACTCGCTGCACCCGCCATGTGACTGCCACCTGACCCATCTGATAATCCGGGGCCGCCACCCGGCCGCCCGAAAGAAGTTCGTTGTCGCCAGAGAAGGTATTCGTTGCCTCGGACAGTTTTCGCCGCCACTTCGAATCTGTGGACAACTCGGCCGTCCCAGCACCTTCCGGGGACCAAAGTATCCCGAACACGTGTTCGAATCACAACTGACACGCCGAAGCCTGCCCCAGCGACACCCTGACCCACCGGATCTCTACTCTTGCGGGCGTGACAGACCGGCCGGACGTCCCCGATTCCGCGGTGGTTCTCGCGATCAGCCGGGTGGAGCTCGGGATCGACCACGTCCTCGACGCGCTCCGTACCCAGGACCCGTTCGGCATCCGCAGCTACCTGACCGAGTACTCCGAGCAGGAGAAGCCGAACCTCGCCGAGAAGGGCCTGATCCTCGCGATCGACCGGCTGCTCCAGATGAAGGTCCCGGGGCACGAGGAGTGGCCGGCCCTCCCGCTCGCCAAGCGCTGCGACTGGTGGGTCGAGCGCCTCGGCGGATTCGCCGCGATCGTCGCCGGACTCCCCCGGCTCAGCGGCGCGGCGGCGGACCGGCTGCCGATGAAGGACACCTTGGGCGCGGCCGTGCAGGCGATGGTGATCGGCGCGGTCTGCCGTGAGTACGGCGTCGAGGCGCACGCCGACCGTACGGCGGTCATCATCCGGGTGCTGACCGGCCGCCCGATCACCCCGGACGAGGTGCTCGAGTACGACGACCCGGTGGTCGCCGGCGACGACGTCGCCGAGGAGCTCGGGCTCGACGAGGTCTCGACCGACATGGGTCTGCGTAAGGGCGTTCGGCTGGTCTGGCGGCTCAGCAAGCTGTTCGGCGGCCTCAGCGAGGTGTTCGAGGAGCGGCCACGCGGCAGCCTCGGCGCCCGGTTCATCGGCAAGCTCCCCGGTGTCGGCGTCGTCGGCGGGTTCTTCGACGAACGCACGGGCATCCGGAAGGCGGCGTACGAGGCGGGCGAACTGCTGACCAACAGCACCTTCCGGGTCAAACCGATCTGATCGCTGGGCGGCACACCGCCGTACTGAGAGGATCTGCGCATGACTGAGATCGTCATCGTGACGCCGGACGAGACCTGGCCCGCGCAGTACCAGAAGATCGCCTACGCGATCGGCGGCGAGCTCGGCGGGCCGGCGCAGCGGATCGACCACATCGGGTCCACCTCGGTACCCGGCCTGCCCGCCAAGGACGTTCTCGACATCCAGGTCACGGTAGCCGCCGAACCCGAGCTTGCCGCTGTGGCCGAACGGATGGTCGCCGCGGACTGGGAACTTCGCCCGCCGCGGCGCGACCACCCGGTGCCGGGCCTGCCCACGGACGAGGGTCAGTGGGTGAAGCGCATGCTCGTCGAACCGATGTACCGGCGCCGGGTCAACCTGCACGTCCGGGTGGCGGGCCGCGCCAACCAGCGCTATGCGCTCCTGTTCCGTGATTACCTGCGGGCGCATCCGCAGACGGCTCGGGCGTACGGCGCGTTCAAGCAGCATGCCGCGGCGCTCGGGCTGGAGATCGGCGACTACAGCGACCTCAAGGACCCGGTCTGCGATCTCGTCTACCTGCCGGCCGAGGAATGGGCCGCCCGCACCGGATGGGCCGGTTAACGGGCGGCGTACTGCGTGCTGGTGGGCGTCAGCGTTCGCTGGGCGGGAGGTTGAGGTGCGCCCACACGGCGCGCCAGACGACCTTGGCGGCCTCACCGTCGCCCAAGGCCTCGACGACCGTACGGCCGTCGAGCTCCTGGACCACCTGGGTCTCCGCCCAGGTCCGTGCGTAGGCGGTACCGAGATGGTGATCCATCCGGGCCCAGAATTCAGTCAGTCTCATGCCTGCCCGTCATTGTCCTTCGGCGGTCCCCAACCGCCCTGCTGCCCCTGCTGAGGCGCTGACGGACCACCCTGCTGGCCCCAGCCACCTTGCGGCGGCGGCTGCTGACCCTGCTGCGGCTGGCCAGGCTGCTGACCCGGCTGAGGCGAGCCCCACTGCCCTTGACCCTGCTGCGGCTGCCCAGGGTACTGCGACTGCTGACCCGGCTGACCACCGTACGGCGCTTGCCCGGGCTGGCCCTGCTGCGGCTGGCCCGGGTACTGCCCCGGCTGGCCACCGTACTGACCGGGCTGACCCTGCTGACCGCCGTACTGCTGCGGCTGTCCCGGGTACTGCCCACCGGGACCAGGCTGCCCGTACTGCTGCCCCTGATACTGCCCCGGACCGCCGTACTGACCAGGCTGTCCCGGATACTGCCCCGGGAACGGCTGGCCGTAGCCCTGCTGTCCCTTGCCCTTACGGCTACGCAGGACGAAGAACACCGCCGCGGCGATCACCAGCAGCACGACCACGATGATCAGGATCAGCGCCCAGCCCGGGAACCCACCGCCGGCCTCGGAGGTCAGCGAGATCTTCCCCAGCTTGTCGAGACTGTCGTACGTCGCCGTCCGGCCGCTGACCTTGGCGCCGTCGTCGTGCTCGAGAATCTTGCCCGGCATGGTGATCTTGAGGTTGACCTCCGGCTGGCTGCCGCCCGACGGCAGGTTGCTGCCGACGGTGCCGCCGTTCACAGCCACCTTGACCTTGTCGCCGTTCTTGCTGAAGGCGATGCCGTCCTGGCTCGCGCCGCCCATCTTGCTGAAGGGCACGTTCGAGAAGCTGCAGTCCGAGCCGACGAACTTGCTGTCCTCGTAGGACTTGCACGTGACGCCCTCGGTCGCGGACGACTTGATGCTGCTCTCGATCTCCTGGCGGATCTTGTCCAGGGACTGGCCGCTGGACTGCAGCAGCTGCTTGTCCACGCCGATCTTCATCGAGCCCGAAACCGTCTCGTTCGACCCGACCTTCAGGTCGCCGTCGATCTTGACGCACCCGGTCAATCCGATCAGGCAGGCCACGACGACGAGGGCTGCGCGTACGCGGTTCATCATGTCGCCGATCATTCCAGACGACGGGGACAACCTGCGCACCGGACGGAAAGCGGGTGCTCACAGCGGGCGACCGGCGCCGAGCAGGCATCGGCGTGTGAAGCAGTGGTGTGAAGCAGCCGCGTGAAAACTGTCGGCGGCACCCGGCAAGATGGTCGGCGTGAAGAAAACCAGCGCGTTGAGCCGGTTCTCGCCCGCGACCCGGGCGTGGTTCGGCGACGTCTTCGAGGCGGCCACCCCGGCCCAGCTCGAGGCGTGGGACGCCATCACGGCGGGCCGGGACGCGCTGGTGGTTGCCCCGACCGGATCAGGCAAGACGCTGGCCGCTTTCCTGTGGGCGCTGGACCGGCTGGCCACGACGTCACCGCCGGACGATCCGAAGCTGCGTTGCCGGGTGCTGTACGTGTCGCCGCTGAAGGCACTCGCCGTCGACGTGGAGCGCAACCTCCGCGCGCCCCTGATCGGCATCCGCGAAACCGCACGCCGGCTCGGTGAGGCACCGGTCGAGGTCGAGGTCGCCGTGCGGTCCGGTGACACGCCCGCGGCCGAGCGGCGCCGGTTCGCGACGCGACCTTCCGACGTACTGATCACCACGCCCGAGTCCTTGTTCTTGCTGCTCACCTCGCAAGGCCGCGAGTCTTTGCGCGGCGTCGAGACCGTCATCGTCGACGAGGTGCACGCGGTTGCCGGGACGAAACGCGGCGCGCATCTGGCCCTGACGCTCGAGCGGCTCGACGAGCTGCTGCCCAAGCCGGCACAGCGGATCGGCCTGTCCGCGACCGTGCGTCCGGTCGAGGAGGTCGCGCGGTTCCTGGGCGGCGAGCGTGCGGTCACGGTGGTGCAGCCGAAGTTCACGAAGCAGTGGGAGCTGAGCGTCGTCGTGCCGGTCGAGGACATGGCGGAGCTGGCCGCGACCGAGGTGGAGACGTCCGGGTCGGCGGCCGGGCCGCAGCAGCACGCCTCGATCTGGCCGCATGTGGAGGAGCAGGTCTTCGACCTGATCACTCAGCACAGCTCGACGATCGTCTTCACGAACTCGCGCCGCCTGGCCGAGCGATTGACGGCCCGGCTGAACGAGATCGCCGCCGAGCGTGCCGAGCTGGAACTGCCCGAGCTCGGGTCGCCCGCCCAGCTGATGGCGCAGTCCGGCGGCTCGCTGGCAGCGCCGCCGTTGATCGCCCGCGCTCATCACGGTTCGGTCAGCAAGGAGCAGCGGGCGCTGATCGAGGAAGACCTGAAGTCCGGGCGCCTGCCCTGCGTGGTCGCCACCAGCAGCCTCGAGCTCGGCATCGACATGGGTGCTGTGGATCTGGTGATCCAGGTCGAGGCGCCGCCTTCGGTCGCGAGTGGTCTGCAGCGTGTCGGTCGTGCCGGTCACCAGGTCGGCGCGGTGTCCCGGGGCGTGCTGTTCCCGAAGTTCCGCGGCGATCTGATCGACACCGCAGTCGTCGTGCAGCGGATGCGCGAGGGTCTGATCGAGAGCCTGCACATCCCGGCGAATCCGCTTGACGTGCTCGCCCAGCAGATCGTGTCGATCGTGTCCCTCGACGCGGTCGACGTCGACGAACTCTTCGCCCTGGTCCGCCGCTGCGCCCCGTTCGCCACGCTGCCGAGATCGGCGTACGACGGGGTGCTCGACATGCTGTCCGGCCGCTATCCGTCGGACGAGTTCGCGGAGCTGCGGCCGCGGATCGTGTTCGACCGGGTGAGCGGCGAGATCTCGGGCCGGCCAGGCGCCCAGCGGCTCGCCGTGACGAGCGGCGGGACGATTCCGGATCGCGGTCTGTTCGGGGTGTTCCTGGTCGGCGAGTCGACCAATCACCGGGTCGGTGAGCTGGACGAGGAGATGGTGTACGAGTCGCGGGTCGGCGACGTGTTCACGCTCGGTGCGTCGAGCTGGCGGATCGAGGACATCACCCACGACCGGGTGCTGGTCTCCCCCGCGCCGGGTCAGCCCGGCAGGCTGCCGTTCTGGAAGGGCGATGCGGTCGGGCGTCCGGCCGAGCTGGGCGCCGCGACCGGCGCGTTCGTCCGCAAGATGGCGTCGCTGCCGACCGGCAAGGCGGTCGAGCGGGCGCGCACCGCGGGACTCGACGAGTACGCCGCCAACAACCTGGTGTCGTACCTCGCCGAGCAGCGCGACGCGACCGGCCGGGTGCCGGACGACGTGACGATCGTGGTGGAGCGGTTCCGCGACGAGCTCGGCGACTGGCGGGTCTGCGTGCATTCGCCGTACGGCGGTCAGGTGCACGGCCCGTGGGCGCTGGCGATCGCGGCACGGCTCCGCGATCGGTACGGAATGGATGCGCAGTCGGTGTCGGGTGACGACGGGATCGTGCTCCGGCTGCCGGAGACGGACGAGGCGCCGCCGGGTGCGGATCTGGTGCTGTTCGATCCGGCGGACATCGAGGACCTGGTGACCACCGAGGTCGGCGGGTCAGCGCTGTTCGCGGCCCGGTTCCGGGAGTGCGCGGCGCGGGCGTTGCTGCTGCCGCGGCGCAATCCGGGGCGGCGATCACCGTTGTGGCAGCAGCGGCAACGGGCTTCGCAACTGTTGAGTGTGGCAAGCAAGTTCGGGTCGTTCCCGATCGTGCTCGAGACGCTGCGCGAGGTCCTGCAGGACGTGTACGACCTGCCCGCGCTGAAGGATCTGCTGACCGGGATCAGCGAGCGCAGGATCTCTGTCGTCGAGGTCGAGACGACCGAGGCGTCACCGTTCGCGAAGTCCTTGCTGTTCGGCTATGTGGGCGCGTTCATGTACGAGGGCGACAGCCCGCTCGCCGAGAAGCGTGCGGCGGCGCTCGCGCTGGACCAGAGCCTGCTGGCCGAGTTGCTCGGGCGGACCGAGCTCCGCGAGCTGCTGGACGCGGAAGTCGTACTGCGCACCGAGGCCGAGCTGCAACGCCTGGCCGAGGACCGCCGGGCACGCGACGCCGAGGGTCTGTTCGACGTACTGCGGATCGTCGGGCCGCTGTCCTTGTCGGAAGCGAGCCAGCGCTGCGTCGACGGTTCGGACACGGAGACATGGTTGACGTCGCTCGCGGCGGCCCGTCGTGTCGTACGCGTGCGGATCGCGGGCGAGCACCGGTGGGCAGTCGTCGAGGATGTCGCGCGGCTGCGCGACGCTCTCGGCGTGCCGCTGCCGCCAGGGGTGGCAGAGGCCCACGCAGAGCCCGTCGCGGATCCGCTGGGTGATCTGGTGTCGCGGTACGCCCGGACGCACGGGCCGTTCCGGGCGATCGATCTCGCGACGCATCTCGGGATCGGCGTCGCGGTCGTGAGCGAGGCGCTGCGTCGGCTGGGCGCGGCCGGGCGGGTCGTCGAGGGCGAGTTCCTTCCGGGCGGCATCGCTCTCGAATGGTGTGACAGCGAGGTGCTTCGACTGCTGCGGCGGCGTTCGCTCGCCGCGCTGCGGAAGGAGGTCGAGCCGGTCGACCCGTCCGCGCTGGCCCGGTTCCTGCCCGCGTGGCAAGGGATCACGAGCGGCCGCGGGCGCGGGTACGACGTACTTCTCGGCGCGGTCGAGCAGCTCGCCGGCTGCGCCGTACCGGCCTCGGCGCTGGAATCGATCGTGCTGCCCTCGCGGGTGCCGGGGTACCAGCCGTCGATGCTGGACGAGCTGACGGCGACCGGCGAGGTGGTGTGGGCCGGCTCGGGCTCGCTGCCCGGTACGGACGGGTGGGTGTCGCTGCATCTGGCGGACAACTGCGAGCTGACGTTGCCGGACCCGGATCCCGCGTTCGAGCTGGGCGACACGCACCAGGCGGTGCTGGACGCCTTGTCAGGTGGTGGCGCGTTCTTCTTCCGGCAGTTGAGTGACGTGATCGGGTCGACTTCCGGCGTGGTCGAGGACGTCGCGCTGGTCAGCGTCCTGTGGGATCTCGTCTGGGCCGGTCACCTCACGAACGACACGCTGACGCCGGTCCGCTCGCTCGTCAGCGGCGGCGGCAGTCATCGAGCCCGCCGTACGACGCCGCGCGCGCGGCCGGGACGTCCGATTCGACCGGGGCGGCCGTCGATGCCGTCGCGGGGCGGACCGCCGACAGCGGGCGGGCGGTGGTCGTTGCTTCCGGCCCGTAGTTCGGACACGACCCGGCGGGCGCATGCCGCGGCCGAGACGCTGCTCGACCGCTACGGCATCGTGACGCGTGGATCGGTCATCACCGAGCGGACCCCTGGCGGATTCGCGGCGGTGTACAAGGTGCTGAGTGCGTTCGAGGAGTCCGGGCGGTGCCGGCGCGGATACTTCGTCGCGGGGTTGGGAGCCGCGCAGTTCGCGTTGCCGGGCGCTGTCGATCGGCTCCGAGCGCTTGCCGAGTTTCCTCCAGCAGAGCCCGAACGAACGGTCGGACCGCCGGGCAGCGCACGCGGAACGGGCCGAACCCGCAAGAACGATGAGCTGACCGCGCGTGCCGTCGTACTGGCTGCGTCGGATCCGGCCAACCCGTACGGCGCCGCGCTGCCGTGGCCCGAGCGGGACAACGCCGGCGGACACCGTCCGGGCCGGAAGGCCGGCGCGCTGGTCGTGATGGTCGACGGTCGGCTGATCGTGTACGTCGAACGCGGCGGCCGGACCGTGCTGAGTTTCACCGAGGACTCCGGACTGCTGCAGCCCGCCGTCGACGCGCTGGCGCTGGCGATCCGGGACGGTCAGCTGGGCAAGCTCAGCGTGGAGACGGCCGACGGCGAACAGGTTCGGCACACAGCCTTCGGGGACGCGCTGGCCAAGGCCGGCTTCCACGCGACCCCGCGCGGCCTGCGGCTCCGGGCGTGAAGAGATGCCTGAAGGAGACACCGTCTGGAGGGCATGCAAACGGCTGAACCAGTCTCTTGCCGGGCAGGAGCTCGTCCGAACGGACTTCCGGGTGCCGTCGTTGGCGACGACCGATCTGAGCGGCCGGAGCATGCTGGAGGTCGTTGCGCGCGGCAAGCACATTCTGATGCGTCTGTCCGGCGGGCTGACCCTGCACAGCCATTTCCGGATGGACGGCAGCTGGCACCTCTACCGGCCCGGAGAACGCTGGCGTGGCGGGCCTACGGACGAGATCCGGGCAGTGCTCGAGACGGAGACGTGGACCGCGGTCGGGTACCAGCTGCCTGTGCTCGATCTCGTCGCGACCGACAAGGAGGACAGCGTCGTCGGGCATCTCGGTCCCGATCTGCTCTCACCGTCGTTCGAGCGGGCAGTGGCTGTCGCCAACGTCGAGTCCGACCCCGGGAGGACGATCAGCGAGGCGCTGCTCGACCAGCGCAATCTCGCCGGGATCGGCAACTTCTACCGGACCGAGGTCTGCTTCCTGCTCGGTCTGCATCCATGGCGCCCGGTGTCGGACGTCGACGTACCGGCCGCGATCGATCTCAGCCGGAAACTGCTGAAGGCCAGCGTCCGGAACGGCGTTCAGGTGAGCACCGGGGTGGACCGTCCCGGTCAGCGCACCTGGGTGTTCGAACGCGCCGGCAAACCGTGCCGCCGATGCGGTACGACGATTCGCACCGCTTCCCTGGGCGAGCCGACCCGTCAACGTGTCACCTACTGGTGCCCCGCCTGCCAGCCCGAGGGCTGATCGGCCGAAACTTCCCTGTGGACAACTCCCCCGCGGCGGCAGAACACGGATACCTTCTCTGGCGCATCGAACAAATGTTCGATCGAGAGGAGATGGCGATGTGCATCAGGTGCTGTGACCTGACCGACGAGGACTACTCGCGGTGGATCGAGGAGAACGTCCAGACGTACGGCTGGACGATGACATACATCCCAGGCGACGGCGGCCGGAACCCTGCGTTCGGGTACACGGTGGGTCTCAGCCAGTTCCAGCATCCGGAAATCATCGTCTTCGAGAGCGAGCCCTGCTACGCGTACCTCAGCCTCAAGCCACTGGCCTGGGCGGTCCTGGACGGCACCGAGTTCGACGAGGGCGACGACCTGTCCGCATTCTTTCCGCCGCCGCAGACTGCCGAGCTGCTGCGGTTCCCCGACTCCGAGCTGCACCTGCATGTGGCCAACACCATGTACCGCCGGCCAGGGCAGCCGCCGCTGCCTGCGCTCCAGCTCGTCTGGCCGAGCCGCATCACGCTGATCCAGCCCGTTGGCAACGGGCGGACTCCCGACCGAGGTGTCCGATGAGCGGCGGATCAAGCGGCCGAGGCCACGACCTCCGGCTCGATCGCCGGGTGCGCCAGCACGAGCGCCTCTTCGCGGGCCAGATCCTCGCTCACCTCGGCGAAGACCCTCGACAACGGCACGTCGAGTGCCGTGCAGATCGCCGCCAGCAGCTCGCTGGAGGCTTCCTTCTGGCCGCGCTCGACCTCCGACAGGTAGCCGAGACTCACGCGGGCGTCGGCGGATACCTCGCGCAGAGTGCGCCCCTGGCGCAGCCGCTTACGCCGCAGCACGTCGCCCAGCAGGCCACGAACCAGCACCATGAGGTTTCTCCCTTCCGCCTGTCCGGCCGCATCTACTCGCACGGTAGCGCGACCGTAGGAACCAACGGTACCTGTTGCTGGGTCACTACCTCTCGCAATGTCCACCTTCGGTGCGCCGCGCAAGTCTGCCTTACCTGTCACCATGCTGGTCCTAACACCCCGTTCAGTCGAGTTCTTCCGCCACAACTTCTGCGCCCAGTTCCAGGACGGCCTGGACGCTCCCCCGCCGGACAGCTGACCGGTCCCCGGACAGCTGGAGTTTCCGCACCTGTACGGAGCGCGGTCCGGCCGCCGCGACGTACACCGTCCCCGCCGCGATACCCGCCTGAGGTTCGGGTCCGGCCACACCGGTCGTGGCGAGGCCGTAGTCCGCCTCCAGACGCTCCCGCACACCGCTGGCCAATGCGGCAGCCGTGTCCGGGTGGACCGGCCCCACAGCGGCCAGCAGCTCGTCCGGCACACCAGCGAGCTTGGCCTTGAGGTCGGTCGCGTAAACCACCAGGCCACCCCGATACACAGCCGACACTCCCGGCACATCCGTAAGAACCGCACCGACCATCCCCCCGGTCAACGACTCAGCCGTGGCCAGCGTCACGCGACGCTCCAGCAACAGCTGCACCAATCGACCGACCGCCGCTTCGACCCCGTCCTCAGCCACCCGCCACCTCCACGTCGCAACCCGTACCCGTACTCAACACCAGGACCTGACGACCATGCACCACCAGCCTTCTCGCCATACCCATACCCGGCCTTCGGGTGGGGCGTGACTAGGTCCTGTCTGGTAATCCAGCGCTATAGCGAGGACGTGCTCGGTGCGGTGCCGAGGTGCCGTGCCGAGTGCCCCGCAGTAGGCGCTGGATTACCAAACAGGACCTAGACTCGCTGAATGCCAGGGCCGAGTGATGGGACCGCAGGCGCTCGCGGGCGCGGGCGAGCGCTCGCCGAGGTGTACCGCCGATTCGGCGAGTCCGAGAAGGCGAAGGGCTCGCCTCTGTACGGGCAGATCGCGATCGCGCTGAGCAGTTCCGAAGAAGCCCTGCGCGTGATCGAGACCGCACCAGCCCGCCGACGCAACCCAACGCTGGTGCTTGCCGCTCTGCACGACGTCGCGCTCGCAGGCCAAGCCCCTGCTCTCGCCTCCGCATTCACGGCCCCGCCCGCCGCGCCTGACCCGACCCCTGGCACCGAGAGCACCACCAGCACCGGGGTCTCCGGCGCCGCCGTCACGGGTCCACGCGGCAGGGGGCGCGGTGCTGGTGGGAGATCGGTTGGGGAGGCGGCGGTTGAGGTGATGGTCGGGATGGCGGAATTGGTTCTGGAGCGGTTGGTGGGGCGGAAGGTCCGGGGGGATGAGGGTGGGCGGCATGCCGTGTTGTACCCGGCGGTTGCCGAAGTTGCGCGGCGAGTCGGGGCGGGTGCGGTTGGGTTGATCGATGTTGGGCGGTCGGCTGGGCTGAACTTGGTGGTCGATCGAGTCGGGATCTCGTACGGGAACGGGCAGTTGTTCGGTGACGCGGGTTCTGGAGTGCAGGCTTCGGCTTCGGTGGTTAGGGGCGGGCTGCTGCCGTCGACGGCTATGCCGGAGGTGATGGCTCGGGTTGCGGTTGGTGATGAGCTGGTTGATGTCACCGACGCGGATGAGGCGCGGTGGTTGCGGGCTTGTGTGCCGCCGGATCAGGTCGAGCGGTTGGCGCGACTCGAGGCCGAGTTGGCGTTGGCGGCGGCGGATCCGCCGGTGATGGTGCCGGGTGCGGTTCTCGACGTACTGCCGGAGGCGATTGCGCGGGTGCCGGACGGCGTGCTGCCGGTGGTGATGACGACCTGGGTGTTGTCGAGTTTGGATCTTGAGGAGCGGTTGCGGTTTCTGCAGCGGCTCGACGAGGCGGCCACACGGCGAACGGTGGCGTGGGTGTCGGTGGAGGGGGTTGGGGTGGCGCCGGGGGTTCCGACGTACGGCGATCGGCGGGCTTCGGGGCACAGCATTCTCGGGGTGAGCGTGTTCGAGCATTCGTCGCTGCACGCGACGGGGGTCGGACGGTGCTGGCTACGGGGCGAGATGCTCGCCTGGCTCGCAGGCACATCGTCCCCAGCAGACCGCTAACAACAACTGGTCACCGCGACGGGCCGCTGTCACCGCGAAGGACCAGCGTCCCCTCGAGCGGCTGGTGACACCGTTGGCCGAGCCAGCGAGTTCGACGAGCCCCGGCCGAGTTAACAAGCTGGCGGATTAGACGGCCGGCCCGTCAACCGAGCTGGCAGGGCAACGGAGCTGGCGGGATTGGCGGCCGGGCGGGGTAGGTGGGCTGGTGGGTTATGGGAGGGGGCGTTTGGCGGCGGCGCGGAGGTGGAGAGCTCGGGAGAGGTAGTCGATGCCGGTGACGACCGTTACCAGGACGGCGGCGGTCATGATGGCGACGGCCGGCCAGTGGACGATCGCGAGGTGTTGCCACGGGAGGAGGTAGAGGCCGAGGGCGATCGCTTGGAGGACGGTTTTGAGTTTGCCGCCTCGGCTGGCGGGCATGACGCCGTGGCGGATGACCCAGAAGCGGAGGGCGGTCACGCCCCATTCGCGGACCATGACCAGGATGGTCACCCACCACGGGAGTTCACCCAGGTACGAGAGGCCGAGGAAGGCGGCTCCGGTGAGGGCCTTGTCGGCGATCGGGTCGGCGATCTTGCCGAAGTTCGTGACCAGATTCCAGCGGCGGGCGATGTCACCGTCGAAGCGGTCGGTGACGATCGCGACCACGAACGCTGCGGTGGCGAGCAGGCGGTCGCCGGCCGCGTGGCCGCCGTCCCGGAGCAGGAGCCAGACGAACAGCGGCACCAGGACCAGCCGCAGCACGGTGAGCGCGTTCGGCACGTTCCAGGCGCTGGGCGCGTGGAGTTGTCCGCCGGCTGCGCGCGGCGCCGAGTTCGAAGGCGGGTTGGTCACGCGGTCAGGTTAACTGCCGGGCGGGTGTCTGGCGTGCTCACGAGTGCCGCGAACTCGGCGATCAGGTCGACGCCGTCGCTCGCCACCACCTTCGCGGACACCAGATCTCCCACCCGGACACCCTCCGGGAGTCCGGTCACCGTGGTGACGCCGTCCACCTCGGGGCCCTGATGCGCAGCCCGCCCCTCGGCGATCCCGGAGGAAGCCGAGGGAGTCTCCGCTGCCACCTGTCCGGCGGACGGCGACGCGGGAGTCTGGTCGGCGACCGGTGTGTCCTCGTGCAGGTCTGCTGTGTTCTGGGCGGCGGCGAGGGTGTCGGTGGGGTCGAGGGTGTCGGTGGGGTCGAGGGTGTCGGTGGGGTCGAGGGATTCGACGATTACTTCGAGGAGTTCGCCGATGCGGGATTCGGCTCGGGCCGAGGTGAGGTCCTCGGCGAGTCGGGTGACGCGGTCCAGGCGGGCGGCGATGGTGTCCTCGTCGAGTTTGCCGTCGTACGTCTCGGCCTCGGTGCCGTCCTCGTCGGAGTAGCCAAAGACGCCGATCGCGTCCAGGCCTGCGCGGGAGAGGAAGTCGCAGAGGATGTCGACGTCGTCTTCGGTCTCGCCGGGGAAGCCGACGATGACGTTGCTCCGGATGCCGGCGGTGGGGGCGGCGGCGCGGACCTGGGCGATGAGTTCGAGGAAGCGTTCGGCGTCGCCGAAGCGGCGCATCCGGCGCAGGAGCGGGCCGGAGGCGTGCTGGAACGACAGGTCGAAGTACGGAACGACGCCGGGGGTGGCGGTCATCGCGCTCATCAGGGTGGGGCGCATCTCGGCGGGCTGGAGGTAGGAGACGCGGACGCGGGTGATGCCCGGGACCTTGGCGATCTCGCCGACCAGGGTTTCGAGGAGGCGGAGGTCGCCGAGGTCCTTGCCGTAGGAGGTGGAGTTCTCGGAGACCAGGAAGAGTTCGCGGACGCCGTTGTCGGCGAGCCACTCGGCTTCGCGCAGCACCTCGGCGGGGCGGCGGGACATGAAGGCGCCGCGGAACATCGGGATGGCGCAGAACGCACAGCGGCGGTCGCAGCCGGAGGCGAGCTTCAGTGGAGCCATCGGTCCGCCGTCGAGGCGGCGGCGCATGATGCGGGGGCCGCTCGCGGGTGCGGTGGCGAGGTCCGGGGCGTCGATCTTCAGCTCCTCCGGAGCGCCCGTGACGAAGCGTCCCTTGAGCTCCGCGGGAGCGGGCGAGCCGGCCGGCCGGAGTACGTCGGGGATGTGATCCCCCCGGCCGACGCCGCTGGTGGTCCCCGTGGTGCCGACGGCCGAGGCGGGACCGCCGGAGTCAGCGGCACTCGCAGTCGTCGCGATGGTCTCCGCGGTAGTGGCCGCACTCGCAGTCGTCCCGTTGGCCTTCGCGGTAGTGGCGGCAGTCGTGGCGGTGGTGGCTGTGGCGTCCGCGGTGCGGGCGGTCGCTGGGTCGCCGTGGCCGGGGAGGGAGACGGCGGGGGCGGTGTGGCGGTCCGCGGGGGCCAGGGGGAGGAGTTTGCGGCGGTCGTGGGGGACGTGGGACTGGTGTTTGGTGCCGGCGAGGATGGAGCGGAGGCGGTCCGAGATGTCGGTGTAGTCGTCGAAGCTGAGGACGGCGTCGGTTTCCGGGAGGGCTTCGGCGAGTTGTTCGCCGTAGCGCTCGGCGAGGCAACCGACGGCGACTACCGCCTGGGTACGGCCGGAGTCCTTGTAGTCGGCGGCGGCCAGGAGAGTGTCGACGGAGTCCTTCTTGGCGGCCTCGACGAAGCCGCAGGTGTTCACCACCACCGTGTCCGCCTCGGCGGCGTCGTCGACGAGGCGGAAACCGCCGGCTTCGAGCCGGCCGGCCAGTTCCTCGGAGTCGACATCGTTGCGGGCACAGCCCAGCGTGACCAGGGCGACGGTGGTGGGTGGCGTAGTCATCCCCACGAGTATGACGCGCCGTACACGTCCGCACCTAACTCAACAGCAACACCCGGACCCAGTGTTTCGGCCAAGCAGGACCACCCGAACCAAACACCACACCACACCACCCCACACCCCCACACCACCCCGACGAGGCCAGCGTCGCTACCTAGGCGGACTTGGTGAGGGTGCCATTGGGGTGGGCGGTGAACTTGGTGAGGTTGGTGGGGACGCGTTTGCCGTTGAGTACTACGACGAGGTTGGTGGGGTTGCCGACCTGGACGCGGATGTCGCCGGCGCTGGTGACGGACTGGGCTATGCCGGGAGTGAGGCGGCCCTGGAAGATCTTGCGGTCCGTCCGGTCGAGGACCGTCAGGTAGGTGCCGTTGCCCTTCGCGGTCATGGTCAGCTCGGTCTTCAGGACCGGCGGCTTCGGGCTGGCCGGTTTCTTCGTCGGCTGTGCGGTCGGCCGGCCCGACGGCGCGCCGGTCGGCGTCGGGGCCGGTGTGGTGACGGTGGCGGAGGTGGTCGCGGTCTTGGACGCGTTCGCCTCGATGTCGCTGGGCAGCGTGAACAGCCGCACCATCCCCCAGCCCATCAGGATCACCAGGATCGCGCCGACCACCAGGGCCCACCGCGGTCGTGCCGGGCGCAGCGTCGGGCTCTTCACCGCGGCGCGTTCCTCGCGGCGCGACTTCTCGTCCTCGACGGCGTGTTCGGCGTCGAAGGTGGCGAGCAGCGGGGCGGGGTCGGCCTTCACCACCCGGGCGATCGCCCGGATGTGCCCGCGGGCGTAGAAGTTCCCGCCGCACCGGGAGAAGTCGTCGGCCTCCATGGCGATCAGCAACCCGGTTCTGATCCGGGTCGCGGCGCTCAGCTGCTCGATCGTCATGTCGGCCCGTTCGCGGGCCGCCGTGAGCTCGCTGCCGATGCTCACGTCCCCACCGTCCTCTCCTTCTCCGCGCTGCAGGTCATCGGCAGATGAACCGTCGGCATTCCTCTGAACAACATGTCAACGGCCTTGGTACGACGGGGTCACGGACGAGTCAGAGTTGTTCCCTCACCGGACACCTGGCGTCGGCCAGCATGTGCAGCGCCTGCACCACTTCCCCGTTCGACGGACGAGCCGTCAACCCGAACGGTATCGCGAGTGACGACCCCGTCAGTCGGCGGTTCGCATCAGTTGTCTTGCGGGTCGAACTCGGCAGTGCACCGAGGATCGGCCCGGGATCCTGCAGATGTACGGCGATCCGCCCGTCGTCGAGCGGATGCCGCCGCTGCAGCACCGTCACCTCTTCGATGTCCTCCCACCGGGTACCCACCCACTCGTGCCCGATGCGCAGCCGGATGCCGACGTCGTCGGCGACGAGCATCTCCCCGACTGTGAGCACGCGGGCGCACACCACGGCGAGGACGGCGAACGCGGCCGCGACGATCCAGCGCAGGATGCCGGTCGGGCTGGTCGAGCCGGACGCCGCGAAGCCGAGCGCGACCAGCGCGGCGCCGACGGCGAGGCCGCCGTGCACCTTCTGGGAGGCCCGAACGGTGAACGGCATCGGCCCTGGGTTCGCGTCGAATCGGTCCTGCCTGGGCAGTGCGCTCGCGGCGGTCACGGTCTCACTCTCCTCGGAGGGTGCTGATGAAGTCCTCTAGATCGTCGGGTTTGACCAGGACGTCCCTGGCCTTGGAACCTTCACTGGGACCGACGACGCCGCGGCTCTCCAGGATGTCCATCAGCCGGCCGGCCTTGGCGAAACCGACGCGGAGCTTACGCTGCAGCATCGACGTCGAGCCGAACTGGGTGGAAACGATCAGCTCCGCCGCCTGTACGACGAGGTCGAGGTCGTCGCCGATCTCGTCGTCCAGGTCCTTGCTCGGGCCCGGCGCCACCGTGACGTCCTCGCGGTACGTCGGCTGCAGCTGCTCCCTGCAGTGCTCGACGACGCCGCGGATCTCGTTCTCGGTGACCCAGGCGCCCTGGATACGCATCGGCTTGCTGGCACCCATCGGCAGGAACAGCCCGTCACCCTGACCGACCAGCTTCTCCGCACCGGGCTGGTCGAGGATGACCCGGCTGTCGGCCAGCGACGAGGTCGCGAACGCCAGCCGGGACGGCACGTTCGCCTTGATCAGACCGGTGACGACGTCCACCGACGGCCGCTGGGTGGCGAGCACCAGGTGGATACCGGCGGCCCGGGCCAGCTGGGTGATCCGGACGATCGAGTCCTCGACGTCGCGCGGCGCGACCATCATCAGGTCGGCGAGCTCATCGACGATCACCAGCAGGTACGGGTACGGCGTCAGCACCCGCTCGGAGCCCGGCGGCGGCTTCACCTTGCCGCCGCGGACCGCCTTGTTGAAGTCGTCGACGTGCCGGAACCCGAACGCGGCGAGGTCGTCGTACCGCATGTCCATCTCGCGGACGACCCACTGCAGCGCCTCGGCGGCCTTCTTGGCGTTGGTGATGATCGGCGTGATCAGGTGCGGGATGCCCTCGTAGTTGTTCAGCTCGACCCGCTTCGGGTCGACCAGGATCATCCGCACCTCGTCGGGCGTGGCGCGCATCAGGACCGAGGTGATCAGCGAGTTGACGAACGACGACTTTCCGGAGCCGGTGGCACCGGCGACCAGCAGGTGCGGCATCTTCGCCATGTTCGCGACCACGAACCCGCCCTCGACGTCCTTGCCCAGGCCGGCCACCATCGGGTGGTGGTCGTTGCGGGCGGTCGCCGACCGGACCACGTCGCCGAGGCTGACGGTCTCCTTGTCGGTGTTCGGGATCTCGATACCGATCGCGGACTTGCCCGGGATCGGCGACAGGATCCGTACGTCGGCCGACGCCACCGCGTAGGCGATGTTCTTCGACAGCGCGGTGACCTTCTCGACCTTCACCGCCGAACCGAGCTCGACCTCGTACCGGGTGACTGTCGGGCCGCGGGTGTAGCCGGTGACCTGGGCGTCGATACCGAACTGGTCGAAGACCTCGGTCAGCCGGTCGACGACCTGGTCGGACGCCTTGGTGCGGGGCTTGTGCACCGAGCCGGGCTTGAGCATCTGCCCGTCCGGAAGCGTGTACGTGATGTCGCCGGACAGGCTGAGCTGTTCGACGCGCTGCGGCAGCGGGGTGTGCGGCGGCGGCTCGGGCGCCGGCTCGGGCTGCTTGCTCGGCGCCGGGGGCTCGAACGCGGGCCCGGACGCCGGGACGAAGGCGGCAGCAGCCTCGTCGACGTCGTACGGCTCCTCCTCCGCGATCGGCTTGGCCTTCGCCTTGCGTCCGCGTTTCGGCTCGTCCTTCAGCACCGGCGAGTCGTACGGCTTGACCGTCGGGTCGTTGTCGTCCTCGAGCTCCGCCTTCGCGCGGCGCTGCTTACGGGTCAGCCGGACGGTGTCGTCGGTCGGCGCGCCCTGCACGGACGGCGCGTCCGCGGGCAGCTCGGTCCGGCCCATCAGTACGTCGAACGCCGCGCGGAACCGCAGCGGGATCGCGTACACCGGTGTCCCGGTGACGACCAGCGCGCCGAAGATCGACAGCAGCACCAGGAGCGGCGCGGCGACGTACTGGGTGAGCAGGTCGGACAGGAACGACGAGATGAAGTAGCCGATCGCGCCGCCGGCGTCGCGCAGCGGGCCGTCGGCCGGGTTGTTCGGCCGGGGCAGGCCGTTGGCGATGTGGATCAGGCCGAGCACACCGAGGCAGATCGCCGTCCAGCCGATCACCTGCCGTCCGGCCGGGGCCGTTGCGGTCCGGGTGCCGCAGGGTGCGGACAGCGATCACCACCAGCATCAGCGGCAGTGCCCAGCCGAGCATGCCGATGCTGCCGCCGACGACCGTCCGTACGCCGTCGCCGACCGATCCCGGCAGGTCCCACCAGATCGCGGCGGCCACGACGACCGCCAGGCCGATCAGGAACAGGCCGGCACCGTCACGGCGGTGCTCAGGCTCCAGGTCGCGGGCGCTGTGGCCGATCCCCCGCACCATGCTGCCGAGCAGGTGCGCGATGCCGATCCAGACCTTGACCACTCCACGGCCGAGAGCCAGCATGGCGGCCGCGAACGGGCCTGGTCCGCTGTTCTTGGGCGTGCTGGTCCGCGCGGCGGAGGTTCCACCGCGTTTCGAGCTCTGCCCACGCTTCTGGGCGCCGGACGGACGGGAGCGTCCACCAGCCGCCGAACGGGCCGTACTCGGCCGTTTGGCTGCCGACTTCTGCGCCCGCGCCGGGGAAGACGTGCGGGTCGCCATATTGATCAGGCTACCCCGACTACCCCACGAGTCCCACGTGTCACACGCCGATCACACGGTCCCATCCGTAGCATCACGACGCTCGACTCGTACGCCGAAGCCGCCCGACGTGCCACAGCAGTACGTACCACCCGAGCGCGGCCAGCCCGCCGTACACCAGCCCGGAGAGCACCACGCGTACGGCGGTCTCCCCCGCCAGGCCACCCTCCACCCGGCTGAGCTCGACGACCGCGCCCACTGCTGCGAACAGCACGAGCGCGCCCAGCACGACGTACCGGATCCATGCTGGGAGGCTGTCACCCTGTGTGAGCGATGGCGGAGTACGGCGATACCAGCGGTAGAGCCAGACGGCGAGGACCACGCAGCCGCCGATCGTGGAGACGTACTGGAGGATGCGGTTGACGCCGTCGAGGAAGTCCGGGAAACGCAGGACGAAGTAGCCGTCGCTGTGGGTGAAGGAATCCCACACCACGTGGGTCAACGCGCCCACGATGGCGGACACCACCGTCCAGAGCAGGACAGACGCGCTAGGCAGGTGCAGTCGGCCAACAGCAGGCAGCCGCGCAGCCAGTGCAGGCGGCGCGAGAGCAACCAAAGGCCGCTTGAGGACCAGGTTGAACACTGCGACCAGCAGCAACGCCAGCAACGGGTCCAGCCAGAACGCGGACGTGATCTTGTGCGTGAGCGTCAGTGTGAAGTTCCCGTTGATGTACTGCGTGGCGATCCGGTAGAGCGGGCCGACGTACAGCAGGTCGGGTGCCACCGCACCGGCTACCAGCGCAGACGCCACGAAGGGGCGCCGGACCAACGGGAGGACGGCTGCGGGGTGGGCGAGGGTGAACGGCACACCCCGCAGCCTATTGGTTCAGAACGTCGGCCAACTGCCGGCCGGCGGCTGCTGCCCGACACCCGGTGCCGACCAGTTGCAGACACCGTTTGGGAACGTCTGCCGCAGCGCCTTCCACTGCACGGGCGTCAGCTTGACCTTGTAGTCGGACTTGCTCAGCGGTTGCAGGCGGCACTTGATGATGTCGTTGGCAACGGACGCGCCGGCCACCTGCCGCGGCGCCGGCCACGCCGGGTAGAACGTGTTGCACCTCGTCGTACCGATGCCGTCCACCTGCGTCTCGACGATCTTCTGGTTCGTCGGGCTCCAGCACGCGTCGGTGAGCGCCCCGGGCTTGTTGCGCATCAGCTTCGCGTGCGGTGTGCCCGGGCCGTGGTCCGCGTCCACCGCGTCCATCCACCGGTCGAGGGAGGCGAGCGCGTCGGTCAGCACCGGGTTCGCCGTACTGAAACCGCCCGGCGCGTCGCCGGCCTGGACGAGCATGATCTGGTTGCCGGCGTCACCGTTTGCCTTGCGCAACCTTTCGCGCAGCGAGAACGAGTGGAAGATCAGGTGGATGTCGCCGTTCGGCTGCTCGTCCCAGTACTGCCGGTAGTCGATGATCGGGGTACCGGCCAGTCCCCCGCCGCCGTTGATCAGCTGCCCGGTCCGGTACGCCGTACTGATCGCCCGCGGGTCTGCGACGGTCCGGGCCGGGACGAAGTTGGCGTCGGTGTCGAAGCCGCCGACCGCCTTGTTCAGGTCGAGGAACTGCGTGACCGAGATCTTGCCCGCGTTCAGGGCGTCCAGGCCGTACTGGATGCCGACGTTGTCCAGCGGCCGCCGGGCCGCGCCGGTGGCCGGGTCCGTGCCCCAGATGTTGACCTGGTGGTCGTAGACGTCGCAGCGCGCGCCGTTCGGGTTCTTCACCGGGTCGTAGCGGTCCTCGACGGGTAGTTGCGCAGGGCAATAGACCCGCGGGTCGATCCGGCGGCCGGCGGCGGCCAGGTTGGCGATCGTGCCGACCTTGCCGAAGCCCGCGGCGGCCCGTTTCTGTTCGTCGGTCCAGCCGGTCGCGGAGGTGAAGTAGTGATCCAGCAGCAGCGCGTCTGTGATCGTGTGCAGCGTCGCGAATCCGACCTCCGGGAACACGCAGGACGCCAAGATCCCGTCCAGCAGCCCCGGGTAGTCGTCGGCGATCTGGAACACCTGGTACGAGCCGCCGGAGCACCCCCATCCGATCGTCTGCTTCGGTACGCCGATGGTCTCCAGGATGTGCTCCCGCGTCATCGACATGGTCTCGGCGGCGAGCACCCCGTTGCAGTTGATGCCGAACACGTTCAGGCTCGACGACGCCACGGCGTACCCCTGCCCGAGCAGTACGTCGTCGTTGATGCCGCCGGTCTCGCTCCCCTGCTGGTACCACCCGCCGGGGCAGCCGCCGCCGAACGTGTAGACCAGCCGGCCGTTCCACCCGCTCGGCGCCTTCACCACACTCGGCTCACCGCCCGCGGGGTCGTTGAGGACGGCGTACTCGTAGATCGACCGGTTGATGACCCCGGTCTCGACACGGACGATGTACGGCACCGTGCGGCCGTCGGACGTGGTGGTGGTCGCCAGGTCGGCCGGCTTCGTCGCCGGCAGCACCTTCAGCGACCGGTCGGCAGTGGAGCGGTACAGGTAGTCGACGCGGGTCGGCACCGTGCAGTTCGCGTCGGACGGCGGGCCGAGCTTGACCTTGGCGAGCGTGACGAAGTCCGCCGTACCGCAGACGTACGGCGTCTCGTGCGGGCCGGCCAGGAGTGGTCCGCTGCGCGGATGGTTGGTGATCACCAGCCGCGACGAGGCGGCGGTCACCGTGTTGGAGCCGTCCGTGAGGCCTTGGACGACGCCGATGAGGCGGTCCTGCTGACGGGAGAACGCGCTGCTGACGTCCTTCCCGTTCAGCCGGACCTTCAGGTCGTCCAGGTGCCGCCCAGTGATCCCGAGCAGCACGTTGCCGTCGCTGACCATGTCGGCGCGAGGCGTGGACAAGACCTCGATCCGTACGTCGGAGGCCGCCTTGGCGGGGGTCACCAGGACGGCCGCGAACATCGCGGTCAGAAGAGCAACGAGGGCGGCCGGCCGCTTCATGCGACGAGTCGATCACAGCAGGTCCGGTGCCGGAAGGGCTCGTGGTAATCGGTTTCCAGCCGGAACGGAGCAGCTCAGGCGCCGGTCGTCCCGTCCAACTGCTCGCGGACCAGGTCGGCGTGCCCGCAGTGCCGCGCGTACTCCCCGATCAGGTGGATGTAGATCATCCGCAGCGTCGACTCGGTACCGCTGAACGTGAACCGGTCGTCCAGCGAGCGCCCGGCGGCGGCCTCGTCGGACAGTTTCCACTCGGCGATCAGACCGTCGTACGCCGCCTCCGCCGCGGCCGGATCGATCAGCTCGAAGTCCGCGTCCTTGCCGAGCTCGGGCGCGAACAGCGGGGCGGCCGGGTCGTCGGCGAAGTGGATACGGAACCAGATCCGCTCGACCTTGGTCAGGTGCCGGATCAGGCCGAGCAGCGAGAGGTTCGACGGCGGCGACGGCCGCTCGGCAAGCTGCTCCGCGGTCAGCCCCGCACACTTGAACAGCAGAGTGCTGCGGTAGAAGTCGAGATAGCCTTGCAGCAGCTCACGTTCCGGTGCCGTCAGCGAACCGTCCGGCCGCTCGACAGCAGGTGCACTCCAGGTCATCGTCATCCTCACGTCGTCCCACGATGTGTTCGGCTATCTCATCACATGAGATACGCACTGGCGGTGCCCGTGTCCCGTTCGTTACCGTAATCGGCAGGTCATGAGTGCCAGCGACAAGCCCCGGCTCGCTGGCCGGCAACCCTCCTCCGCGGTGGGGTGCCCCGGGTGAAGACCAGGCCGTGCGGATACGCCGCTCGGCAAGCGCGGACTTTCCTGGGAGCAGATCCATGTCGATCCTGTCCATTCTCGAGCCGGCCAGCACCACGACCTCGCGGCCGGCCGGTGCCCGGCGGCTCACCGGCAACATCCCCGCCACCGTCGGCTCGGACCTGCTGGTCCCGCTGGCCGACGGCCGGGTCACCGACTACGCGAACTTCGACCACGGCGCGAGTGCCCCGTGCCTGGAGCCGGTCCGGGCGAGCGTCGAGGCGGCGCTGCCGTCGTACGCGTCGGTGCACCGCGGCAACGGGTACGCCTCCCGGATCACCACCCAGTGGTACGAGCGCGCCCGCGCCGAGGTGCACGCCTTCGTCGGCGCCCGCACGGACGACCAGGTGATCTTCACCCGCCAGACCACCGACGCGCTGAACCTGCTGGCGCACGCGGTGCCGGGCGACGCGACCGTGATCGTGTTCGAGTCCGAGCACCACGCCGCGCTGCTCCCCTGGCCGGCCGAGCGGACCGTTCGCCTCACGGCGCCGGCCAGCCGGACCGGGGCCGTCACCGCCGTGGCCGACGCGCTCCGCCAGGCGCCCGAGGGGCCGCGGCTCGTCGTGATCACCGGCGCCTCGAACGTGACCGGTGAGATCTTCCCGATCGCCGAAATCGCCAAGGTGGCGAAGGCGCACGGTGCGCGGGTCTGCCTGGACGCCGCGCAGCTCGCCCCGCACCGCCCAGTCGACATCGCCACCCTGGACGTCGACTGGGTCGCCCTCTCCGGTCACAAGCTCTACGCCCCGTACGGCGCCGGCGCCCTGATCGGCCGCTCCGACTGGCTCGACGCCGCCGAGCCGTACCTGTACGGCGGCGGCGCGACCCACGCCGTGACCAGCGACACCGTCGTCTGGTCGACCGGCCCGGCGCGGCACGAGGGCGGCTCCCCGAACGTCATCGGCGCCATCGCGCTGGCGAGCGCCTGCGCCGCGATCACCAAGCACCGCGACGCCATCGAGCAGCACGAGCGCAGCCTGCTGGCCCGGCTGCGCACCGGGCTCGCCCAGATCGACGGCGTCACGACGTACTCGATCTTCGGCGAGGAGGCGGACCGTGTCGGCACGGTGTGCTTCACGATCGAGGGCCTGACCTCGACGCTGGTGTCCGCGGCCTTGAGCGCGGAGTACGGCATCGGTGTCCGGGACGGGAAGTTCTGCGCACACCCGCTGGTCGGGCACCTGCTCGCGAACTCCCCCGAGCACGGTACGGCGGTCCGCGCCAGCCTCGGCCTCGGGACCACGCGGGAGCACGTGGACCGGCTCGTCAACGCCGTACGCACGCTGACCACGACAGGCCCGCGCACGGAGTACGCGGAGAGCGCGCACGGCTGTCAGCCGGCCGACGATCCCCGCGACCTCCAGGCACCGCACATCTGGTAGCTGTGTTTGATTTTCAGGCAAGCCCTCCTACTGCTCAGGAGGTACGAGACCTACATGGTGAGCAGCGAACGCCAGTAGGTCCGCCCACTCCGACGCGACCATCGCGGCAGGTTTGCCGAAGCCATGGCCGGTGTTGACCTCTACCCGAGTCAAGACCGGCTGCGGACCGGACTGGGCATGCTGCAACGCAGCGATGAACTTGTGACTGTGCAGCGGAACCACGCGGTCGTCGTGATCACCTGTGACGACAAGAGTCGCCGGGTACGCCGTACCGTCGCTGACCCGATGCAGCGGCGAGTAGGCCAGCAGGTCCTCGAACTGCTCTGGGTCACTGGGCAGACCGTAGTCGGACGCCCACGCCGCTCCCACAGTGAACAAGTGGAACCGCAGCATGTCCAACACACCCACACCGGGCAGTGCGACGGCGAACAGGTCCGGCCGCTGCGTCATGGCCGCTCCGACGAGCAGACCGCCGTTGCTGCGACCGTGTATCGCCAACTGCGACGGTGTGGTCACACCGGTGTCCCGCAGGTCCTCGGCGACCGCGATGAAGTCGTCGAACACGTTCTGCTTGTTCTTGAGCCGCCCTGCGTCGTGCCAATCGCTCCCGTACTCGCCGCCGCCACGCAGGTTCGCGATGACGAGCACACCTCCGGCAGCGAGCCACGCGGGCCAGCCCGGGCGGTAGTCGGCCTGGATCGGGA
This sequence comes from Kribbella aluminosa, assembly GCF_017876295.1. Lineage (NCBI taxonomy): Bacteria > Bacillati > Actinomycetota > Actinomycetes > Propionibacteriales > Kribbellaceae > Kribbella > Kribbella aluminosa. The sequence continues at coordinate 4,058,549 of NZ_JAGINT010000002.1, read as the reverse complement.
TGCGGAACCCGCCGTACCCCCACATGAGGGTCGGGCGTGGCTCTTCGAAACCCAAATCGGAGCGGCTGATCAAGAAGTACGGGACAGGGCCGTTCCGACGGGTCACGGTGACCCGTGGCGGTGTGAAGCCGTCAGCACCGCGGACCAGCTCCGGCAGCGGGCGTACGTCGCCTGAACCGGTGGACACGCGGTACGACAACGTGGGGTCGGTCGTCGTAGACAGGCCGATGAAGAGCTCGTCGTACTTCGGTCCTGCGTTGAAGCCGACCACTCCCCCGCCAGGTACGTCGACACCGCGCGCATCGGACCCGTCCAGCGCGTAGAGCGTCAGCACCGACTGGGCGTCGACCAGCGTCAGCGTGGCGAGGCCGTCCGCGGTCGCGCGCACTGCCTGCAGTGTGGAGTCGCTCTCCGGGATGAGGTCGGTGAACGCGCCGGCCAGGTTCGACAGCACCACGCGGCCGCGGGGGGCGTCGCGGTCGGTCCGCAGTACCAGCTCGTCGCCGGACATCCGGACGAACGCGATCTCGTCGGCGAACTCGTCCACGACCTTCACCGGCTCGCCCAGCCCGTCGCCGGTGACCGGGTACACCCAGAGCCGCGTGCTGGGGTCCGTGCCCTCGGTGATGTGGACGACGAGGTACCTGTCGTCGTCGGACACCTCTGGCACCAGGAAGTACTGGTCGTGGCCCGGGAAGCTCAGCACCAGCTCGTCGTCCGACTGCGCCGTACCGACGCGGTGCAGCATCAGCCGACCGCCGGACAGGGACGTGGTCTCCGTACCCTCGCTCCGCCCGCTGGTCGGGTAGTGCAGGTACAGGTACGCCGAACTGTCCGGGAGCCAGGTGGCCTCGCTGAACTTGGCCTCCGACACCAGGTCGTCGACCTGTGCGCCGGTGGCGATGTCGAGCAGCCGGAACGTCGTCCAGTCGCTGCCGCTCTCGTTGATGCCGTACGCGAGGTACTTACCGTCCGGGCTCACCGTGAACGTCCCCAGCGAGTCGGTGCCGTCCGCGGACAACGTGTTCGGGTCGATCAGCACCCGGCCGCCGGACAACAGTTCGTCGAGCGACTCGGCCACGTAGATCACGTCCTGCGCCTGGGTGCCGTCGTTGCGGCCGACGAAGTACCAGCCGGACTTCTTCGCCGGTACGCCGGCCCGGGGGCGCGCGAGGATCGCGGCCATCGTGCGCTGGAACCACAGGCCCTCCGGATAGCCCGACAACTCGGCCTCGGTGAACTCATTCTGTCTGCGAACCCAGTCCTGGGTGTCGGCCGAGTCAGGGTCTTCCAGCCAGCGATACGGGTCGGCGATCTCACGCCCGTGCAACGTCTCGACCACATCGTCGCGGCGGCTTTCCGGATAGGTCATGCGGACAAACCTAACCCGAAGACTGCGTCGTACTCACCCGCTCCGGTGGGCGGCATCCCGCACAGGCGCCGGAGCAGGTGAGTACGACGGGCCTGGTGTCAGGCCGGATTGATGTCCTTGCTCCAGAGCACCTTGCCGAACAGGTTCCGCAACGACACCGAGAAGACGCCGGTGCGCGGGTCGATCCGGGTGTGGCCGAAGAACTGGTTCCCACTGGCCGGCGACTGGCTCGGGAAGTCGGCCGCCTTCACGAAGACCGCCTCCGGGCCGAACGTCGGGTCGAGCTGGTTCGGACCGAAGGCGCCCGCGTTGATCGGACCGGCCACGATCTCCCAGAACGGGTCGAAGTCGGTGAACGCCGCGCGCGCCGGGTCGTAGTGGTGCGCGGCCGCGTAGTGCACGTCCGCGGTCAGCCAGATCGCGTTCCGCACCTTGCGCTTCTTGAACTGGCTCAGCACCCACGCGATCTCGAGCTCGCGGCCGCCGGGTGCACCCGGCAGACCGTTCGCGACCGCCTCGATCAGGTCGCCGTCCGGTACCAGCAGGCCGAGCGGCATGTCGCTGGCGATCACCTTCCAGGTCGCCCGCGAGGCCGCCACCTCGCGGACCAGCCAGGCGGCCTGTTCGGCGCCGAGCATCGCGACCGGTCCGGCCGTCGACGGCACCGGGTTCGCACCCCGGTACGTGCGCATGTCCAGGCAGAAGACGTCGAGCAGCGGACCGTAGCTCACCTTGCGGTAGATCCGGTCCCGGCCCGCGACGTGCTCCATCGGCAGGTACTCCAGGAAGGCCTTCTTCGCCCGCGCGGCCAGGACGTCGACGCGCCGCTCGACGTACCGCGAATCGTCCAGGATCTCGCCCGGGTACCAGTTGTTCAGCGTCTCGTGGTCGTCCCACTGCGCGACCAGCGGCACGTCGGCGTACAGCGACTTCACGTTACCGTCGAGCAGGTTGTACTTGTACCGGCCGCGGTACTCGGCCAGCGTCTCGGCGACCTTCGAGACCTCCTCGGTCACCACGTTCTTCCAGACGGTGCCGTCGGCAACCTTCAGCTCGGCCTGCATCGGGCCGTCGGCGTAGATGTTGTCGCCGGAGTGCAGGAAGAAGTCGGGCCGGGTGTCGTGCATCGCCCGGTACGCGACCATCCCGCCGAGCTCGGGGTTGATGCCGTACCCCTGGCCGGCCGTGTCGCCGGTGAACACGAACGACACCGGACGGTTGCGCCCCGGCGTGCTGAACGAGCCGTCGAGCGTCTCACCGATCCGGCCGTACGCGTCCTCGAAACCGATCCGGTAGTCGTAGCGCTGCCCCGGACGCAGGCCGCGCAACGGCAGCCGCGCCGTGAAGTCGTCGTTCCCGTCCGTCTTCGGGCCCCGCAGGCTGATCGCCCGGTCGAACCGGCCGTGGCCGGTCAGCTGCACGATCATCCGGCCGGGCCGGTCGGTGCGCGACCAGACGACGGCCGACGACGGCGTCACGTCGGCACTGGCGATGCCGGACGGCAGCGCGGCCCGATCGCGACGGACCAGATTCGGTGCCGCAGCGGCCACCCCCGGTACGGCGAGTGACGCACCGGCGGCGGTGGTTGCGGCAAGAAGTTGGCGGCGACTCAGTTTCATGACCCGAAGGTGCGCTCCGCTGATGACGGCCAGGTGAAAGCGGGGCGAACTGAGCGTCAAATCGCCCCGGCCCCGGACATGCGCTTGTGTGCGGCCACCCGACGTGGTTCCGTTGGCCTCACTCAGCACGTACTCGTGACGCTGCCCTGGACCTGGTAGCGCATCGACCGATGCACTACTGGAAACGGGTTGCTCATGACACAGCTGCTTGCCGAAGACCATGACCCGTTACGGGCTCAGCACGAGCACACGCATCTGTACACCGACCTGCTGCGCACCGTCCGCGAGCTCGGACTGCTCCGGCGGCGGCGCGGGTATTACTTCGTTCGCATCGGGCTCGTCCTGACTGCGTTCGTCGGGGTCTGGGTCGGCTTCGGTCTGCTCGGCAACTCGTGGCTCCAGCTGCTGATGGCGGGTGCGCTCGCTTTGGTGCTCGTTCAGGTCGCGTTCCTGAGTCACGACAGCGCGCACCGGCAGATCTTCGACTCGGCCCGCTGGAACGACTGGACCGCGCGGCTGCTCGCCGGCGGGCTGATCGGCATCAGCGCCAACTGGTGGCGGTCGAAGCACAGCCGGCACCACCAGGCGCCGAACCAGCTGGCGAAGGACCCCGACATCGACATCGGCGTCATCGCCTTCACCCCCGAGCACGCTGCCCGGCGTACCGGCTTCCAGGCGTGGCTGACCCGCCGCCAGGGCTGGCTGTTCTTTCCGCTGCTGACCCTCGAGGGCCTCAGCCTGTACGTCGCGAGCGTGCAGCACCTGTTCCGCCGCTCGGCGACCAGGGTCGAACGGATCGAGGCCGCGATCGTGGTGAGCCGGCTGGCCGGATACCTGACCGTGCTGTTCCTGCTGCTGCCGATCGGCAAGGCCGGGGCGTTCCTCGGGCTGCAGCTGGCGATCTTCGGGGTCTGCCTTGGCGGATCGTTCGCGCCGAACCACAAGGGCATGCCGCTCGTCCCGAAGACGATGAAGCTGGACTTCCTCCGGCGGCAGGTGCTGATGTCGCGCAACATCCGCGGCGGGGTGTTCACCGACTTCGCGATGGGCGGGCTGAACTACCAGATCGAGCACCACCTGTTCCCGAACATGCCACGTCCGACCCTGCGACGGGTCCAGCCGATCGTCCGCGAGTACTGCGAGCGCCACGGGGTGACGTACACCGAGGTCGGCCTGTTCACGTCGTACCGAATCGTGGTCGACTACCTGAACAACGTCGGTCTGCGAGCGCGCGATCCGTTCCAGTGCCCGCTCGTGGCGAAGTACCGGAGTTAGCACTTTGCCAAACCGACCTCGCCGAGCCACCTGGCCGCACACCCAGCGTCACGCCACGTCGTCACGCTGGCCGACGTGAGCGCCCAGCAGCAGTACGGGAGTAGCTACACGGACCTCCTCCGGACCGTGCGGGAGCTCGGTCTGCTCCGGCGCCGGCAGGGCTACTACTACACCCGGATGAGCATCGTGCTCGGCCTGTTGCTCGGGATCGTCGCGGGCATGGTGCTGCTCGGCAACTCCTGGCACCAGCTCTGGCTCGCCGCCGCGCTCGCGCTGGTGCTCGTGCAGGTCGCGTTCCTCAGCCACGACAGCGCGCACCGGCAAATCTTCCACTCGAACGCCCGCAACGACTGGACCGCGCGGATCCTGGCCGGCTGCGTGCTCGGGATGAGCGTCACCTGGTGGCGCACCAAGCACAACAAGCACCACGCCGCCCCGAACCAGACCGACCGCGACCCCGACGTACAGCTCAAGGTGCTCGCGTTCACCCCGGAGGCCGTCGGCGAACGCGGACCGCTCGGCCGCTGGTTAGCCGCGCGGCAGGGCTGGCTGTTCTTCCCGCTGCTCACGCTCGAGGGCGTCGGCCTGCACGCGTCGAGCCTCAAGCACCTGCTACGCCGTGGAGCGAGCCGCGCCGACCGGATCGACGCGGGTGTCGTCGCGGCCCGCATCACGGCGTACGTCGCGGCGCTCTACCTGCTGCTCCCTGCCGGCAAGGCGACCGCGTTCCTCGGGGTGCAGCTCGCCCTGTTCGGGGTCTGTCTCGGCGCCGCGTTCGCCCCGAACCACAAGGGCATGCCGATCGTGCCGGCCGGGACGAAGCTCGACTTCCTCCGCCGGCAGGTGCTGATGTCGCGCAACATCCGCGGCGGGGTGTTCACCGACCTCGCGATGGGCGGGCTGAACTACCAGATCGAGCACCACCTCTTCCCGAGCATGCCCCGGCCGACGCTGCGGCACGTGCAGCCGATCGTCCGGGAGTACTGCGAGCTGCACGGCGTCTCGTACACCGAGGTCGGCCTGTTCACGTCGTACCGGATCGTCGTCCAGCACCTCAACGACGTCGGCCTGGGCGCCCGTGATCCGTTCCAGTGCCCGCTGGTGACGCAGTACCGGAAGTAGCGCTGCTCTAAGGTAGCCGTCATGTGGTGGGGATTGGCGGGCGCGTTGGCGGCAGCTGTTGCGTATGGTCTGGCATCGATCCTGCAGGCCTCGGCCGCGGACAGTTCACGGGACGCGAGCGCGGAAGCCGTCGTATTCAAACCGCGATTCGTGCTCGGCATGGGGCTGGACGCGGTCGGCTTCGGCGTACAGGTCGCGGCGTTGCAGGTGCTTCCGCTGTTCGTGGTGCAGTCGGCGCTTGCTGCCAGTCTGGCGGTCACTGCCGTGGCGGCACGAGTCCTGGGCGTCCGGCTCGGCAGGCGGGAGTGGCTCGCGGTCGGAGGCGTCTGCGTCGGACTCGGCCTGCTGGGAGTGTCGGCCGGCAGCGAGGGCAACCCGGCCGTCGGGCACGGCTTCCGGTGGGCGCTCGGCGCTGCCGTGGCGGTGCTCGTGCTGGCACGACTGTCGATCCAGCTGGTGCCGCGCCGGTTGCACGGCCCGCTTCTCGGCCTGATCGCCGGTCTCGGCTTCGGCGTCGTCGCGATCTCGGCGCGGATCATCCCCAGCCTGGCACCGGCTCACCTGATCACCGAACCCGCCGCCTACACCGCGGTCGCCGGGGGTGCGCTGGCGATGCTCTGCTACGCGGCAGCTCTGCAGCGCGGTGGCGTCACGACAGCAACCGCGATGCTGGTCGTCGGGGAGACCGTCTTTCCCGCTCTCGTCGGGCTCCTGCTGCTCGACGACCGCGCACGGCACGGCTACGCCGCCGTGGCCGCTTGCGGATTCGTTGTTGCTGTCGCCGCGGCCCTGGTACTTGCGCGGTTCGGCGAACCGGGACAGGCGGTCAGCGCGCCGGCGGGATCTCCCCCGAGCCGCGAATCGTCAACTTGACCGGTACCCGGACCGTCCGGCTGGGGCGATGCGGCTCCGGCAGCCGCTCGGTCATCAGCTGGATCGCGGTCCGGGCCATCACGTCGGCCGACTGTGCGACCGCGGTCAGCCCGGGGCTGAGCAGATCGCCCAGGGCCAGGTCGTCGAACGACACCAGCGCGACCCGGTCCCGCCGGCCGGCGAGTCCCCGCAGTACCTCGGCGGTCGTCATGTTGTTTGCCGACAGCAACGCCGTCGCGGGCTCGGCGCGGTCCAGGACCGCGGACAGCGTGATGCCGATGCCCTCGGTGGTCGGCTCGGACAGATGCACCAGGTCCTCGTCGACGTCGATCCGGTGCCGGGCCATCGCCGCCCGGTACGCGACCACGCGCTCCCGGGCGGTGAAGATCCGCTCGTCGTCGCCGAGGTACGCGATCCGCCGGTGCCCCTGGCGGACCAGGTGGTCGATCGCCTGGTCGATCCCGCCCGCGTTGTCGGCGAGTACGGCGTCGGCCTCGATGCCGTGCGCCGGCCGGTCGATCGTGACGACCGCCATACCGGCGTCCACGTGCGGGGCGAGGTACTCCTGGCTCTCCCCGATCGGCGCCATGATCAGCGCATCGGGGCGGCGGGCAACGAACTCCAGGCAGACGTCCCGCTCCCGCTCCGGGTCCTCGTCGGTCAGCCCGATCATCACCACCGAGCCGGACGACCGCGCCCACAGCTCGACCGCCCGGCCCAGCGAGGCGAAGAACGGGTCGCCGATGTCGCGGATCACCACGGCGATCGTCCCGGTCTTGCCGCGGCGCAGCATCCGGGCCGACTCGTTCGGGGTGTAGTTCAGCTCCTTGATCGCCGCCTGCACCTTGGCGGTCAGCTCGGGGCTGACGTTCGGCTCCTCGTTCACCACCCGGGACACGGTCTTCAGCGCGACCCCGGCCCGGGCGGCGACCTCCTTCATCGTGGGCCGGCGCTGGCCCGTCCCGTTCACCCCGTTGCCACTCATCGCCGGCCCACCCTTCGTCTCGTCGCGCCGAGGGTACTAGCTTTCGACGACCACTGGAATGATCATCGGGCGGCGGCGGTGGGTGTCGCTGACCCACTTGCCGACCACCCGGCGGATCACCTGCTGCAACTGGTACATGTCGTCGAGCCCGCTGCCGATCGCCTTCTCGATCTCGGCCTCGATCCGCGGCTTCAGGTCGTCGAACACGCTGTCGTCCTCGGCGAACCCGCGAGCCTGGATCTCCGGCCCGGCGGTCAGCTTGCCGGTCACCGAGTCCATCACCGCGATCACCGAGATGAAGCCCTCGTCACCGAGGATCCGGCGGTCCTTCAGCGAGGTCTCGGTGATGTCGCCGACGGTCGAGCCGTCCACGAACACGTACCCGCACTCGACCTTGCCCGCCACCACGGCCTTCCGGTCGATCAGGTCCACGACCACGCCGTCCTCGACCACGACCACGTTCTCCCGCGGTACGCCGGTCTGGATCGCGAGGTCCGCGTTCGCGTGCAGGTGCCGGACCTCGCCGTGCACCGGCATCACGTTGCGCGGCTTGACGATGTTGTAGCAGTACAGCAGTTCGCCCGCGCTCGCGTGCCCGGACACGTGCACCAGCGCGTTGCCCTTGTGGATCACGTTCGCACCGTGCCGGATCAGCCCGTTGATCACCCGGTACACCGAGTTCTCGTTGCCGGGGATCAGCGACGACGCCAGTACGACGGTGTCGCCCGGCTGCAGGTGGACGACGTTGTGGTCGTTCGCCGCGATCCGGGACAGCGCCGACATCGGCTCGCCCTGCGAACCGGTCGACACCAGCACCACCTGCTCCGGCGGGTAGTTGTCCAGCTCGCGCATGTCGATCAGCGTGTCGCCGGGCACGCTCAGGAAGCCGAGGTCGCGGGCGACCCCCATGTTCCGGACCATCGAGCGGCCGACGTACGCGACCTTGCGCTTGTGCTTCACCGCGGCGTCCATCACCTGCTGCACGCGGTGCACGTGGGAGGCGAAGCAGGCGACGATGATGCGCTGGTTCTTCGCCTTCGTGAAAACCCGGTCCAGCACCGGCGCGATGTCGCGCTCGTGGGTGGTGAACCCGGGCACCTCGGAGTTCGTGGAGTCGACCATGAACAGGTCGACCCCCTCCTCGCCGAGCCGCGCGAACGCGCGCAGGTCGGTGATCCGGTTGTCCAGCGGCAACTGGTCCATCTTGAAGTCGCCGGTGTGCAGCACGACGCCGGCCGGCGTCTTGATCGCGACCGCGAGCGCGTCCGGGATCGAGTGGTTGACCGCGACGAACTCGCAGACGAACGGCCCGATCTGGAGCTTCTCGCCCTCGACCACGGTCTGCTGCGGCACGTTGCGGTGCCGGTGCTCCTTCAGCTTGCCCTCGAGCAGCGCGAGCGTGAGCTGCGACCCGACCACCGGGATGTCGCCCCGCTCACGCAGCAGGTAGGGCAACCCGCCGATGTGGTCCTCGTGGCCGTGCGTGAGAACCACCGCGACCACGTCGTCCAGCCGGTCCCGGATCGGCTCGAAGTCCGGCAGGATCAGGTCCACGCCGGGCTGGTTCTCGTCCGGGAAGAGTACGCCGCAGTCCACGATCAGCAGCTTGCCGTCGTACTCGAACACGGTCATATTGCGGCCGACCTCGCCGAGGCCGCCGAGCGGGATGACCCGCAAAGCGCCCGGAGCGAGAGGTCCGGGCGCGTCGAGATCTGGATGGGGATGGCTCATGCAATCAGTCCTGCCGTCTTGAGGTCAGTGGTGAGCCAGTCCGTCTGCTCGGCCGTCGCCTCGAGCAGCGGCGCCCGCAGCGTCGCGTGCTCGATGACGCCGGCCAGCCGGAGCGCGGCCTTCACCATGATGGCGCCCTGGGTTCTGGTCATGATCGCCTCGACGGCGGGCACCAGCCGTCGGTCGATCCGTTGTGCAGTGGCGAGGTCGCCGGCCACCACGGCGTCGATCAGCTGCCGGTACTCCCGGCTCGCGACATGGGCTACCACGCTCGCGATCCCGACCGCGCCGATCGCCAGCGAGGCGAGATTCAGCTCGTCGGCACCGCAGTAGTAGAACAGATCGGTGTTCGCCAGCACCTTGGTGGTCCCGGCGAGGTCGCCCTTGGCGTCCTTCACCGCGACGATCCGCGGGTGCGTGGCGAGCTCGATCAGCGTGTCGGTCGTGATCTCCACCCCGGCGCGGGCCGGGATGTCGTACAGCATGTTCGGCAGGCCGGTGGCGTCGGCGACCGCGGTGAAGTGCGCGCGCAGCCCGGCCTGCGGAGGCTTGTTGTAGTACGGCGTGACGACCAGCAGGCCGTCGGCGCCCGCGGCCTCGGCCTGCTGGGCGCACTCGACGGTGTGTGCGGTGTCGTTGGTGCCGACCCCGGCGACAATCTTGGCGCGGTCACCGACGGCCTCGCGGACCGCCTGGATGATCTGCACCTTCTCCTGGTCCGACGTGGTCGGCGCCTCGCCGGTGGTCCCGTTCAGCACCAGGGCGTCGTTACCGCCGTCGACGAGGTACGTCGCGACCTTCTGGACGGCGGCCAGGTCGAGGGAGCCATCGGGCCGGAACGGGGTGATCATCGCGGTCGTCAGGCGGCCGAACGGCAGCGCTTCAGCGGCTGCCGTGGACGATGCCGACGAGGGCGTGGATGCTGGCGAGGACATAGGCCTCAGATTACCGCTCCCGACCCTGAAGAAATGGGTAGGCCTGGTGGCTGTCCGCTCGGGGGTCCGGGCAGCCACCAGGCTCACTCGTCCTATCGGGGCCACCCAGGTAGTCGTTACAGCTTCTGGCGAAAAAGTCCGGAAAAACTTCTGCGGATACTCTGCGTGAGCAGATGAACGCATTCTGTCGATGTTCAGGACCGACCGGCGAGCCAGACGGAGGTCGCGTCGAAGAGCCGCTGCACGACCTCGACGGCGCCGGGGAGCAGCAGTACGCCGCCGATCGTGAGGACCGGGACGATCACCGCATGCTCGAACCAGTGGCCGGTGCTGAAGCGCAGGGGCCTCGGGAGGCGGATCTCGTACCAGGTCTCACCGCGGATCGGGAGCGGCCAGAGCCACGGGCAGCCGGAGCGGGTGAGGCTGTCGCCGAGGCAGTGCACGAACATACCTACGCCTACTGCGGCGCCGATCCAGCCGCCGATCTGAGTGAGGCCGGCTTGTACGGCGTCGGCGGCCGCCGAGCCGGGTCCGGCACCTACAACCGACCAGCCGGCTGCGGCGAGGACCGCGAGGACGATCCAGTCTCCGAGCGCGTCGGCGGCCAGTACCAGGCCGGTCACCGCGACCGCGAGGACGGCCCACTTGCCGCGGTCGCCGAGGGCCGGCGGCGAGGAAGCCGAGGAGTACGGCGGCCACGAGGGTGTGGGTCGCGTGGCGGTGCTTCCCGGTGCCGTCCTCGTCCCGCGGGCCCTTGGTCAGGTTGTAGAGCACGCCGGAGAACGCCCGTACGGCGCCTGAAACCAACCGTGTCACCGGACCCAGCAACCGGGATGCGCTGGCGCCGGGGTGATCCAGGTCGGGCAGCAACGTGTACCCAGCAGTCGCGGCCGCGAACGGCACCACCTCGGCCACCGACGTCAGCCCGACCAACGGCGCCACCGCCAACCCGGCGCACCACCCCGACAAGGCATGCGACCGCCCCATCATCCCGCGCCTCACCCCCCTCCGCTCACTCCCGCCCATCCTCCCCCATCAACCCCATCACCCCCACGCACCACCCCGGCCGTCTTTGAGCACGCACCAACCAAAATCCGCCGCGGGATCCGGCTGGTGGGGTCCCAAAGAGAGTCTCAGCCGGGGTGGCGGCGGTGGCGCTTTGCATAATCATTCAGGGTGGTGCATACTATTCCTGTGTCCAAGGTGCTTACTTCTTTGCCGGTCGGTGAGCGGGTCGGGATTGCCTTCTCGGGTGGTCTCGACACGTCGGTTGCGGTTGCGTGGATGCGGGACAAGGGAGCCGTCCCGTGCACGTACACGGCGGATATCGGGCAGTACGACGAGCCCGACATCGCCTCCGTGCCCGAGCGAGCGACGGCGTACGGTGCGCAGATCACCCGGCTGGTGGACTGCCGCGCGGCGCTCGTCGAGGAAGGGCTCGCGGCGCTCGCCTGCGGGGCGTTCCACATCCGCTCCGGCGGCCGGACGTACTTCAACACCACCCCGATCGGCCGGGCGGTGACCGGCACGCTGCTGGTGAAGTCGATGCTCGGCGACAACGTGCAGATCTGGGGCGACGGGTCGACCTTCAAGGGCAACGACATCGAGCGGTTCTACCGCTACGGCCTGCTCGCGAACCCGCAGCTGCGGATCTACAAGCCGTGGCTGGACGCGCAGTTCGTGCACGAGCTCGGCGGCCGGAAGGAGATGTCCGAGTGGCTCGTCGCGCACGGCCTGCCGTACCGCGACTCCACCGAGAAGGCGTACTCCACCGACGCGAACATCTGGGGTGCCACCCACGAGGCGAAGACCCTCGAACACCTCGACACCGGGGTGGAGACCGTCGACCCGATCATGGGCATGGCGCACTGGGACCCGGCCGCGGTGATCGACACCGAGGACGTCACGATCGGCTTCGAGCAGGGCCGGCCGGTGACGATCAACGGCAAGGAGTTCGGTACTGCGGTCGACCTGGTCCTGGAGGCGAACGCGATCGGCGGCCGGCACGGGCTCGGCATGTCCGACCAGATCGAGAACCGGGTCATCGAGGCCAAGTCCCGCGGGATCTACGAGGCGCCCGGGATGGCGCTGCTGCACGCGGCGTACGAGCGGCTGGTGAACGCGATCCACAACGAGGACACCATCGCGAGCTACCACAACGAGGGCCGCAAGCTCGGCCGGCTGATGTACGAAGGTCGTTGGCTCGACCCACAGTCGCTGATGCTCCGCGAGTCGCTGCAGCGGTGGGTCGGTACGGCGGTCACCGGCACCGTCACGCTCCGGCTCCGGCGCGGTGAGGACTACTCGATCCTGGACACCACCGGCCCGGCGCTCAGCTACCACCCGGACAAGCTGTCGATGGAGCGGATCGTGGACTCGGCGTTCGGCCCGGTCGACCGGATCGGCCAGCTGACGATGCGGAACCTGGACATCGCGGACTCGCGCGCGAAGCTCGAGCAGTACGCCGGTCTCGGCATGTTCGGCTCGTCGAACGCCGCGCTCGCGTCGTCCACCGACCTGATCGGCGAACTCTCGACGGGCGGCGCCGAAGCGATCGCCTCCCGCGGCGAGGCCCCCGAGGAGGAAGCCCTCCTCGACCGCGCCGCCATGGAATCCGGCACCGACTAAACCCAGCGCCCCCACCCGGACCCCAGCCACAGCCCGGCACCCGCCCAGACCCCCGCCCGCGCCGGCACTCGCCCGGCCCGGCACCCGCCGAGCCCCGGCCGCGACCCTCCCGCCCGTGCCGTGGGGGCCGGACGGCTGGGGTTGCCCGTCCAGCTGGAGGGTTGCCTACTGAAAATATGAGGGGGCAACCCTCCAACCGAGCGGGCAACCTCGCTGAGCGGCGCGGGTGTGGGCGGGCGCGGCGCGGGTGTGGGCGGGCGCGGCGCGGATGTGGGCGGGCGCGGCGCGGATGTGGGCGGGCGCGGCGGTGCGCGCAGGTGGGCCGGCGCGGCGCGGGTGTGCGCGCAGGTGGGCGCGGCGCGGGTGGGGCGCGGCGCGGGTGGGGCGCGGCGCGGGTGGGGCGCGGCGCGGACGCAGGTGGGCGCGGCGCGGGGCGGCGCCGGGTAGGTCAGGCGCGGCGGCGCCGGGTGGGTCAGGCGCGGCGGCGCCGGGTAGGTGGGTGGGGCGCGGCGGCGCCGGGTGGGTGACGCGCGGCTGGATGGGTGGGGTCAGGCGTCGTAGTCGAGGGTGACTGCGGGGGTGGTGGGGTGGGACTGGCAGGTGAGGACGTAGCCGGCGCGGAGCTCGTCCGGTTCCAGGGCCCAGTTGGTGTCCATGCGGACCTTGCCCTCGAGGACCTTCGCGCGGCAGGTGCCGCAGACGCCGCCCTTGCAGGCGAACGGGGCGTCCGAGCGGACGGCGAGGGTCGCGTCCAGCACCGCCTTCGAGTGCCGGCCCAGCGGGAACGTCGAGCGGCGGCCGTCGAGGATGACGGTCACCTGGGCCGCGTCCTCGTCGGTGACCGTGTCCTCGACCGGCGCCTGGGGTGCTTCGTCGCCGACGTGGAACAGCTCGGCGTGGACGTGTTCGCGGGCGACACCCTCGGACAGCAGCAGGTCCTGGGCACCGACGACCATCGCGTACGGCCCGCAGAGGAACCACTCGTCGACCGAGTCCAGCGGCAGGATCGTCGCGAACATCCGCCGCAGCCGGTCCGTGTCGATCCGGCCGCTGAACAGCTCCACCTCGGTCGTCTCGCGGGACAGCACGTGGACGAGGTGGAAACGCTCGGCGTACCGGTCCTTCAGGTCGGCCAGGTCGTCGGCGAACATCACCGAGCCGGCGGTCCGGTTGCCGTAGAGCAGCGTGACTCGGCTTGACGGCTCGACGGAGAGGATCGTCGCGACCAGTGAGAGTACGGGCGTGATGCCGCTGCCGGCCGCTACGAACGCGTAGTGCTTGGCGTTGGCGGGGTCGAGGGTGGTGCCGAAGCGGCCCAGCGGGGTCATCACCTCGAGCTCGTCGCCGACCTTGAGGTCGCGGGCGGCGTACGCCGAGAACTCGCCGCCGGGGATCCGCTTGACGCCGATCTTCAGGACGCCGGAGTCGGCCGGCGAGCAGATCGAGTAGCTGCGGCGGACCTCTTCTCCGGTACGGCGGATCGTGAGGTGCTGGCCGGCGGTGAAGTCGTAGTCGGCGGCCAGCTCCGGTGGCACGGCGAACGTGATCGCGACCGCGTCGTCGGTGATGGGGTCGATCGCGGCGACCTTCAAGCTGTGGAAGGTGGCGCGGCGTCTCGGGGCGATGGTCGTCATCTCAGATCGCCTTGAAGTGATCGAAGGGCTCACGGCAGGAGTTGCACCGCCAGAGCGACTTGCAGGAGGTGGAGCCGAAGCGGCTGAGCTCGCTCGTGTTCGGGGATCCACACAACGGGCAGCGCACGCTCAGACTCAACATCACCGGACCGCCGACAGCACGATGTCCGCTCGGTGGGGCGATGCCGTACTCGATGAGTTTCGCCTTGCCTGCTGTACTCATCCAGTCGGTCGTCCATGCCGGCGACAACACGGTCTCTACCCGGCCCTGCACCCCCAGATGGTCCATGGTCAGCTCGACCTCGTGGCGGATCAGGTCCATGGCGGGGCAGCCGGAGTACGTCGGGGTGATCGTCACGACGACCTCGTCGCCATCGTGCCGTACTCCGCGCAGTACACCGAGGTCCGCGATCGTCAGCACCGGCACCTCGGGGTCCGTGACCTCGCCGACCGCTTCCCAGATCCTTGCGTCCGAAGAACTGTGGCCTATAGCCCTCGGTTCTTCGGACGTAAGGGGCTTGTCGGTCACCATGTCGCCCCCGGATGCGAACGCGCCACGTGCTGGAGTTCGGCGAGGAGGAAGCCCATGTGTTCGGTATGGCGTCCCTCGCGGGCCGCCGGTGTGCTGGTAGGTCGACGAAGGCCGCTCGCAGGTGGACCCGTCGATGATTCCCAGTACCCGATCGGTCCAGGAGTCCCGCAACGCCGAAGGGTCCACGGCGACCGGCAAGCGTTGGACGAGGGCGTCCGACTCGAACAGCTCGCCGGTGTACGGCCACAACGCGTCCAGGGCTGCCTGCATTCGGCGGTGGCTCTCCGCGGTGCCGTCGCCCAGGCGGAGGACCCACTGGGTCGCGTGGTCGACGTGGTACGCGACCTCCTTGACCGCCTTCCCCGCCACGCCCGCCAGCGTCTCGTCCGCACTCGACCGCAGCTCGTCGTACAACAGGTGCTGGTACGTCGCGAAGTACAGCAACCGCGCCATCGCGAACGCGAAGTCCCCGTTCGGCAGCTCGCACAGCAGCAGGTTCCGGAACTCGCGCTCGTCCCGGAAGTACGCCAGCTCGTCCTCGGTCCGCCCGGTCAGCGATCCGGCGTACTGCAGCAGCGACCGTGCCTGCCCCAGCTGGTCCAGCCCGATGTTGCCGAGGGCAACGTCCTCCTCGAGCTGCGGTGCGGACGCGATCCACTCGCCGGTGCGTTGCGCCGCGATCAGCGCGTCGTCACCGAGCCGGAGGGCGTACCCGGACAGGTCGTTCACAGGTGCTCGACACCTTCCGGGACCTGGTAGAAGGTCGGGTGCCGGTACACCTTGTCGCCGGCCGGGTCGAAGAACTCGTCCTTCTCGTCCGGGCTGGACGCGGTGAGGTCCGACGCGCGCACCACCCAGATCGACACGCCCTCCTGACGCCGGGTGTACACATCGCGCGCGTTCCGCAGCGCCATCGTCGCGTCGGCGGCGTGCAGGCTGCCGACATGCGTGTGCGACAGCCCGCGCCGCGAGCGCACGAACACCTCCCACAACGGCTCGACGCTGTGCTTGTTGATGAACTCGCTCCGCTCGTTCATGCCGCACCTGCCTTCAATGCCTGTTTCGCGGCGTACGCGGCCGCGGCCTCCCGGACCCAGGCACCGTCCTCGTGCGCCTTGACGCGCTTCGCCAACCGCTGCTGGTTGCACGGACCGTTGCCCTTCACAACTTCGTACAGCTCCGTGTAGTCCGGCGCGGTGAAGCGGTAGTGCCCGTCCTCGTACGCCAGACCGTCGTCGGGGACGCGGATCCCGAGTACGTCGGCCTGCGGCACGGTCATGTCCACGAACCGCTGCCGCAACTCGTCGTTGCTGTGCCGCTTGATCCCCCACGCCATCGACTGCTCCGAATGCGTGGACGCCGAGTCCGGCGGGCCGAACATCATCAGCGACGGCCACCACCAGCGGTCCAGCGCGTCCTGCGCCATCGCCTTCTGCCCGGGCGTCCCGTTGCACAGCGCGTAGAGGATCTCGAACCCCTGCCGCTGGTGGAACGACTCCTCCTTGCAGACCCGCACCATCGCCCGCGCGTACGGACCGTACGAGCAGCGGCACAGCGGCACCTGGTTGACGATCGCGGCGCCGTCCACCAGCCAGCCGATCGCGCCGATGTCGGCCCAGGTCAGCGTCGGGTAGTTGAAGATGCTGGAGTACTTCTGCTGCCCGCTGTGCAGCAGGTCGAGCAGGTCCGCGCGGTCCACGCCGAGGGTCTCCGCGGCGGCGTACAGGTAGAGACCGTGACCAGCCTCGTCCTGCACCTTGGCCATCAGGATCGCCTTGCGGCGCAGTGACGGCGCCCGGCTGATCCAGTTGCCCTCCGGCTGCATGCCGATGATCTCGGAGTGCGCGTGCTGGGCGATCTGCCGGACCAGGGTCTTGCGGTACCCCTCCGGCATCGCGTCCCGCGGCTCGATCCGGCCGTCGGCGTCGATCGTCGCCTGGAAGCTGTCCATACCCCCAGCATATGTGACACTTTTTCTCAGAATCAACAACAAGTGTCACAAAGGTGGTCGTAGGCCCACCCCGGAAGTGGGTTCAGGGCGCTGGGTACGTCGGTTCACGCCCGGGAGGATCGACGTAACAGTTCAAGACCTAAACAGTTTTGGAGATCCCCGTGACCACGCAAACCCTCCCGGCCGCCGATCACCGCGGACCGGTCACCGGAAGAGAACGTGCGCTCGCCCCCGACCTGATCCGTGGCGCGATGCTGCTGCTGATCGGACTCGCGAACAGCGCCAACTTCGCGTTCGCCGGCCAGCCCGGCGTGGAGAGCGCCCCGCACGGCTTCGAGCGCATCCTGAACCTCCTCAAGCTGACCTTCGTGGACGCCCGGGCGTACCCGGTGTTCGCGGTGATGTTCGGCTACGGCCTGGTCCAGCTGGCCCGCCGGCAGCAGTCGGCCGGCGCCACCACGTCCGCCGTACAGCGGATCCTCGTCAAGCGGAACGCCTGGCTGATCGTCTTCGGCGTCGTCCACGCGACCTTGCTGTACTTCGGTGACTTCCTCGGCGCGTACGGCGTCGTCGGGATCGCCTGCGCGCTGGTACTGCTCAACCGCGGCGACAAGTTCCACCGGATCGTCCTCGCCGTCTGGGCGTTCATGACCCTCGAGACACTGTTCGTCGCCGCCAAGGCCGTCCTCGCGATCGTCTCCAGCTCCGGTCCCACCCAGGCGCTCACCAACTCCCCGAACCCTTCGCTGGCCGCCACCTCGTACCTGAGCAGCCTGGTCGACAGACTGCACGAGTACCCGCTGCACATGGCCAGCGTCCTCGGCTTCGTCGTGATCGTCTGGCTGGGTATCTGGGCCGCCCGCAAGCAGCTCCTGGAGAACCCCGCCGCCCACAAGACCCTGCTGACCCGGGTCGCCGTCGGCTGCCTGGGCATCACGTTCGTCGGAGGTCTGCCGCTCGCGCTGATCGGGGCCGGCTGGCTGCACGTCGACCAGGCGGCGGTGGACGCGGCAGACCTGTTGTCGCAGGTGTCCGGCATGTTCGGCGGTCCTGGGTACGTCGCCCTGTTCGGTCTGATCGTCGCGCGGATCCGCAAGCAGTCCAAGCAGTCACTGCCGGTACGGGCGATCTCCGCGCTCGGTCAGCGGTCGCTGTCGGGGTACCTGTTCCAGTCGGTGTCGTGGATGATCCTGCTCGCCCCGTTCACGCTGGACCTGCGGTTCGGGAGCACGGCGTACACCGCGGCGCTGGTCGCGATCGGCGTCTGGGTGATCTCGGTGATCGGCGCGTACGCGATGAGCCGACGGTCCTACCGCGGCCCGGCCGAGACCCTGCTGCGCCGGCTCGTCTACTGACTGGGAGGATTGCCGTCATGAGTGAATTCGGCGTACCGGAACCTGCCAGCCTCTCCGACCTGTCCGCTACGCCGATCGCCGAGACCAGCGTCCGGCTCGCGCTGCCCGCGGAGGCAGGAGAGATCGGCGAGATCCAGGTCGCGGCCTGGCGGGCGGCGTACGCCGGGCTGCTGCCGGCCGACGTCCTCGCCGATCTGAACCCGGCCCAGTTCGCGGCCCAGTGGCGGGCCGCGCTGCTGGCCCCGGGCGAGGCGCGGAACCGGGTCCTGGTCGCACTGGCCGGCCGGACCCTGGTCGGCTTCGCGGCCGTCACCCCGTCCGACGACCCGGACGCCGACCAGCAGCGCGACGCCCTGATCGCCGAGCTGGCCGTCAGCCCGGAGGCCACCCGCGCCGGCCACGGTTCGCGCATGCTGAACGCGGTCGTCGACACCGCCCGCGCCGACGGCTTCACCCGGGTGACCGCCTGGGTGAACTCGACCGACGACGTACTCCGCGGCTTCTACACCGAGGCAGGCTGGGCGCCCGACGGCGCACACCGCGAGCTCGACCTGTACGGCGACGAATCCGTGCGAATCAAGCAGATCCGCCTGCACACCGACCCCGGCGCGGAGTAGCTCCGGCAGGCATGACAGATTGTCACGGACCGATTACGCGTGGCCATCTGTTGGAGTCTGCATGAAGTACCTCACCCTGGCCGTCGGCCTGGGGCTTTCCGCTGTTGCTGTGCTCGTCGTACCGGGATCGGGGGCGACGGCGTCGACGCAAGCGGCGACCGTTGCCGACCGGCCGCATCCGGTGGCGTCCAAGTTCCTGAAGCAGAGACCGGCCTGGACCAGGTGCGGTGACGGAGAGCTTCGGACGTACTGCGCGAAGATCACCGTCCCGCGCGACTGGGCGAACCAGTACGCCGGCAACGACCTGCAGATCGCGGTCAGCAAGGTCGCGCCGGCCAAGGGCAGGCCGAGCCGCGTGGTGTTCGGCAACCCGGGCGGGCCGGGCGGCGCCGGGCTCGGCATGGCGCCGTACCTCGCGAGCCAGGCCCCGCTCGCCAAGGACCACCTCGCGGTCGGCTTCGACCCGCGCGGCACCGGCGGCAGCTCGAGCGTCAGCTGCGATGGCGCCCCCGGCTACACGATGGACGCCCGCGACCACGATCCCCGGACCCGCGGCCTGATCGCCGAGGCGTCCCAGCTCGCGCAGCCGTACTGCGACAGCCAGTCCCGCGGCCTGATGCCGTACATCACCACCGCGCAGACCGTGCAGGACATGGACCTGATCCGGCAGCTGCTCGGCTACGACAAGATGGACTACGTCGGGTACTCCGGCGGCACCTGGCTCGGCGCGTACTACCAGACCTACTTCCCCGAGCACGCCGGCCGCTTCGTCCTCGACTCGAACACCGACTTCACCGGGAGCTGGCTGGACACGTTCAGCGGCCAGCCGCAGGCGTTCGAGCGCCGGTTCCGCGAGGACTTCGCGACCTGGGCGGCGAAGTACGACGCCGATCTGCACCTCGGGTCGTCGCCCGGCACGGTCGTCCGCCTGTACGAACGGTTACGGCGAGCGCTGAAGGCGGCGCCCGCGACCGAGGAGTTCCTGGACGGCGCGGTCAAGATCACCTACGACGAGAACACCCTCGACCAGCTGATCACCGGGGATTTGTACTCGAAACTGGACTTCCATTCCCTGGCCACCGATCTGCGCTTTCTGACCGACCTTTCCGCGGCCCAGGCAAAAGGCGGTCCGCGGGCCGCACAACGGCAGGTCGACGGGCTTCCGGCGGCCCGTCAGCAGCAGCTCGTGGAGCGCGCGCAGCGGGCACCGATCGGGCTCCGGATGCTCGGCGAGGTCGACTCCGAGAACGCCACCTTCACCGCGATCACCTGCAACGACACCCCGTGGCCGCAAGGACGCGAGTACGGCGAGCAACTGGCCGCTCGGCTCGGCCCGCACTACCCGCTGGTCGGCTGGACGATGGCCGAGAACCCGTGCCTCTACTGGCAGCGCCCGAACCTGACGATGCCGACGCCGACCGGCAAAGGCTTGCCCACAACGCTGATGGTGCAGTCGGTGCACGACCCGGCGACGAACTACGGCCTCGCGGTCGCGGCGCACAGCCGGTACGCCGGTTCGCGGATGGTGACCGTCACCGGTGAGGGCGACCATGGCGTGTACGGCGGCGTGAACAAGTGCGCGGACCGGATCGTCAACACGTTCCTCACTACCGGTGTCGCGCCGGCCAAGGATGTGAGCTGTGCTGGGGAGGGCATCCCGGCACCCGGTCCGGAGGTTCCGGGTGCGGATGCCGCCGAGGGTGCTCCGCTACAAAAGATCGCCGGATTCACGAAAACCGTTTCCGGATATCTTCGGTAACGAGCGTTTGACATTCTCCGGAATTCGACCGCGGCTGGTCACGGTGGGCGAATTCCGCGGGATGATTTCGTTGTCAGGACATAGTTGTCAGGGCGATGTCAGGGTTGCGTCCCTGTGCGACGCAGCGTGATCGCGGCAACCTGGTGTCTGCGCGCAGGTCCGGGCGTCGACTGGGAGGGCTCGACGACGGCCTACGCCGGACGTGGCTTCGGCCGGCTGTGCAAGGTGGGGGGACTGCCGAGGGCCCGGTTACTGGGCTCGACAGAACACAGCCGGCCGGGTCACGCACCTCAGATCCCTCGCGGGGCATCGTCGATCCCCCAGGTCGTGGTGCTCCGCGAGGCACCAACACGCCCAAAGCTGGCCCGGGCAGGTCAGAGTGGGTCGCGAGTCCGGTCGGTGCCTCGTGGGGCTGGTGGGTAGCCGTCGGCGACCGCGGCCAGGGGTGCGGCGCGGCCGGCGGACCAGGCGGTGCGGAAGACCCGCCGCTCGAGCGACGCCTCGACCGCCGTCCGGGTGGCCTCGTAGTCGGCCTGCTCGATCCTCGGCACCGGCGCCCGGATCACCTCCCGGACCTCGTCCGCCGCTCCGAGCAGGAACGCGGCGTACTCGCTCCGCCCGCGATGCTGCGCGACCGCGGCCAGCTCCTCGAGGACACTGGCCGACCGCCACCGATCGCCCAGATCCCGATGCTCCGCAAGGCTTTCGTCGAGCAGGTGAACCGCCCGCGCGGTCAGCCCACGCCGCCGCTCGACGATCCCGAGCTGGTTCAGCGACCACGCCACCCCCTCGCGATACCCGAGCCGCTGCGACAACGCCAGACTCTCCTGCAGGAGGTCCTCCGCCTCTACGAGTTCACCGCCGTACTGCGCGATCGTCCCGAGGCTGATCAGCGACCAGGCAAGCCCTTCGCCGTCCCCGACCACCCGGAAGCTGTCCCGCGCCCGCCGGCACCGCCGAGCCCCGATCTCGAGATCGCCGCGCAGCCACGCCACGAAGCCAAGGTAGTTGTGCGCCCACGCCATCCCGGCCCGATCGCCGAGGCTCTCGTACAGGTCGTAGCTCTCACAATGCAGGTCCTCGGCGGCAACGTAGTCCGCACGCTCACGCGCCACTCCCCCGAGCCGCTGCAGGACCATCGCCGTACCGGCCTTGTCGCCAAGCTCCTTGTACTGCGTCAGCGCCGTCTGCAACCGCTCCGTCGCCGCGTCGTACTCGCACTGCAGGAACGCCAGCGTCCCGGCGCCGAGGTTCGCCTTGGCTCGCGCAGATGCGAGATCAGGTGCGTCGCCGAGGTCCAACGCCCGCTCGAGCCACTGGCTCCCTTCGGCGTAGTGACCGCGGAGGTAGCAGAACAGCCACAGCCCGCCGGCGAGGCGCAACGCCTCGACGACCGAGCCGGTCCGCACCGACCAGGCGATCGCCGCACGCAGGTTGGACAGCTCGGCCTCCAGCCGATCCAGCCACTCCCGCTGCTCCGGCCCGCGCAGGCGTCCCTCGGCCTCCTCGGCCAGGCTCAGGTAGTACTGCGCGTGCCGCTCGGCCGTCGCCTCCGTAGCACCCGCCGCCTCCAGACGATCGGCCGCAAACTCCCGGATCACCGCCAGCATGTAGTACCGCGCGATGCCGCCGCGCCGCGTCACCTTGATGAGCGACTTGTCCGCCAGCCGCCCGATCAGGTCGAGCCCCTCGACACGCGTGCGTACCCCGGACAGCACGGCCGCGGCCGCACCGAGCGTCCAGCCGCCCTTGAACACCGACAGCTGCGCGAACATCTCCCGCTCGGCCGGTGTGAGCAGCGCGTGACTCCACTCGATCGCGCCGTACATCGACTGCTGCCGCGGCGACAGTGTCCGCGACCCGCCGGCCAGGATGCCGAACGACGTCTCCAGCTCGGTCGCCAGCTCCTCGATCGTCATCACAGTCGTCCGCGCCGCCGCCAGCTCGATCGCGAGCGGCATCCCTTCCAGCCGGCGTACGACGCGAGCCACCTGGTCGAGCTGCCCGGTCGGGTCGTACCCGCGGGAGGTCGCCCGCTCGACGAACAGCCGGACCGCGTCGGACGACTCCAGGTGGTCCTCGTCGTACGGCAGCCCCAAAGCGGGTACGACGTACACGCTCTCGCCGGCCAGTCGTAGCAGCTCGCGGCTCGACACGAGGATCGACAGGTTCGGGCAGTGTTCGAGCAGGGAGGCGCAGAGGTTCTCGACCGGCGCGAGCACATGCGAGCAGTTGTCCAGCACCAGGAGGATCGCCCGCCGGCCGATCTGCTCCGCGATGTCGTCGGCGAGCCGGCTCTGCAGGCCGATGGCCTCGGCGACCGCCGGTACGACGGCCTCGGGATCTGCGAGCGGTGCGAGCGGAACCCAGCACACGCCGTCCTGGAAGGTGTCCGCGATCTCGCTCGTGACGGCCTGCATCAGCCTGGTCTTGCCGACCCCGCCAGGCCCGGTGAGCGTCAGCAGGCGGGTGATGCGCTTCGTCAGCAGGCGGGTCGTCGTGGTCAGCTCGGTACTGCGGCCGATCAGCTCGCTGGTCGGCACCGGCGGCGGGCGCAGCGGCATCCGGGCGGTGTCCATGTCCTGGCGGGCCGCGGCGGTGAGCAGCAACCGCTCCGGATCGCCCAGCCGCAAGGCGTCCGCAAGCAGCCGCAGCGTGTGCACTCGCGGCGCACGCCGGCGTCCTCGCTCCAGTGCCGCGATCGCGTCGACGCTCAGACCGGCAAGCTCCGCCAGCCCTTCCTGCGACAGCCCGGCCTCTCGCCGGTGCCGGCGCAGCAGGCTACCGAACCCAGCCCCCTGCACGTCGTCCGAACCACGGCGAGACCCGTCTGACGGCACAGGACGGCCCCACCCAGTCTCCGACCTCTACGTGGCGGCTGCCACGTACCCTCCCGAAAATAGCCCGAACCACACCCGGTTGTCAGGCACTTCGGCTCAGCTCTCGGCGTCGTGCTGCCCGATCGCCTTCCGCATCGCCTCCCGGGCCCGCCGCCGGTCGCCCGCCGCGTCGTACGCCGTGGACAGCCGGAACCACACCCGCCAGTCGTCCGGCGCCGCCTCGGCCGCTGCCCGGTACTGCCCGAACGCAGCGTCCGCGGCGGCCCGGTCGATCCGCCCGGACGGCCGCCGCGGCAGGTCGTCGACGGGCAGCCCACCGGCCGCCTCCAGCTCCCGCGCCAGTACTTCGGTACGCCGGCCGAACTGGATCTCCCGCCACACCACGTACGCACCGAGCAGCGGGATCACCAGCACCGCGATCCCGAGCACGATCGCGACCAGCTCGCCGGTACCGATCAGCAGCACACCTCGCCAGCCGATCAGTACGGCGTACACCACAAACACGACCGCCAGCAGGAACGCGGTCTGCTTGGCCCTCATCTCAGGAGAGGTCCATGAAGTGCTCGAGGCCCACGGTGAGACCCGGCGCGTCGCCGATCCGCCGGACGCCGAGCAGCACGCCGGCCATGAACGACACCCGGGCCATCGAGTCGTGCCGGATGGTCAGCGTCTCGCCCTCGTCGCCGAACAGCACCTCCTGGTGCGCGATCAGGCCGCGCAACCGGACGCCGTGCACCCGGATCCCCTCCACGTCCGCGCCGCGCGCGCCGTCCAGCGCCGTCGTGGTCGCGTCCGGGATCGGGCCGGAGCCGGCCTCCCGGCGGGCGTCCGCGATCAGCTCCGCGGTCCGCCGGGCGGTGCCGGACGGCGCGTCCACCTTGTCCGGGTGGTGCAGCTCGATGATCTCGACGGATTCGTAGTACTGCGCGGCCTGGGCGGCGAACCGCATCATCAGCACCGCGCCGATCGAGAAGTTCGGCGCGATCAGCACGCCGGTCGACGGCGACTTCGCCAGCTGGTCGCGAAGCGTCGCGAGCCGGGCGTCGTCGAAACCGGTGGTGCCGACGACCGCGTGGACGCCGTGCTCGATGCACCAGGCCAGGTTGTCCATCACGACCTCGGGCCGGGTGAAGTCGACCACGACCTCGGCACCCGCCTCGGTCAGCACGTCCAGCGAGTCACCCTGATCGAGCTGTGCGACCAGCTCGCAGCCGGCCGCCTCCTCGACCGCGACGCACGTCAGAGCGCCCATCCTGCCCTTGGCCCCCAGCACACCGACCTTGATCATGCGCGTCCTTCCTCTTCCGTTCGAGGCACCTAGGATCTCATCCACGGGCGTGCCCGGCCTTCGGTACCCTCACCTCCGGTGTCCATACTTCGGCAGCACGTTACTTCGGCAGCACGTTGCGGGCTTTGGGCACGGGTCAACCAGATTTCGCCACGGAATATGGTTGGTGGGTGCCCAAGATCGGGATCTGATCAGCTGCACGGCGAGTGGCGGCGTACGACGCTAGCGTCCGCCGGCCAACCGCTCCGTCTTGGGGATCCAGATCTGCAGGCCGATCGTTTGCCTGGGCATCGCCAACTGCTCGTAGCCGGTACGAAAGTCGACACCGCAGGTGCGCAGGGCGTTCACCTCCTGGTCCGAGATCGACCGGTTCAGGATGATCAGCGGTGGCTGGGCCGGGCGCTGCTTGCGGCAGACCTCCTCGATGCCGGCCACGGTGCGTGCGCGTTCGGTCGGCGCGATCCAGGCCTCGCCGAGCGGGCGGCCGCCGAGCATCAGGACCAGCCCGGCCATCTTGTCGAGTGCGAGCATCGGGCGGCCCGGTCTGAGGTACGGGCGGAGGTCCTCGGTGAGCCTGCTGTACGCCTGCTCGTTCTTGGGCGTCAGGTGCAGGCCCTTCAGCGCCGGCTGGGTCGCAGCCGCGGTCAGCTCCGACGTCGGCGGCGAGCGGTACGGGTACTTCGTCAGGCCCGTGAACGCGATCGTTGCCGTCGCGAGCAGCGATCCTACGAGTACGACGCCAACGATCGCCCGGGTCGCGAGCGGCGTCGCCCAGATCCCCGTGAACACGGCGATCATCAGCGCGGCCCAGGCTGCGAACGCGTTGAAGCCGATCACATAGAGCGGCGTGTTCGTGCCGAAGGCCTGCACGAGCGGGAGCAGCAGGAGCAGAACGAGAAGTACCCAGGTCCTGGTGTTCTCCCGGCACAGCCGCGAGCATTCCGTCACGCCGGTCCGCCACCCGATCACCGCGCCGGCGGCGGCCACGACGGTGACCAGGACCGCGGCGAGCAGCGTCGAGGGATACATGTACACATGGGCGGCGCCGCCCAGCACGCCGCCGTACCCGATGATCCGCCACGCGGAGACGGCGAGCCCGAGTACTGCGAGCACCGCGGCCGCGAGACGGAGCGTCCGCGGGCGGCCGACGACCGCGACGGCGGTGGCGACCAGCAGCAGGCCGTGGTACCAGAGCGTTTGGCCGAGGAGCGTGAGGCCGGTCGTCCAGTAGTGGTGGAGTAGCTCGGCGGGCGAGTACGACGTACCGGCGATGAACCGGTTGACGGTCAGGATCCCCGGCACCGCGACGTTCAGCCGGATCACGAACAACTGGACGAACAGCACCGCAACCGCCAGCCCGGCGAGCGCGAACAGGATGCCGCGGGCAACGGCCCGCCACCCTTGGGCGGCCAGTACCACGATCGCGGCGAGCACGATCAGCCCGATCAGGACGACCGAGGTCCACTTGGCCAGCACCATCGCACCGATCACCAGACCGGCCACGACCGGAACCCAGAACGGCACCGGCGCACCGCGATCGACCGCTGTCGCCATCCACAGCACGCACGCGACCAGCACCAGGGCGCCGAGCAGAACGACGTCGTTGTACCCGGGTGCCAACGGCAGCCAGGCGTAACACATCCCGCCCGCCGCGAGGATCACCGCCGTACCGGCCGCCTCGAACCACCGCGTCCGCGGCATCGCCGGACGCCGGCCGCGCAGCCAACGCATGAAGCTGTAGCCGAACAGGAGGTGGACCACGACCACGGTGCACAGGCGGAACACCCGGAGCCCGGGGATGCTGTACCCGAAGAGCTGGAAGACCGGGCCGTAGAGGTACTGGACGCCGGTCAGGGCCAGCGGGTTGTTGTGCCACCAGCGGTACGAGAGCAGGTAGTAGCCCTCGTCGGTGATGTCGAAGCCCTTGCCGGCGGCCAGTGCCGCCGCCACGATCCACCACAGCGCGAGCCCAGTCGCGACCGCGGTCACCCCGGCGAGCAGCACGAACCGCCTACCTGCCGAGGGAACCATCTTCACGGCCGTAACCCTAGGCCATTACACTTCAGCACACCCCCAGCTACCTCGCAGCTACGCCCGCCGAGTACTCCGCTTGGGCCTCCTCGGCGAAGTGGCAGGAGACCGTCTGGCCGGAGCTGAGCTCGCGGAGCTCCGGGACCTCCGTGCTGCACCTGTCCGCGGCGCGCAGGCAGCGGGTGTGGAAGCGGCAGCCGGACGGCGGAGACACCGGTGACGGTGGGTCGCCGGCCAGTACGATCCGCTGCCGGCCCTGGCGGGCGAGGCCGGGCTCGGCGGACAGCAGCGCCTGCGTGTACGGGTGCGCTGGTGCGTCGTACACCTGCTGGTGCTCGCCCAGCTCCGCCACCTTGCCGAGGTACATCACCGCGACCCGGTCCGAGACGTGCCGGACGACCGACAGGTCGTGCGCGACGAAGATGATGCTCAGGCCGAGCTCCCGCTGCAGCCGCATCAACAGGTTCACCACCTGCGCCTGCACGGACAGGTCCAGCGCCGACACCGGCTCGTCGCACAGCAGTACGTCGGGATTCAGCGCGATCGCCCGGGCGATCCCGATCCGCTGCCGCTGACCGCCGGAGAACTGGTGCGGGAACTTCGTCTCGTCCTCGGGCCGCAGACCGACCAGCTCGAGCAGCTCCCGGACCCGGGACCGGATGTCGACGCCCTTCGAGACGTCCGGGTGCACCAGCAGCGGCTCGGCGACGATCTCGCCGACCCGCATCCGCGGGTTCAGGCTGGAGTACGGGTCCTGGAACACGACCTGGACGTTCCGCCGCCATTGCCGTAGGTCGCGGCCGCGGAGCTTGCTGACGTCGACACCGCCGTACGCGATCTGGCCCTCGGTCGGCTTCTCCAGCGCCGCGAGCAGCCGGACCAGCGTCGACTTCCCGCAGCCGGACTCGCCGACGATGCCGAGCGACTCGCCCTTCCGCAGCGTCAGGTCGACGCCGTCCACGGCCCGCACGACGACCTTGGACCCGAAGTTCAGCGCCGGGCTGATGTCGTAGTGCTTCACGACATTCGTTGCCACCAGCAACTCGCCTGAGTTCGTTCCTGGCATCAGACAGCCTCCCTCTCGGCGAGCGTCGTACGGCGGATGCACGCGGCATCGCGCCCCGGGGCGACGGTAAGCAACGGCGGTACGTCGAGTGCGCAGTCGTCGATCGCGATCGGGCACCGGGTCCGGAACGCGCAGCCGGACGGGATCGCCCGCAGCGACGGCGGCGTACCGGGAATGGTCGGCAGCTCCTGGCCCTTGAGGTCGGCCGACGGCATCGACAGGAGCAGCCCTTCGGTGTACGGGTGCACGGGGTGCTCGAGTGCCGCCGCGGTCGCGGCCCGCTCGACCACGTGCCCGGCGTACATCACCACGACGTTGTCGGCGACGTCCGCGACCACGCCGAGGTCGTGGGTGATCAGGACCACGCCCATGTCCCGCTCGGCCTGCAGCTCCGCGATCAGCTCCAGGATCTGCGCCTGCACGGTGACGTCCAGCGCTGTCGTCGGTTCGTCGGCGATCAGTACGTCGGGGTCGAGGGCGAGCGCCATCGCCAGCATCACGCGCTGCCGCATCCCGCCGGAGAACTCGTGCGGGTAGTCCCGGACCCGCTTCGACGCGGCCGGGATCCGGACCCGGTCGAGCATCTCGGCGGCCTCCGCCATCGCGTCCTTCTTGGACATCCCGCGGTGCACCCGGTAGCACTCGGCGATCTGGGTACCGACCGACTGCACCGGGTTCAGCGCGGACAGCGAGTCCTGGAACACCATCGTGATCCGGTTCCCGACCACCTTGCGGCGTTCCTTGGTGGTCATCGCGATCAGGTCCGCGCCGCGGTACTCCGCCGTACCGGAGACGATCCGGCCCGGCGGCATCTCCAGGATCCCGGTCAGCGCCTGGGTCGACACGCTCTTCCCGGACCCGGACTCCCCCAGGATCGCCAGCGTCTCCCCGGCCCGCACCTGCCAGGACACCCCGTCCACGGCCCGTACAGCGCCGCGCGGAGTCTCGAAGTCGACCGTAAGATTGTCGACTTTCAGCAATACTTCGCCAGTAGCAGTCATCGGGCCTCCCGGTCTGGACTGAGGAACGTAGGGAGCGGAGCGACCGAAGCGACGAGGGAAGACCGGGAGCCAAAGCCCGATGACTCACCGAGCCGGAGGCGAGGAATGTGCACAGTCATCGGGCCTCCCGGTCTGGACTGAGGAGCGTAGGGAGCGGAGCGACCGAAGCGACGAGGGAAGACCGGGAGCCAAAGCCCGATGACTCACCGAGCCGGAGGCGAGGAATGTGCACAGTCATCGCAGCAACTTCGGGTCGAGGGCGTCCCGGATCGAGTCGCCGATGATCATGAACGAGATCGTCATCGTCGAGATGAAGACCGCCGGCCAGATGAACAGGTGCGGGGTGTCCCGGTACGACGCCGCGACGCCGAACTGCGAGCCCCACGAGATCGACGGCGGTTGCAGCCCGACACCGAGGAAGGTGAGCGCCGCCTCCAGCCCGACCATGCCGCCGATGCCGAGCGTGGTCATCGCCAGCAGCGGGGCCATCGAGTTCGGGAACACGTGTTTGCGCAGGATCCGCAGCGGCGGTGCCCCGATCGAACGGGCCGCCAGCACGTACTCCCGGTTCCGCACCGAGAACACCGTGGCCCGCATCAACCGCATCCCGCCCGGCCAGCTGATCACCAGGATGACGCCGACGATGATCCAGATGCTGCGGTCCTGCACCGAGTTCAGGATCACGATCAGCACCACGATCCCGGGGATCGAGAACAGTACGTCGGCGGTCCGCGAGATCAGCGCGTCGACCGCGCCCGGGAAGTACCCGGCCAGCAGCCCGAGGGTGCCGGCCAGCAGGAACGCCCCGAAACTCGCGCAGATACTGACCAGCACCGACGGGCGGGCGCCGTACACGACGTTCGCGAAGTAGTCGCAGCCCTGGATGTCGAACCCGAACGGGTGCCCGGGCCCGCTGCCCTGCCGGCTCTTGGCGAGGTCGCAGAACCGCGGGTCGGCGGACGTGAACAGCCTCGGCACCGCCGCCATCGCGAAGAACAGCACGAGCAGCAGGCTGCAGACGATGAACTGCGGCTTGCGCAGCAGCGCCCGCAGCAGTTCGCGGTTCGACAGTGTCCGGCCGTCGCCGAGCTCCTGCGCCTCGGCCCCGACGGCCGCGGAGATCTGTTCAGACATTGCGCACCCTCGGGTCCAGGACGCCGTACAGGACGTCGACCAGCAGGTTGATCAGGATGAACGAGATGAACGCGAGCGTGCACAGCAGCACCACCACGCCGCCCTCCTTCAGCTTGACCGCCTGGAACATGAACTGGCCGAGCCCGGGCAGGTTGAAGATGCTCTCGGTGATGATCGCTCCGCCGAACAGGCCGGCCAGGTCCAGGCCGATGAACGTGACGACGGGCAACAAGGCGTTCGGCAGGATGTGCCGCCAGAGCACCCGCTGCTCGCCGAGACCCTTGGCCCGTGCGGTCTTCACGAAGTCCGCGTTCACGGTCTCCACGATCGAGGTCCGCATCAACCGGCCGAGCCCGGCGAAGCCGAGGACGCCGATCACCAGCGCGGGCAGCAGGTACGACCGCGGATAACCTTCCAGTACGCCGGACACCGGGAACCACTTCAGCTCCACCGCGAACAGGTACTGCGCGGCGAAGTACGCCACCAGGCCCGGGATCGCGAGCAGCACGAGTGTTGCCAGCAGCAACGACCGGTCCACCCAGCCGTTCCGCTTGAAGCCCGCGTAGATCCCGAAGATCAGCCCGAGCACCCACTGGAACACCATGCTCAGCGTGGCCAGCTTCAGCGTCACCGGGATCCGTAGCCGGAGCTGGTCGCCGATGTCGGCACCGGCGAACGTGGTGCCGAAGTGCCCGGTCAGGATGTCCTTCATGCTCAGCAGGTACTGGACGATGAACGGGTCGTCCAGGTGGTACTGCGCCCGCTTGGCGGCCAGTACCGCGGCCGGGATCGGTTTGTCACCGGCCAGCTCGCGCAGGGGGTCCCCGGGCATCGCGAACACGAGCGCGAAGACCCCCAGCGTGACGATCAGGCCGATCGGAATCGCCGCGAGCACGCGGCGCAGGACGAAACGGATCACTTGAACGTGGCCCAGAGTGCCGAGACGCCGACGTACTTCGAGACCCGCGGCTGGATCTTCGCCGAGTGCAGGTACGCGTTCGACTTGGTGTACAGCGGGATCAGCGGCATGTCCTCGAGCGCGATGTCCTCGGCCTGCTGGTACAGCTTGATCGCCTGCTCCGGGTCCGGCTGGGCGTCGCCCTTGGCCAGCACCGCGTCCAGCGCCGGGTTCGAGTAGTGCGCGAAGTTGGCGTCACCGTTGGACTTGAACATCGGGGTCAGGTAGTCCTCGATCGACGGGTAGTCGTGGCCCCAGCCGGAGAACCGCAGGCCGTCCAGCTTGCGGCTGTCGGCCAGCGCGCCGATCTCGGAGCTCTGCTTGCCGGTGTACTTCACCTGCAGGCCGAGGTTCTGCCGGAGCATGTTGCCGATCGCCTCGGCGAAGATCTGGCCGGTCGCCGACGAGGTGTTGTAGTTGATGTTCAGCACCCCGGAGAAGCCGCCGGCCGCGGCCAGGTCGGCCTTGGCCTTGCTCGCGTCGAAGTCGCAGTACTTGCAGGCGTTGTCCCGGTAGCCGGCCATGTCCGGCGCGACCAGGCCCTTGGCCGGCTCGGACAGCCCGACCAGGTCCGCGAACGCCTTCCGGTCGATCGCTTCCGAGAACGCGTGCCGCAGCTTCGGGTTCTTGAACCGCGGGTCCCAGGCCGGGATCACCAGGTAGTTCGCGCCGGAGCTGATGCTGGTCACCGACTGGTCCGGGGCGTCGGTCTTGAAGCTCTTCACCTTGGTCGGCGGTACGTCGACGAAGTCGAGGTTGCCGGCCAGGAACTCGTTGTACGCGGTGTCGCCGTTCGGGATGAACTTGTACGTGATGTTGTCCGCCTGCGGGAGCTGCGGGCCCTTGTAGCCGTCCCACTTGGTGAGCTTGATGTCGTCACCGGCGTTCCAGGCGCCCGCCATCTTGAACGGGCCGTTGCCGATCGGCTTGCGCTTGTAGGCGTCCGGGTTCTTCCGGACCTCCTCGGGCAGCGGCGCGAGGCCGAGGTACTGCAGCGTCAGGCCGAACTGGGAGAACGGCACCTTGAGCTTCACCGAGAAGGTCAGGTCGTCGATCTGCTTCAGGCCGCTGAGCGTCTTCACCGCGGTCGGCTTCGGCGTGGCGCCGGCCGGCGCCGGCGGGTTCAGCGCGTCGTACCCCTCGACCTTGGAGAAGAAGCCGTTGTTCTTCCAGCCGTTCGAGCCCTCGGCCGTCATGTTCCAGCTGTCCACGTAGTCCTTCGCGGTCAGCGGCTGGCCGTTCTGGAAGGTGTTGCCGGCCTTCAGCTTGATCGTCCAGGTCTGGCTGGTCTTGTCCGGCGTGACCGAGTCGGCCATCACGTTCTGTAGCTTGCCCGTTTCGGGATCGGTCTGCACCAGCGGAGCGAAGATCGCCATCGCGATCCCGATCCCCGGGCTGCCGTTGTCGTTCAGCGGGTTGATGTACTCCAGCGGGTCGGCGACCATCGCGATGGTCTCGCTCTTGGCACCGGAGCCGCCTCCACTGCTGCTCTTGCCGTCTCCACAGGAGGCGAGCACCAGCGCAAGGCCGAGTGCCACCCCCACAACCCCAGTCAGACGTCGCACGGTCAAACCAACTTCCTCGGCGGGAGGGCCGCTAGGCGGGCGGAACAAGCGTCATGTTCGCTGGTCGAAACTGCGCATGTCAACGTTGTCAGGCACAAAGCGGCGGCGCGTAACGTGAGCGTTACTTTGCCAAGACCTCAGATGACCAGCCCCTGGTAGCGAAGCAAACCCTCACTTAATCAGATCAGTGCGCCAGAGTCATCAGATGACAGGGCAGTTTGTCGCCAGTTTGACGCAACCCTCGCCGCTGCGCACAGCTGCGCATTATCACCGGTAACCGGCCGCTTGCAGACTGTAGAGCTCCGCATACGTACCGTCGTACGCCATCAGCTCCGCGTGGGTGCCGCGTTCGGTCACGCGACCGTCCTCGAGGACCACGATCAGGTCCGCGGACCGGACGGTCGAGAACCGGTGCGAGATCAGCAGCGTGATCCGCCCGTCGGCACGACCGGCCCGGGCCTCCGCGGCCAGCCGGTCGAAGAGCGCAGCCTCGGTCTGCGGATCCAGCGACGCGCTCGGCTCGTCGAGGATCATCAGCAGCGGCGCCGGCCGGACGAGCGCCCGGGCGATCGCGAGCTTCTGCCACTGCCCGCCGGAGAGCTCGACGCCGTCCGCCCACGACGTACCCAGCTGGGTCTCGACGCCGCGCGGCAACTCGTCGACGAAGCTCGCGCCGGCCTTGCCGAGCGCGCTCCG
Source organism: Kribbella aluminosa (assembly GCF_017876295.1). NCBI lineage: Bacteria > Bacillati > Actinomycetota > Actinomycetes > Propionibacteriales > Kribbellaceae > Kribbella > Kribbella aluminosa. Next base: position 4,025,582 of record NZ_JAGINT010000002.1, on the reverse strand, counting down.
GACGCGGGCCGGCGGCTCCGACAGACCACCGACCGCGACCGCCTCGCCGACCGTCAACTCCTGGGGAGGGTGTGAGGGAGGGTTGCCCGGCATCTGCTCGCCTTTGCCTGCGTCCGGCACGGATGCGCCAACCTACCAACGAATCACTGCTACTGGGCGGCGAACAGACGCGCGAAGCGGCCCTCGGGCTGGGCGATCAGATTCTGGTACGTGCCTTGCTGGACGACCCGGCCCTCGTCGACGACGTAGATGCGGTCCATCTCGCGGAGGGTCCACGCACGGTGGGAGACGACGATCGTGATGCGGGCGGCGCTGGTACGGCGGAGTTCGGAGAAGATGGACTGTTCCGCCTCCGCGTCGATCGCGGAGGTCGGCTCGTCGAGGATCCAGATGCCGGCGTCGCGCAGCCGGATCCGGGCGAGTGCCAGCCGCTGCCACTGACCGCCGGAAATCCCGGTGCCACCCCACTGCTGCCCGAGCTGCGTGTCCAGCGGCAGGTCCGCGGCGAACGTACCGCCCAGCGCCGCACGCACCTCCCGGTCCGCGACCGCTCCCGGCGCACCGAGCGCGACCGCGTCCCGCAGGGTGAACTCGAACCGCCCGAACTCCTGCACCAGCAGCCCGAAATGCGCGAGCCGCTCCTCCTCGCTCACCTCCGCCGCATCCGTCCCGTCGATCAGCACCCGCCCGCCGGCCGGCCGCAGACTCCCGACCAGCAGGTTGATCGCGGTCGACTTCCCCGCCCCGTTCACCCCGACCAGCGCCACCAGCTCACCCCGCCGCGCCTCGATACACACGCCCCGCAGCGTCGGCTCACCAGCACCCGGATACGCGTACGTAACGTTGTCCAAGGCAACGGAATCAACCCTTCGCACCACGGCACGGCGCGGCGCCGCCGGCACGCCCGAGCGGATCTGCACGCAGGCAGAACCCGCCGCCGTACGGCGTGTCGGCGCTGAAATCGCGGGTTCTGCCTGCGTGCGGGAACAAAATCGCCGGTAGATCGCGGCCTGCGGAGCAGTCGTGACAATGCTGCCGAACGCGTACCCACACTGGCGGATCCCGTTCAGCCCGGTGATCGTTCCCGCCACCGCTGCTGCCGCCGCTCCCCCGGCCGCACCACCTCGTACCAGCGCCACCAGCGCGCCGCCGAAGAGGAGCACCGTCACGAGCGCAGCCCCCAGCTCGTACAGCACCGCCGTACGAATCATCCGATCGAGAACGCGGGTCGCCGCCGCCCGGCTGTTCGCGACCAGGCCGGCCACCTTCCAGCCCGATCCGAGCACCGCAAGCTCGGTCCCGGGCCGTTGCTGGATCAATTGCTCGGTCGCGTACGCCGCCTTGCGATCATGCTCGGCGACCCGCGGCCAGCCCGTCGCCTCCATCCGCGAGATCAACGTGAACGCGAGCACCGTCGGCACCAGCGCGGCGAGCACGAGCAACCCGGAGAGCAGGTTGATGGCCGAGATCGCCACACACAGTACGACGGACGTCGCCGCCGCGCTGAGCAACTGGACGGACTTCCCGGCCACGTCAGCCATCGGGTGCGTCGCAGTCTGACTCGCCTCCAGGTCCCTGACGACCTCGGGTTCGGCGAGCCGGCTCGGGCTCAGCCGGGCCGCGCCGCCGGCAAGCTCGACCCGCAGCGCCAGCCGGAGCCGCAGCATCATCCGCTGGCCGACGCCGTTCGACACCTGGGTCAGCGGATACATCGACCCGACCACCACGGTCAGCCCGAGCAGCGGCCGCCAGAGGTCACTGCTCTCGATCAGATGGCGGATCAGCACCACCTGCGCGCCGGGCAGGATCGCCAGCAGCAGTTGAAGAACCGAGTACGTCGCCAACCACCATGGGGTGATGCGGACGGCGTCGACCAACGAGTCACGGACAGCACGAAACGCATCGAGCACAAGGATCCTCTTCCACGCAAGGCAGTCGGGAGCCGCGCCGGTGTTCCAGCGCGGATCGCGTCGGCCGCAAATTGCGTGTCATCCCAGCAAGCGGGCCCAGCCCGTGCATCCAGGGATCCAGTGGCAGATCACGTATGACGTCTCGGAACCAGCCTACAGTCGCCTGGTGATCCGCGGCCACCCCCGCTCGCCCGCCCGTCCCGCCCCGTCCCGCCCCGCTGCCGTTTCAGGGGTTAACGTTCGAGGTTGCCCCTTCGCCGCTGTCATGCACGGTGTGAACGGCCAATTCGCGGGGTTAACCTCTGAAATGGCCGAGAGCTGGCGACGCGACGCGTACGGACCGACGGCGGGGCGGAAGGGTGTCGGGCGGCGGGGGTCAGAGGGTGAAGGCGGTGGTGTTCTCGTCGAACGGGCCCATCACGGTCAGGGCCGGGGCGCCGGCGTAGAGCTCGGCGGCCAGGTTGGTGACATCGTCGAGGGTGACCGCGTCGATGCGGTGCAGGATCTCGTCGACGGTGGGGAGTTCGCCGTACACGAGCTCGGCCTTCGCGATCCGGGTCATCTTGGCGCCGGTGTCCTCCAGGCCCATCACGACCGAGCCGCGCATCTGGCCCTTGCCGCGGAGCAGCTCGTCCGGCGTGATGTTGCCCTGGGCAATCGCTTCGAGCTCGCCGCGGATCACGTCCAGGACCTCGGGGGCCTTCTTCGGCAGGCAGCCCGCGTACACGCCGACCATGCCGGAGTCCGCGTACGCCGAGCCGAACGTGAAGACGGAGTACGCCAGGCCGCGCTTCTCCCGCACCTCCTGGAACAGCCGCGACGACATCCCGCCACCGACGATCCCGTGCAGCACGCCGGCGATGTAGCGCCGCTCGTCGCTGCGCACCAGCCCCGGCATCCCGAGCACGAGGTGTGCCTGCTCGACGTCACGGTGGTGCACCTGCACCCCGCCGTACGTCGGAACCCGCCGGGTCGCGCCGCGTCGTACCGCGATCGGCTCGGCCTCCGCCGTCACCCAGTGCCGCTCGAACGCCTTGCGGACCAGGCGAACCACGTCCGCGTGGTCGACGTTGCCGGCCACCGAGACGACGATGTTCGACGGCTTGTAGCGGCGGCGGTACCAGCCCACCACCTGCTGGCGGGTCAGCCCGGCGACCGATTCCGGCGTACCGGTGATCGACCGGCCGAGCGGCGACCTGCCCCAGAGCTGCTCGGCGAACAGGTCGTGGATGTGGTCCGACGTCTCGTCGGCGTGCATCGCGATCTCTTCGTCGATGACGTCCCGCTCACTCTCCACGTCCGCGTCGGTGAGCGTCGCCGAGGTGATCATGTCGCAGATCACGTCGACCGCGAGCGGCAGGTCGGAGTCGAGTACCCGCGCGTAGTAGCAGGTGTACTCCTTGCCGGTGAACGCGTTCATCTCGCCGCCGACCGCGTCGATCGCGGCGGAGATCTCCAGCGCGTCGCGCCGCTCGGTGCCCTTGAACAGCAGGTGTTCGAGGAAGTGCGTCGCACCGGCCAGCTGCTCCGGCTCGTCGCGGGAGCCCACGCCGACCCAGAGGCCGAAGGTGACCGAGCGGAAGCCCGGCACCGACTGGGAGAGAACCCGGAGCCCGGAGGGCAGGACGGTCCGTTTCACCGGACCGCCCGCCTCCGGGCTCAGCAGTGTGCTCGTGATTGCGCGAGTCACTCTGAGGCTTCGGCCTCAGCCTTCTTGTTGTCGTCACCCTCGACGACCGGGATCAGCGACAGCTTGCCGCGGTCGTCGATCTCGGCGATCTCGACCTGCAGCTTCTGGCCGACCGAGAGCACGTCCTCGACCGCCTCGACCCGCTTGCCACCGGCCAGCCCACGCAGCTTGCTGATGTGCAGCAGGCCGTCCTTGCCCGGCAGCAGGCTGATGAACGCACCGAAGTTGGTCGTCTTCACGACCGTGCCCAGGTAGCGCTCGCCCTTCTCCGGCATGGTCGGGTTCGCGATCGCGTTGATCGCGGCCCGGGCGGCCTCCGCCGACGGACCGTCGGTGGCGCCGATGTACACCGTGCCGTCGTCCTCGATCGAGATGTCGGCGCCGGTGTCCTCGGTGATCTGGTTGATCATCTTGCCCTTCGGGCCGATGACCTCGCCGATCTTGTCGACCGGGACCTTCACCGAGATGACCCGCGGCGCGAACTCGCTCATCTCACCCGGCGCGTCGATGGCCTTGGCCATCACGTCCAGGATCGTCAGGCGAGCGTCCTTGGCCTGGGTCAGCGCGCCGCCCAGCACGCTGGCCGGGATGCCGTCCAGCTTGGTGTCCAGCTGCAGGGCGGTGACGAAGTCCTTCGTACCGGCGACCTTGAAGTCCATGTCGCCGAACGCGTCCTCCGCGCCCAGGATGTCGGTCAGCGCGACGTACTGCGTCTTGCCGTCGATCTCACCGGAGATCAGGCCCATCGCGATACCGGCGACCGGAGCCTTCAGCGGGACACCGGCGTTCAGCAGCGACAGCGTCGAGGCGCAGACCGAACCCATCGAGGTGGAACCGTTCGAGCCGAGCGCCTCGGACACCTGACGCAGCGCGTACGGGAAGTCCTCACGCGACGGCAGCACCGGCACCAGGGCCCGCTCGGCCAGCGCGCCGTGACCGATCTCGCGACGCTTCGGCGAACCCACCCGGCCGGTCTCACCGGTCGAGTACGGCGGGAAGTTGTAGTTGTGCATGTACCGCTTGCGGGTCTCCGGCGACAGCGTGTCCAGCTGCTGCTCCATCCGGAGCATGTTCAGCGTGGTGACACCCAGGATCTGGGTCTCGCCGCGCTCGAACAGCGCCGAGCCGTGCACCCGCGGGAGCACGCCGATCTGCGCCTTCAGCGGCCGGATGTCGGTCAGCCCGCGGCCGTCGATGCGGACCTTGTCCTTGAGCACGCGCTGCCGGACCAGCTTCTTGGTCAGCGAGCGGAAGGCTGCGGACAGCTCCTTCTCGCGGCCCTCGAAGTCGGCGGCCAGCTTCTCCACCGTGGCGGCCTTGACCGCGTCGGTGGCGTCGTCGCGCTCGTGCTTGCCGGCGATGGTCAGCGCCTGCGCCAGCTCCTCGGACGCCGAGGCCTCGACCGCGGCGAACGCGTCGTCGGCGTAGTCCGGGAAGACCGGGAACTCACCGGTCGGCTTCGCGGCCCGGCGAGCCAGGTCGGCCTGCGCCTCGACCAGGGTCTTGATGAACGCCTTGGAGGCCTCCAGGCCCTCGGCGACGATCTCCTCGGTCGGCGCCTGCGCGCCACCGGCGACCTTGTCGAAGGTGGTCGGGGTCGACTCGGCCTCGACCATCATGATCGCGACGTCACCGGACTCGGTGACACGACCGGCGACCACCATGTCGAAGACGGCGTCCTCGAGCTCGGTGTGCGTCGGGAAGGCGACCCACTGCGTGCCGATCAGGGCGACGCGGGTGGCGCCGATCGGGCCCGAGAACGGCAGCCCGGCGATCTGGGTGGACATCGACGCCGCGTTGATCGCGAGGACGTCGTACAGCTTGTCCGGGTTCAGCGCCAGGACCGTGATGACGACCTGGATCTCGTTCCGCAGGCCGGACACGAACGACGGCCGCAGCGGGCGGTCGATCAGCCGGCAGGTCAGGATCGCCTCTTCGGACGGGCGGCCCTCGCGGCGGAAGAACGAACCCGGGATCCGGCCGGCGGCGTACATCCGCTCCTCGACGTCCACCGTCAACGGGAAGAAGTCGAACTGGTCCTTGGGCTTCTTGCTGGCCGTGGTGGCCGAGAGCACCATGGTGTCGCCGTCGAGGTACGCCGCGGCGGAGCCGGCGGCCTGCTGGGCCAGACGGCCCGTCTCGAAGCGGATGGTGCGAGTACCGAAGCTGCCGTTGTCGATGACGGCTTCAGCGAATTCGGCGCCCTCCATGGGCGCACTTGTGGATCCCGACACGGGATACCCCTCTCTAGCAGTGTGACGACTGCGAGGCGCGAGCTTCCGGGGTGCCGGTCTTCGATCGAGGCCCGCGGGTGAACTGTCACCCGAAAGCCACTACCGAGGACCGGTCGTGGTCCCGCCACGCGCTTCGCGTCGCCTCGTACTTACGTCTTTATTCAGTTGTCGATCCGCGCCTGGGCGCGGATACGCCAAGAGCGGCCACCCGGAATCGGGAGGCCGCTCCTCGCGACGTCATCGGCGCAGACCGAGCCGCTCGATCAGGGACCGGTAGCGGTTGATGTCCTTCTTCGCCAGGTAGTTCAGCAGCCGGCGGCGCTGACCGACGAGCAGCAGCAGGCCACGACGGCTGTGGTGGTCGTGCTTGTGCTCCTTGAGGTGCTCGGTCAGGTGGCTGATCCGGTGGGTCAGCAGCGCGACCTGGACCTCGGGGGACCCGGTGTCGCCCTCGGTCAGGGCGTACTCGCCCATGATCTTCTTCTTCGTAGCAGCGTCAACAGCTGACACAGATGTCCTCTCGATTTCCGGTTGCGCGGCGCACCGGGGCATTCTTCACCCGAGCACTCTCGGTCCGCGGCCGTTCAGACGGCAGCAGCCAGCGTATCAGTCCGTGGACGCGGCGCCCTAATCAGTGTCAAGGGTGCGCCGCGCGCCGTCCACGTCCGCCTTCATCTGGACGAGCAGCTCGTCGATGCTGGCAAACCGGATCTGGGTGCCGCGCAGCCGGGCGACGAAGTCGATCGCGACCTTGGCGCCGTACAGCTCGAGGTCGTCGCGGTCCAGCACGTACGACTCCACCCGCCGGTCCAGGCCGTCGAACGTCGGGTTGGACCCGACACTGATCGCGGCCGGCAGCGGATCCGGGTACGCCGGGGCGCCGGGCGCGGGCGTGAGCACGGTGAGCCACCCGGCGTACACGCCGTCCTGCGGGACCGCGGCGCCCGGGTCCGCCGGGATGTTCGCGGTCGGGTACCCGAGCTCGCGGCCGCGCTTGTCGCCCTCGACGACCACGCCGGTCACCCGCAGCGGCCGGCCGAGCGCCTCCGCGGCCGCCTCGACGTCACCGTCCGCGAGCTTCTGCCGGATGTACGTCGACGACCAGGGCTGCTGGTCCCCCGCCAGGCTCAGCCCCTCGACCTGGAAGCCGTACTGCGTTCCCGCCTGGACGAGGGTGTCGACGTGACCGGCGGCCTTGTGCCCGAAGCGGAAGTTCTCGCCGACCACGATCGCCTTCGCGTGCAGGGTGTTCACCAGCGTGCGCTCGATGAACTCCTCCGGCGACCAGTTCGACACCTCCCTGGTGAACGGGAGGATCAGCACCGCGTCCGCACCGGCGGCGCCGAGCAGCTCGGCGCGTTGCTCGGGGTCGCTGAGCATCAGCGGCGCGTGGTCCGGCCGCAGCACCCGCATCGGGTGCGGGTCGAACGTCATCGCGACCACCGGCAGTCCGCCCAGCTCCGCCGCCCGCGCGCGGGCGTGCGCGAGCACCTCCTGGTGGCCGCGGTGCACGCCGTCGAAGTTGCCGATGGTGACCACCGTCGGCCCGAGCTCCGGGCTCACCTGGTCCAATCCGTGCCAGACACGCATGGCAGCAGGATTCCATGCCCGGGACCGATCGCGCGCATCAGGTCGGGGATCACCCCTTGTAATCGTGGAGTGACTCAACTTAGGGTGGGCCGCGCACTGGTGAGCATGGGGAGGTCTCGTGAAGCTACGCCGTCTGATCGCTGCCTACGCGGCAGTCGCACTGCTGGGTTGCGTGCCGGTCGCCCAGGCGTCCGCGACGCCCCGGTTCACGCGGTACGTCGCACTCGGCGACTCGTACACGTCGGCGCCGTTCGTCCCGCTCGCCGATCTGCTGTCTCTCGGCTGTGCGCGCTCGTACAGCAACTACCCGAAGCAACTCGCCGAGGCGCTGGGCGTGCACCGGTTCACCGACGTGAGCTGCGGCGGTGCCGACACCACCAACATGACGCAGCCGCAGAGCACGATCCTCGGCACCGCCGGACCGCAGTTCGATGCGCTGACGCCGGACACCGACCTCGTCACCCTCGGGATCGGTGGGAACGACTTCGGCGTGTTCGGCAACATCATCGGCACCTGCCCGGGGCTCCGGGCCTCCGACCCGACCGGGGCGCCCTGCCGGGCACACTTCACCGTCAACGGCGTGGACACACTGCGGCAGAAGATCGCCCAGACACAGACCCGGATCGCGATCGTGGTGCAGGGCATCCGGGCGCGGTCACCGAAGGCCACGATCGTGCTGGTCGGGTACCCGAAGATCGCGCCGGAGCACGGCACCTGCCCGTCGATCCTGCCCTTCGCGGACGGCGACTACGGCTACCTGTACTCGATCGAGCAGGCGCTGAACACCGCCGTCTCGAACGCGGCCGCCGCCGGCGGGGCGACGTACGTCGACACCTTCGGGCCGTCCACCGGGCACGACGCCTGTGCGCCGGACGGCCAGGCGTGGATCCAGGGCAAGGACATCAACCTGCTCCGTGCGCTGAACTACCACCCGCGCTTCGAGGGCGAGGCCGGGATGGCCGCGCTCACCTACAAGACGCTGACCGGGAAGCCGGCCGTCGTCACCCCGGCCGAGCAGTCCGCCTGGGCCGCCAAGGCCCGCGCGCTGGCGAAGGAGGCCGCAGCGTCACCCCTGGCCCTCGAGGCCTCCAAGAACCGCGTACGGACCAGCGCGCAACGCTGACCCTTTCCAATCCGTACTGCGGACTCCGGGCCGGGCCACCTCACGCGTGGCTCGGCCCGGTGGTTTCTGCCAGCACTTGGGTGAGAGCCTGGCCGAGCGGGAGGTTCACCCGATAGGTCGCATACGGGTCGCCGCGGGTCAGGCCCTGGTTGATGATCAGCACCGGCGTACCGGCCTTGGCGGCGTGCCGGACGAAGCGGAACCCGGACATCACGGTCAGGGACGAGCCGAGGACCAGGACGGCGTTCGCGTCGTCGATCAGGTCGTAGCAGCGCTGCACGCGGCTCCGCGGGACGTTCTCGCCGAAGAACACCACGTCGGGTTTGAGGACGCCGCCGCAGACCGTGCACGGGACGACGGTGAACGTCCGGACGACCTCCTCGGGCAGCTCGACGTCGCCGTCCGGGTTGATCCGGGTCGACTCGGCCGTGAACGCCTGGTTGGCCGCCCGCAGCCGGCGGTCCAGGATCTCGCGGGCTGACGCCGTACCGCAGTCGAGGCAGATGATCCGGTCGAGGTTGCCGTGCAGCTCGATGACGTCGCGGGCCCCGGCCGCCTGGTGCAGGCCGTCGACGTTCTGGCTGATGATCCCGCTCAGGTTGCCGCGGGCCCGCAGCGCGGCGACGGCGCGGTGGCCGTCGTTCGGGTGGGCGCGGGCGATGGTCCGCCAGCCGAGGTGGCTGCGCGCCCAGTACCGCTGCCGGGCTGCCTCGCTGCCGGTGAAGTCGCCGTACGTCATCGGGGTGTGCGTCCGCAGGCTACCGGTCTCGCCGCGGTAGTCCGGGATGCCCGACTCGGTCGACAGCCCGGCACCACTGAGTACGACGACTCCCCCGCCGCTGACCACCTCGGCGACCGGCCCGACGTCCGTCGCCCCCGGCTGCAACGCCAGCACGTCGGGGCCTGGGGCCCACTCCAATGTCGGACGAGAACGCACCGTCCCAGCGTACCTAGAGGGGAAACCAGCCGGTACGGAAATGCCACGGGCGGTCGCGGCGGATGTGATCGACGACCGCGCGCTGGAGGGTCGTTGTCCGCGGCAACGAGTCGAGGTCGGCGAGCGGTTGTTTGAAGAGGAACTCGACCACCGTGGCGCGGTCGTCCTTGGCGGCGGCGGGGAGCAGCGTGAAGCGTTGCTGGAAGCGGACGAGGTTGGTGTCGGCGGCCAGGTACCCGGTCAGCTGGGGGTCGAGGACCCAGGACACGCAGGTGGCGAAGCGGTAGTCCTCCTCGGGGTAGTGCGTCCGGAAGAAGGCGCGGGCGCGGTCCAGCGCGGCGTCGACCGAGTCGGGTGTGAGCCGGCCCTCCGGGATGTGCAGGCCGAGCACGGCTTCACCGAGCGCGGGGCCGCCTTGGTCGGTGGCGTCGTACCAGCAGCGCTGGCGTTCGAAGTGCAGGCGGTCGAGGGCGTAGATGGCGCCGCGGAAGTGGTGGGTCATCCAGTTCTGCGTGTGCAGGCCGCCCTCGCCGTACAGTTCCCGGTGGTTCGCCAGCTGCGCGCCGAGAACCGCGAGGATCGGCCACGAGTCGGCGTCGGCGATGCCGCGGTCCGCGTGGTACCGGCGTACGGCGGGAACCGTGGTCAGGAACGCCCAGACATAGAGGAAGCGGCCGACCGCGCCGGTTCCGGTCGGGAGGTCCGGCCAGGGCGGCAACGGGCCGGTCGTCCCCAACCGCTGGACGAGCTGATGGTGACAGCGCTCCAGCAGCCACCACAGATCGGCGTCGCGCACCGGATCAGGCCGGTTCGCGAGCGTGTCCAGCCGATCGTCATCACTCAGCCCGAGGCGGACGAGTACCCCGTCCGGATCGCCCGCCGCGAACTGGAGCAGGTCGACCGGCGTGGCCGATGGGCCGGCTTCCGCGAGTGCGCGCAGGTGCGCCAGCGCGTCACCGCTCAACCCCAGCTCAGCCGCGATCCTCGCCACCTCGGCGTCTGCACCTGCTCCGATGACAGCCACGTCTCCGACCCCGAAACACTAGCTCGCACCTGGCAAGGTAGAGCCGCCCAGCCCGGACGGCAAGACCTCGTCGCTGCCCGGGCGGCAGGACAAGCCGCGGTCAGCCGATCAGCCGCTGCCAGCCCTCCGGACTGAGGGTGTGAGCCGGCGGCCCATTGCCACCGAGCCGCTTCCAGAGCGCCGGCGAAACCAGCAGCAGACCGGTGATCGCGACCAGGAAGACGGCGCCGACCGGATCCTCCCGAATCGGCAGCAGTTCCTCCGCACTCCCGGCGTACCAACCGCGGCGACGTACGGCGGCCATCAGCTCGCCGGCGATCGCCCGCCGACCGAGACCGACTTCGGCGTGCCGCAAGATCGCCATCAACAGCATGTGGGTACGGATGCCCGAACGCGCGGCCGGGAGCGGACCGGGCTGCCCGCCACGGGACACAGTCAGCCAGCGGTCGACCAGATCGGCGCCGGCCAACTCGGCGTTCACCGGTTCGACCAGTCGCGGATTGACGTCGATGTAGCGCGGCTGGTCATGCTCGTCCAGGATGGCGTCGATCGAGAGCGGACCGTGCCACTGGAGCTCTTCCCCGAGCCGGGTCAGGTGCTCGACGACATCTGGGCGTACGACCGACTCCTTCGCGGACGCACTGCCCTGCACACCCTCGCGCCGGCGGATTGCGGTGTGCGCGCCGACCAACCGGCCGTGGTCGTACACCGCCTGCACCATCAGCAACGTTCCGGACACGGGTTGCTGCACCAGGACCGCACCACCGGCAGCGAACGTCTCCTGGACGGCCGGCAGCTCGGCGATTCCGGCAAGCTGCTCGGGGTTCTCGACGAGCCAGACTCCCCGACTGGATGTTGCCACCGGCAACTTGACGTAGGCCGGCAGCAGGTCGGCAACGGCGCCGAGCTCACCGGTGCCATGCACCAGCCGGGTGGCCGGCTGCGGCAGGCCGAGCCGATCGAGCACATCGGCCGCAGCCGCCTTGTCCTGCAGCACGCGGACCGCGGCGAAGGGCGGAACCGCAAGCCCGGCCAAGGCATCGAACTCGTCCGCAAAGCGGGACAACGCCACCAACTGCTCATGCGTCGGCAGCACGACGTCGTACTCGGCGCTGGTCAGGATCTCCCGGAGCCGTTCGAGGTACGCGAGCGGATCAGCTGCGAAAGCCGGGCTCGGGTACCGGCGCCGCACCCAGCGTGATCGGGCCGTGAGCGAGACACCTCCGCTGTGCAGAACGTCGACGGAGTGGCCACGGCGACCGAGCACTGTGAGCACTTCGCGCGCCGAGGCACTGGTCGCCTCGGTCAGCAGTACCCGGAGCTCAGCCATGGGACACCTCCGGCCGGGGCGCGGCGACCAACGTGACAGCACCAGCCACCATGAAGACGAGGATGGACAACCAGGCCATCCGGTAGTTGCCACTCCACTGCAGGACCAGGCCGAAGGCAGCTGGGCCGAGGAACCCGAGACATCGATTGACTGTCTCGAAGATGCCGACGTACTCGGGTACGCGGTTCTGCGGCACCAGCCGAATGAAGACCGAGCGGGACAACGCATATGTCCCGCCGACTACCAGACCCGCGCTGACACACAGGGCGAGGAAGCCGCCGAACCAGCCGGCCGGAAGCACGCCGCCGGTGATGATCACGGCACACCAGAACACGACGGACCCCACCAGCACCGTGCGGCCGCCGTACCGCTCGGCCACCCGCCCCAGCGCGGCCGTACCGAGGACCGCGGCGAACTGGACGACCAGCACGGCGATGATCACCTGGTCGAGCTCGAGCCGGAGCGCCTCGACCGCGTACGTTCCGACCAGACCCGTGACGGCCTGGACGCCGTTGAAGTACAGCAGGAACGCGGCCAGGAACCAGCCGGCGGCCGGATACCTGCGCAGGTCGCGCAGCGCCCGGCCGAGCAGTCGATACGAGCCGACCCGCTCGACCGCAGTGGCGGCCGGGGCGCCGTACCCGCGCAACAGCATCACCGAAACGCCGCCGAACACCAGCCACCACAGACCGGCGGTCATCATGATGATCCGGATCGCTTCGCTCTCGGTCAGACCGAGCCGGTCATGGCTGTTGTAGACGACCAGGTCGACGATCAGGATCAGCCCGGCGCTGAGGAACCCGGCCGCCGAGGCCTCGGCCGACGTACGATCCTGCCGCTCCGGTGGTGCGATCACCGGCAGGTACGTGTTGCAGACCGTGATCGAGCCGCCGAGTGCGATCGTCGCCAGTACGAACAGCGCGCCACCGAGCAGGTAGTCGGTCTCGCCGATCGTGTACATCGCGGTCGCCGCACCGCCGCCCACCAGCAGCAGCACTCCGAGCAGGCGGCCCTTGTGATGCCGAGTGGTCAGCGCCGCAGCGGTGGGCAGCACGAATATCTGCAGGAACACCGACAGGCCGATCACGAACGGTACGTACGACGCCGCCGAGATACCGATGCCGAGTGGGTGGATCGATCCATCCGGACCGGCGCCAGCGCGGGCCGCGTCGGTCAGGTACGGGCCGAAGAAGACGGACGTCACGCTGGTGGTGAAGACGGAGTTGGCCCAGTCATAGCCGTACCAGCCAAGCCGGGCCCGCCGGGTCGAGTGCCAGGACGGCGGGGCGGCGGTCAGACCCGCCGGTGGGGAGGAAGTTGTCATGAGCAGTACTATACAGTGTATTTACAGTGTAAATATGCCGTATAGTACCGAGCGTGGAGGACATGAGACAGACCATCCTCGAGGCAGCGCTGGCGATCGCCGACGAGCGCGGACTCGATGCCGTATCGATGCGGGCAGTCGGGCTACGGGTCGGGCTGAGCGCGATGGCGCTGTATCCGCACGTGTCCAGCAAGGAGGCGCTGCTCGATGGGATGGTCGAAGTACTGCTGACCGAGCTGGTCCCGCTCGCCGGGGTGGATCATCCGGCTGGGCAGGAATCCGATCCTGCCGCGGTGGGTGGCGACGCCGGGGAAGAGTGGTGGCAACGACTGGTCGCGTTGGCGCAGGCGGCACGGAAGCTGGCCGGCCGGCATCCGAGCGCATTCACCCTGCTGCTGTCTCGGCCGTCGGTCACCCCCGAGGCACTCCGCGCCACCGACGCCCTCTACCAGACCATCCTGGACGCAGGTGTTCCCGACGATCAGGTCGCTCGGGTCGAGCGGCTGCTGTCGACGTTCGTGATGGGCTTCGCAGCCTCCGAGGTCAACGGCCGTTTCAGCCGCGGCACGCTTACCCCGCGGTCCCGCCGTACCCAACTGGCCCCGGCCCAACTGCCGGCGCACTATCGGCTCGCCGCTCATCTCGACGACGAGATCGACTTCGATGCCGAGTTCGAAGCCGACCTGACCGATCTCCGCATCCTCCTGGACAGCATCCGCAGCTCTCCCGCCTGATGTGCGGGTCGCCGCTGCCAAACGTCAGGCATACAGGGGTGCCGACGGGTCAGTTGATGCGAGGTGGGCCGGCTTTCAGGCGGCGTTCGGCGGCTGGGCGGGTGGTGGCGCGGTCCAGCGACGACCAGTCGGCGTCGATCCACCAGGTGGCGCCTGCCTCCGCCCACGGGCGGACCGTGTCGGCGGCCCGGGCGTCGCCGGCCCGGGTCACGCCTTCGGCGACCACGTCGTACCCGTCCATCGTCAGCCCGTGCGCCGCGCGCTCCTTACGGATCCAGGCGACGCCCTCGGCCAGGTGCTCCGGGGTCAGCTCGCCCGGCTGCGTACCCGGCGGGACGATCGGCGCGTAGTTCGGCAGCCAGCCGTCCTGGAGCGCGGCGCGGCGCATCGACTTCGGTCGCGGCCAGCCACCCGCGACCCAGGTCGGCACCCGCGGCCGCTGCACCGGTGGCGGCGGCGCGGGCGGCACCAGGTCTGGGACCTTGCGGGCGCTGTAGTGCTTCCCGGAGAACTCGAACGACTCGTCGCGCCACAGGTACGGCAGCATCTCCAGCGACTCGTCCATCAGCTCGGCGCGCACCTTCCGCCCCGGGTCCTCCTCGAACAGCCAGAACCGGTCCTCCCCCGTCACCCCGAGCCCGACGGAGAGGATCACCCGCCCGTTGCTGAGGTTGTCGACGGTCGAGACCTGCCCGGCGACGTCCCAGGGTTTTCGGCGCGGCAGCGGCGTGAGCATGGTGCCCAGCCGGATCCGCTCGGTCGTCATCGCGGCCGCGCCGAGCATCACCCAGGCGTCGATCCCCCAGATCGACTCCCAGACGAAGAACCCGTCCCAGCCGTGCTCCTCCGCGATCACGGCCAGCTCGGCCGCGTCGCGCGCATCGCCGTACGCCATCACGAACCCGTATCTCATGCCAGCGCACGCTACGCGGCACCGCCGACAGTTTTCAGCCGACGTTTCAGCCGTCGTTTCAGCCGTCGTTTCAGCGGACGTTTCAGCCGACGAACACCGCGGTGGGTTTCGCGACCGGTCCGCGCGGCTCGTAGAGCGCCAGGAACGTACCGTCCGGGCCGAACATCGCGGTCTGCCCAGCCTCCAGGTCCAGCCCCGGCAGCGGACGTCCGGTGCGGATCGCGGCCGCCTCCGCGTCGTCCGCGTCGTACCGCGGGAAGGTGGTGGCGGCGACGTCCGCGATCGGCAGCCAGTCGAACGTCGTGGCCAGCGACTCCAGCGAATGCGCCATGGACAGGTCGAACGAGCCGACCCGGGTACGCCGGAGCGCGGTCAGGTGACCGCCGACGCCGAGCTCGGTGCCGAGGTCGCGGGCCAGCGCCCGGATGTAGGTACCGCTGGAGCAGTCCACCGAGACGTCGACCGAGATCCCGTCGGCGTCCGGCCGGACGTCGAGGATGTCGTACCGCGAGACGGTCACCGTGCGGGCCTTGAGCTCGACCTCCTCGCCGGCCCGCACCAGGTCGTACGCCCGGCGGCCGTCGACCTTGATCGCGGACACCTTCGACGGCACCTGCGAGATCTCCCCGCGGAACCCGTCGACGGCCGCCGCGATCGCGTCCGCGGTCACCCCGTCGACCGGCGCGGTGGCCACCACCTCGCCCTCGGCGTCGTCGGTCGTCGTGGCGGCACCCAGCCGGATCGTCGCGTCGTACGACTTGTCCGCCAGCTGCAGGTGCCCGAGCAGCCGGGTCGCCCGGTTGATCCCGACGATGAGCACGCCGGTCGCCATCGGGTCCAGCGTCCCGGCGTGCCCGACCTTGCGGGTACCGGCCAGCTTGCGGATCCGGGCGACCACCGTGTGCGAGGTCAGGCCGCTCGGCTTGTCGACGACGACGATCCCGTCCGACGCCGGCGTGAAGTCCAGGCTCAACTCCATGCTCAACGCAGTACTCAGTCCTGCTCGTCCTCGTCGTCGTGCGGCCGCTTGTACGGGTCGGCGTCGCCGGCCGGCTTAGCGCCCGCGGCCGCCTTGGCCACCTCGGCATCGGCCTCCCGGGCCTTGGCCAGCAGTTCCTCGATCTGGCCGGCGTTCTCCGGTACGGCGTCCAGGAAGAACGCCACGCTCGGGGTATGACGCAACCCGAGCGCCTTGCCGACCTCGCTGCGGATCAGGCCCTTCGCCGACTCCAGCGCGGCCGCCGTGGACGCCCGGGCCTGCTCGTCGCCGTACACCGTGTAGAACACGCTGGCTTCGCGCAGGTCGCCGGTCAGCCGGGCATCGGTGACCGTGACGAACCCGAGCCGCGGATCCTTCACCCGGCGCTCCAGCAGCTCCGCGACGAGCACCTGGATCCGGTCGGCCAGCTGCTTCGCCCTTGCTTCACCCATCAGGGCTCACTCCCTCATTCACGAGCAACGTCCGGAGAGACCGCAGTCTCTCCGGACGCTACTCCTTTGGTGACCCGGCCCGGGTCACCACCTGTCTGTCAGCTCCGCGGCTTCTCGCGCAGCTCGAACGCCTCGACGACGTCGCCGATCTTGATGTCGTTGAAGTTGTTGATGGTCAGACCGCACTCGAAGCCCTCGCGGACCTCGGACGCGTCGTCCTTGAACCTCTTCAGCGACGACAGCTCGGTGTTGTCGACGACCACGGCGCCGTCCCGGATCAACCGGACCTTGGCGTTCCGCTTGATCAGGCCGCTGGTCACCCAGCAACCGGCGATGTTGCCCACCTTCGAGGACCGGAAGATCTCCCGGATCTCCGCCTGGCCGAGGGTGACCTCCTCGTAGATCGGCTTCAGCATGCCCTTCAGGGCCGCCTCGATGTCGTCGATCGCCGAGTAGATGACCGAGTAGTACCGGACGTCCACGCCCTCGCGCTCGGCCAGGTCACCGGCCTTGCCCGCCGGCCGCACGTTGAAGCCGATGATGACGGCGTTCGACGCGATGGCCAGGTTGACGTCGTTCTCGTTGATCGCACCGACACCGCGGTCGATGATCCGCAGGTTGACCTCGTCGCCGACCTCGATCCGGACCAGAGCGTCTTCCAGTGCCTCGACCGAACCGGACACGTCGCCCTTGAGGATCAGCAGCAGCTCCTGGGCCTCGCCCTTCTCCATCGAGGCCATGAAGTCCTCGAGGGTACGACGGACGCGACGCTTGGCGTTGGCGGCCGCACGAGCACGGGCTTCCCGCTTCTCGGCGATCTGCCGCGCCTGGCGGTCGTCGTCGACCACCAGGAACTTGTCACCCGCACCTGGCACCGCGGTCAGACCGAGCACCATGACCGGACGCGACGGCGTCGCTTCCTGGACCGGGTCGCCGTGCTCGTCGAGCATGGCCCGGACCCGGCCGTACGCCGGACCGACCACCATCGAGTCGCCGACCCGGAGCGTTCCGCGCTGCACCAGCACGGTCGCCACCGGACCACGGCCCTTGTCGAGGTTCGCCTCGATCGCGATCCCCTCGGCGTGCATCTTCGGGTTCGCCCGCAGATCCAGCGCCGCGTCCGCGGTCAGTACGACGCCCTCGAGCAGGCCGTCGATGTTGATCCGGGACTTGGCCGAGACGTCGACGAACATCGTGTCGCCGCCGTACTCCTCGGGGACCAGGCCGTACTCGGTCAGCTGACCGCGCACCTTGGTCGGGTCCGCCGCCGGGACGTCGATCTTGTTCACCGCGACCACGATCGGGACACCCGCCGCCCGGGCGTGGTTCAGCGCCTCGATCGTCTGCGGCATCACGCCGTCGTCGGCCGCGACCACCAGGATCACGATGTCGGTGGCCTGCGCACCACGGGCACGCATGGCGGTGAACGCCTCGTGACCCGGGGTGTCGACGAAGGTGATCGCCCGCTCCTGGCCGTCCACCTCGGTGGTCACCTGGTACGCACCGATGTGCTGGGTGATACCGCCGGCTTCCTTGGCCTGGACGTTCGCCATCCGGATCGCGTCCAGCAGCTTCGTCTTACCGTGGTCGACGTGACCCATCACGGTCACCACCGGCGGCCGCGGGGCCAGGTCGCTCTCGTCGCCCTCGTCGTTGCCGAAGTCGATGTCGAACGACTGCAGCAGCTCGCGGTCCTCGTCCTCCGGCGAGACGATCTGGACGTCGTAGTTCAGCTCGGTACCGAGCAGCTCGAGCGTCTCCTCGTTCACCGACTGGGTCGCGGTCACCATCTCACCGAGGTGGAACAGCACCTGGACCAGCGACGCCGGGTCGACTCCGACCTTCTCGGCGAAGTCCGTCAGCGACGCACCGCGAGGCAGCTTCACGACCTCGCCGTCACCGTGCCGGACGCGGACGCCACCGACCGCCGGGGCCTGCATGTTGTCGAATTCCTGGCGCTTGGCCCGCTTCGACTTCCGGCCACGGCGCGCCGGACCGCCCGGGCGCCCGAAGGCACCCTGCGTCCCGCCACGACCCCGGTTGCCCGGACCCGGACGGCCACCGCCGCCACCGGGCGGGCCGCTCGGGCCACCGCCACCGGGACGGAAACCGCCGCCGCCACCGCCGCCACCGCGCGGACCGGCACCCGGGCTACCGCCCGGACGGCCACCGCCGCCACCGCCACGGCCACCACCCGGACCACCCGGACCGCCGGAGCCGCCACCGGGGCGACCGGTGAAGGTACCGGCCGAGGACTTCGGCATCATCGCCGGGTTCGGGCGCGGAGCACCCGGAACGCCGCCGGACGGACGCGGCCGGTCGTCACGACCGCGCTCGTTGCCGCCACCGCGACCCTGCGGCGGGCGCGGAGCCATTCCGGCCGGGCTCGGAGCGCCGCCCTGCCGGTCGTTGCCGCCACCACCCGGGCCGGGGCGCGCGCCACCGCGCTGCATGCCCTGGGTCGAGCTGAACGGGTTGTTGCCCGGACGCGGTGCACCCGGACGCGGGCCACCACCGCCCTGGCCGCCACCCTGCCGGGGCGCACCGGGACGCGGGGCACCCGGACGGGGCGCACCCGGACGCGGACCGGCACCCGGACGCGGGCCGGAGCCCTGACCACCCGGACGCGGGGTCGCACCCGGCGTGGCCGGACGCGAGCCCTGACCACCCGGACGGGGGCCGGAGCCCTGACCACCCGGACGCGGAGCCGACGTGTTGTCGCCGGTACGGCGGGCCGCCGGAGCGGCCGGGGCCGCGTCGTCGGCCGCCTTCGCGGCGGGTGCCTCGAAGGCAGGCGTCACCGGAGCGGCCGGCGTCTCCGCCGGAGCCGTGGCCGCCGGAGCGGACTCGGCCGGGGCGGACTCGGCTGGGGCGGTCTCCTGCCGCGGACCCGGCTTCGGGCCCGGACGCGGACCCGGGCGGGCGCCCGGAGCCGGAGCGGACTTCACCGGTGCCTCGGCGGCCGGCGCGGACTCGACCGGGGCCGGAGCCTCGGTCCGTGCCTCAGCCGGCGCGGGCCGGTCGGCCACCGGACGGTCGGCCGGCGCGGGGCGCTCGGCCACCGGACGGTCGGCCGGCGCGGGGCGCTCGGCCGGAGCCTTCGGGGTGCCCGGCTGGGCCGGCCTCGGGGCCGCGGGGGCGACCGGCGCGGTCGCCTGGGGCGCGGCAGACGTACTCGCAGCGGCCTTCTTGGCCGTGCGCTTCTTCGGCGGGTTCTTCTCGAACTCCTCCGCCAACCGCCGGACGACAGGTGCCTCGATCGTCGAGGATGCCGACCGGACGAACTCGCCCATGTCGTTCAGTCTGGTCAGAACGACCTTGCTGGTAACTCCGAGCTCTTTCGCGAGCTCGTAGACCCGGACCTTTGCCACTACTCTCCCTCTGGTCCGAGCCTGGGCGCGGACCGTTAGTTGACGTACGTGCTCATCGCATTGCACTCATCGGTAGACACTCATCGAGTGGTCATGAGTCGATGACCCGCCTTCAAGTCGGTCACGGACGATCCGGTCGGACCGCC
The DNA here is from genome assembly GCF_017876295.1 of Kribbella aluminosa. Classification (NCBI taxonomy): domain Bacteria; kingdom Bacillati; phylum Actinomycetota; class Actinomycetes; order Propionibacteriales; family Kribbellaceae; genus Kribbella; species Kribbella aluminosa. The sequence continues at coordinate 4,005,825 of NZ_JAGINT010000002.1, read as the reverse complement.
GCGGACGGCCGGGTTGGCCGCAATTGCTGCTTCTTACTTATCACGCTGCGCGACGTAGTCCCGCAGCCCGGTCACATCCAGCGGCCCCGGGACCTTGAAGGCCCGTGGGAACGCCTTGCGCCGGACGGCGAGGTCGAAGCACTCGATCGAGGGGTGCAGGTGCGCCCCACGGCCGGGTGCCCGGCGATCGGGATCCGGAAGCACAAGTCCTCCGGAAGCCGTCACCCGCAGCAGGTCAGCCGGACTGCTCCGCTTCCGGCACCCGATACAGGTGCGCTCCCGGGGCTTGCCAGGGCGCGCGTCTGTAGCAACTGTCACGTGTTCCTCAGGGTGTGGTTGCGACTCAGTCGACCGACCGAGAACCTAGTCTACCTTCTCGCCTTCCCGAGTCACATCGGTATCCGGCCGGATGTCGATCCGCCAGCCGGTGAGGCGGGCCGCGAGGCGGGCGTTCTGCCCTTCCTTGCCGATCGCGAGCGAGAGCTGGTAGTCGGGGACGACGACGCGCGCCGCACGGGCCGCGGCGTCCACCACCTCGACCGACGTGACCTGCGCCGGCGACAGCGCATTCCCGACGAAGGTCGCCGGGTCGTCACTGTGGTCGATGATGTCGATCTTCTCGCCGTGCAGCTCGTGCATGATGTTCCGCACCCGCTGCCCCATCGGGCCGATGCAGGCGCCCTTGCCGTTCACGGACGGGTTCAGCGTCCGTACGGCGATCTTGGTCCGGTGCCCGGCCTCGCGCGCGATCGCGGTGATCTCGACGGTACCGTCGGCGATCTCCGGGACCTCCAGCGCGAACAGCTTCTTCACCAGGTTCGGGTGCGTCCGGCTGACCGTGATCTGCGGGCCCTTGAAGCCCTTCCGGACACCGACGACGTACACCCGCAGCCGGGAGCCGTGCTCGTACTGCTCCCCCGGCACCTGCTCGGGCGCCGGCAGCACGGCCTCGATCTTGCCCAGGTCGACCATCACCGACCGCGGGTCGCGGCCCTGCTGGACGACGCCGGACACGATGTCGCCCTCCTTGCCGGAGAACTCGCCGTACCGGACCTCGTCCTCGGCGTCGCGGAGCCGCTGCAGGATGATCTGCTTGGCGGTGGTGGCCGCGATCCGGCCGAAGTCCGCCGGGGTGTCGTCGTACTCGCGGTCCACGGTGCCGTCCTCGGCGAGCTCCCGCGCCAGCACGGTCACATGCCCGGTCTTGCGGTCGAGCTCGACGCGCGCGTGCTGCTGAGCACCCTCGGTCCGGTGGTACGCAACCAGGAGGGCCGCCTCGATCGCCTCGGCGACGACCTCGATGGCGATGTCCTTCTCCCGTTCCAGTGACCGCAGCACGGCCATGTCGATGTCCATGTCAGTTCTCCTCCACCGTGCCGTCGGCAGGTGTTTCAGGTTCGTCGTTGCCGGCAGCCCGGTTGAACTCGATCTGGATCTTGGCCTTGGCCACGTCGCCGTACGCGACGCTCTGCCGCGTGCCGTCGACGTCCAGTTCGGCCGCCTCGTCGGAGACGGACTTGATCCGGCCGGTCAACTTGTCGCCGGCCGTCAGGGTGACGTTGGCCAGGCGGTCGAGGTTGCGCCGCCAGTGCCGGGGCAGGGTGAGGGGCCGGTCCACGCCGGGGCTGGAGACCTCCAGCGTGTACGCGCCCTCGCCCATGATGTCGTCGGCGTCGAGCGCCTTGGAGATCGCCCGGGTGACCTCGGCGACGTCGTCCAGGCTGATACCGCTGTCCCGGTCGACCATCACCCGCAGCAACCGGCGGCGGCCGGCCGGCGCGATGTCCGCGGCCTCCAGGTCGCAGCCGAACTGCTCGACGATCGGCCGCAGGAAGTTCTCGAGGCTCGTGGTGTCCGTGTGACCCTTGTGGTCCGGCTTTCGGCTCACAGGTTGACCTGCCTCTCTCCAGTTGTGCACCCGTTGTGCTCCCGGCGGTCCGGCCGAGAGCAGTAGCCCACCCTATCCGCCCGGTGCCCGGATCCCGCTCATCGGCCCGTCCCCGGGCCGGGTCGTGGGCGTGTCACCAGGTATCGTTCCGGCGTGCCTGAAAGCCACCTGAGACGACGTACCGTCATGGTGACCGCTGCCCTCGTTCCGGGCGCGGCCGCACTGACCGGCTGCAAGGACGATCCGGCCGCGTCCGGCACGCAGGGCACCAAGGGAGCCGTGAACGGTACGACGACGTCACCCGGCCCGGCCGCGACGCCGACGGCCGATCCGGCTGTCGTCGCCGCGCTCAGTGCCGCGGCGACCCAGGTGACTCAATTGTCCCAGCTCTACGCAACCTCGAGCCGGAAGTTCCCCGCGCTCCGGGCCCAGCTGGCGGCGGGCGCGAAGTACCACGTGAGCCACCTGGCGAAGCTCCAGGAGACCGCGGGGGTGACCGCCCAGCCGGCGAAGGCCGCCGCGCCGCCCACCACGCAGGCTGTCGCGCTGTCCACGATCGCCAAGCAGGAGAAGGCCGCGGCCACGGCGCACGTGGCGGCCGCCGCAACGCTGTCAGGGGCCCCGGCCCGGCTGCTCGCCGAGATCGCCGCGTCCGAGTCCCAGCTGAGCTCGACCCTCGCCCCGGCCAAGACCAAGGGAGCGGCATCGTGAACCAGTTGGATGCCCTGCAGGCCGCGCTCGCCGGTGAGCATGCGGCGATGTACGGCGTCGGTGTGGCCGGCGGGAAGCTCAGCGGTGCCCGGTTCGGTGCGGCGACCGACCTGTTCGGGGCGCACCGCGACAACCGCGACCAGCTGAGCGCGCTGATCGTCGCGGCCGGCCAGACCCCGGTCGCGGCCCAGCCGGCGTACGACCTCCCGCAGGCCGTCACGAACGCCGCGACGGCGGCCGCGCTGGTGCTGGTCATCGAACGCCGGATCGCGGCCGTGTACGGCGACCTCGTCGAGGCCGCCGAGCAGGCTCCCGTCCGCGTCTTCGCGATCGACGCCCTGCAGACCGCGGCGGGCAACCAGCTCGCCTGGGGCGGCGCGCCGGTCGCGTTCCCAGGCGCGGTCTAGAGCGAGCGGACCCAGTTCTCCAGCAGGGCCGCGCCGGCGTCGCCGGACTTCTCCGGGTGGAACTGGGTCGCGGTCAGCGGCCCGTTCTCGACCGCGGCGACGAACTTGTCACCGCCGTACGTCGTCCACGTGACCAGCGGGGCGACCGACGCGCGCACGTCGTCGAGCTCCCAGGTGCGGACGCCGTACGAGTGCACGAAGTAGAAGCGTTCCTTCTCGACACCCTCGAAGAGCTTGGTCCCGGACGGTACGTCGACCGTGTTCCAGCCCATGTGCGGCACCGGCTGGGCGTCCTCGGGCTGCAGGCGCTCGACCGTGCCGGGCCACTGCTCGCAGCCGTCGGTCTCGACGCCGTGCTCGATGCCGCGCGCGAACAGGATCTGCATCCCGACGCAGATCCCGAGCACCGGACGGCCGCCGGTCAGCCGGCGATCGACGACGACGTCGCCGCGGACCGCCTTCAGCCCGGTCATGCAGGCCTCGAACGCACCGACTCCCGGCACCAGCAGGCCGTCGGCGTTGCTCGCTTCGTCGAAGTCCGCGGTCACCGTGACGTCGGCGCCGACGCGCTGCAGGGCACGCTCGCCGGACCGGATGTTTCCCGAGCCGTAGTCGAGCAGGACGACCTTCTTCGTCACAGGGCGCCCTTGGTGGACGGGATGCCCGGCTGCCGCGGGTCGTGCTCGGCGGCGGCCCGGAGCGCCCGCGCGAACGCCTTGAACTGCGCCTCGACGATGTGGTGCGGGTCGCGGCCGGACAGCACCCGGATGTGGATGCAGATCGCGGCGTTGAACGCCAGCGTCTCGAACACGTGCTGGGTCAGCGAACCCGCGTAGTCGCCGCCGATGATCGCGTACACCTGGCCGTCCGGCTCGCCGGTGTGCACGCAGTACGGACGGCCGGAGAGGTCGACCGTACAGTGCACGAGCGCCTCGTCCAGCGGGACGGTCGCGTCGCCGAACCGGCGGATGCCGCGCTTGTCCCCGAGCGCCTCCTTCAGCGCCTGGCCGATGCCGATCGCGGTGTCCTCGACCGTGTGGTGCGCGTCGATCTCGAGGTCGCCGACCGTGTTCACGTGCAGGTCGAGCAGCGCGTGCTTGGCCAGCGCGTTGAGCATGTGGTCGTAGAACCCAACGCCTGTTGAGATCTCGGCGCGACCGGTGCCGTCCAGGTCGAGCTCGACCAGGACCTTGGACTCGCTCGTCTCCCGATCGATCCGGGCAGTGCGCGTCATTTCAGCCTTCCAGTGTCTGTCTTCAGGATGCGCTCCAGTGAAGCGCGGAACGCGGCCATCTCCTCGCCGGTGCCGATCGAGACCCGGAGCCAGCCGTCCGGTCCGGTCTCGCGGATCAGTACGCCGTCGTCGAGCAACGCCTGCCAGACCGCGTGCCGGTCGGCGAACGTGCCGAACAGCACGAAGTTCGCGTCCGAGTCGACCGCGCGCAGGCCGAGCGACCGCAGCCAGTCGACGGTCTCGTCGCGCTCGACCCGGAGTAGCTCGACCCGGCCGAGCAGCTCGCCGGAGTGCCGCAGGGCTGCGCGGGCGACCGCCTGCGTCACCGCGGACAGGTGGTACGGCAACCGGACGATCCGCAGCGCGTCCACGAACTGCTTGCTCGCGGCAAGGTATCCGACCCGCCCGCCGGCCATCGCGAACGCCTTCGACATCGTCCGCGAGACGGCCAGGTTCGGGTACGCCGGCAACAGGCCGACTGCGCTGGGTGTCCCGGCCCGGCGGAACTCGGCGTACGCCTCGTCGACCACCACGACCGAGCCGATCGCGGCGGCCTGCGCGACGATCGCCTCGGTGACGTCGATCGGCAGCGCCGTACCGGTCGGGTTGTTCGGCGAGGCGAGCAGCACGACCGACGGGCGGTGCCGGGAGATCGCGGCGATCGCCTTGCTCCGGTCCAGCGTGAAGTCCTCGGCCCGGCGGCCGGTGACCCAGGCGGTGTTGGTGTCCCGGGCGTACTCCGGATACATCGAGTACGTCGGCGCGAACGACAGCGCCGTACGGCCGGGGCCGCCGAAGGCCTGCAGGATGTGCAGCATCACCTCGTTGGACCCGTTCGCCGCCCACAGCTGCTCCGGCTCCAGCTGCGCGCCGGACTCGCGGGCCAGGTACGCCGCGAGGTCCGCACGGAGGCCGAGGAACTCGCGGTCCGGATACCGGTTCATGCCGCGCGCCGCCTCCGCCACCGAGGCGGCGACGTCCTGCACGGTGTCCTCGCTCGGCGGGTACGGGTTCTCGTTGACGTTCAGCAGCACCGGGACGTCGAGCTGCGGGGCGCCGTACGGCTCGAAGCTCTTCAGCTCGTCGCGGATCGGCAGCCCGTGGAAGCGGCCCATCACCGCTCCCCCGGGAACCGCGCCGACACCGCGGCGCCGTGGGCGGGCAGGTCCTCGGCGTGCGCGAGCGCGAGCACGTGACCGGAGACCTCGTGCAGCGCGTCGCGGGAGTAGTTGATCACGTGCACGGCCTTCAGGAAGCTGCGCACGGACAGGCCGGACGAGTGACACGCGCACCCGGCCGTCGGCAGGACGTGGTTGGAGCCCGCGCAGTAGTCGCCGAGCGACACCGGCGACCAGCTGCCGACGAAGATCGCGCCGGCGTTGGTGATCAGCCCCGCGCGCTCCTCGGCGTCGGCGGTCTGGATCTCCAGGTGCTCGGCGGCGTACGCATCCACGACGGCCGTGCCCTGGTCCAGGTCGTCGACCAGGACGATCGCGGACTGCCGGCCTTCGAGCGCTTCGGTGACACGCTCGGCGTGCTTGGTCTGTGCGACCTGCCCGGGCAGCTCGGCCTCCACCTTGTCCGCCAGGCTCGCGCTCGGCGTGACCAGCACGCTGGCAGCCATCGGGTCGTGCTCGGCCTGACTGATCAGGTCCGCGGCGACGTGCTTCGGGTCCGCGGTGTCGTCGGCGAGGATCGCGATCTCGGTCGGGCCGGCCTCGGAGTCGATGCCGACCTCACCGAGCAGCGCGCGTTTGGCGGCGACGACGTAGATGTTGCCGGGTCCGGTGATCAGGTTGACCTTGGGGCAGCCGTCGAAGCCGTACGCGAACCCGGCGATCGCCTGCGCGCCGCCCATCGCGTACACCTCCTCGATCCCGAGCAGAGCGCACACCGCGAGCACGGTCGGGTGTGGCAGTCCGCCGAACTCCTTCTGTGGCGGGGAAGCAACAGCCAGCGACGGTACGCCGGCCACCTGCGCGGGGACGACGTTCATCACGACGCTCGACGCCAGCGGCGCGCGACCGCCCGGCACATACAGCCCGACGCGCTGGACCGGGACGAACCGCTGCGTGACGCGACCACCCGGCGCGGGCTCGGACGCGATGTCCGCGGTGAGCTCGTCCGCACTGACCTCGCGGACCCGGCGGATCGACTCCTCGAAGGCGCTGCGCACCACCGGGTCGAGCTCCTCGAGCGCGGTCTTCAGCGCCTCCGCGGGGACCCGGACGTCCTCGACCCGCACATGGTCGAACTTCTCGCCGTACTCCCGGATCGCCGCGAGCCCGCGATGGCGGACGTCCAGGCAGATCGGTCGGACGACGTCGAGGGCAGCCTCGACGTCGAACACGGCTCGGGGGACCAGGGCATTCACATCGGCGGAGAGGTTCAGCAGCTCTCCGGCCGCCACTCGGCCCCGCAGGTCGACGCGGCGAATCATGCCGTCAGTCTAGTGGTCGCCGTACCCGCCGCCGACCGGCTATCCACAGGCCGGCCGGTCACGGCACGTGAGCACTGTGGTTGTCCACTAGGCTCGTCGGCATGGACTCCCGCCTGCCGCTGCTCACTGTCGACACGGTGATCTTCCCCGGGCTGGTGGTGGCGATTCCGGTCACCGACGTGCAGGGTCGTGCGGTGGTCCGCGACCTGGTCGAGAACGGTGGCGAGCTGGTCTGCGGGGCGCTCGCGGTCCGGGACGGGTACGAGCTGGGTGAGCGGGTGTTCCGGTCGCTGTACGGGACCGGGTGTGCGGCAACCATCTCCGAGGTCGCGGTGGACGCGGACGACGAGGGGCCGATCGAGGTCACGCTGACCGGGAACCGGCGGTTCAAGGTGTCCGAGCTGGACGGCAGCGGCGACTACCTGGTCGCGGACGTCGAGTGGCTCGACGACGAGCTCGGGGACGACCCGTTGGGCACGGCAACGATCGCGCTCGAGCGGTTCCGCAAGTACGCCGACGCCGTCAGCGAGATCAGCCGACCCGGCCTGCACCTCGGCGAGCTGCCCGACAACCCCAGCACGCTGTCGTACCTGATGTCCGCCGCGATGAAGCTGATGACCCCCGACCGCCAGAAACTCCTCGAGGCCCCCGACGCCAGCACGCGCCTGGCCCAGCTGGTCGGCCTCCTCGACAGCGAACTCGCCGCCATCACGGCGCTCCCGTCCCTCCCCGCCACCGACCTGATCACCTGGTCCACCCTCTCCCCCAACTGACCTTGCCGAGCAGACCCTACCGAAATGAATCCCACGTCGGTATGGTGGTGGTATGAGCAAACAGATCACCGTCCGGCTGCCGGATGACCTGGTCGACTTCATGGACGAGCTGGTCGCCACCGACAAGGCGACCAGCAGGGCGTCCGTGGTCGCCCGGGCGATGGAGCGCGAGCGCCGCCGGGAGCTGGCGACCCGCGACCTGGCCGTCCTGAGCAAGCACGGCGGCTACCCCGACCTCGAAGGCCTGGCCCCGGCGGCCGCCGGCACAGTACTCGAACTCGACTGATGCGTCCGCTGCACATCGCCCGGCTGGACAAACCGCGGCCGGTCGTGGTGCTGACCCGCGAACTCATCCGCCCACGGCTGACCAACGTCACGGTCGCCCCGATCACCAGCACGATCCGCGGCCTGTCCACCGAGGTGCTGGTCGGCCTGGACAACGGCCTGGATCACGCCAGCGCGATCTCCTGCGACAACATCCAGACGATCCCGAAATCGCAGCTCGGCCGCCTGATCGGCTACCTGCACCCCGACCAGGAACCTGCCCTGGCCGAGGCGATCAACCTTGCGTTCGACCTGGAGCTCTAGCCGAACTTGCTGATGTCGCGGACCGCGCCCTTGTCGGCGCTGGTCGCCATCGCGGCGTAGGTCCTGAGCGCGTTCGACACCTTGCGCTCGCGGTTCTTCGGCGCGTACACACCGCCGAGGGCCGCCTCGCGGGTCGCCAGCTCCTCGTCGGAGACCAGCAGCTCGATCGAGCGGTTCGGGATGTCGATCCGGATCCGGTCGCCGTCCTGGACCAGCGCGATCGTCCCGCCGGAGGCCGCCTCCGGCGACACATGGCCGATCGAGAGTCCCGACGTACCGCCGGAGAAGCGGCCGTCGGTGACCAGTGCGCACACCTTGCCGAGACCGCGGCCCTTGAGGAACGACGTCGGGTACAGCATCTCCTGCATGCCCGGACCGCCCTTCGGCCCCTCGTAGCGGATCACGACGACGTCGCCGGGCGTGACCTGCTTGGCGAGGATCTTCTCGACGGCCTCCTCCTGCGACTCGCACACCACGGCAGGGCCCTCGAAGGTCCAGATCGACTCGTCCACACCGGCCGTCTTCACGACGCAGCCGTCGACAGCCAGGTTGCCCTTCAGTACGCCGAGACCGCCGTCCGTGGAGTACGCGTGCTCGCGGTCGCGGATGCAGCCGCCGGCCGCGTCGGTGTCCAGCGTGTCCCAGCGCTCGGACTGGGAGAACGCGGTCGCGGACCGCTTGCAGCCCGGCGCCGCGTGCCACAGCTCGACGGCCTCCGGCGACGGCGATCCGCCGCGCACGTCCCAGGTCTTCAGCCAGTCGTCGATCGAGTCGCTGTGCACGGTGTGCACGTTCTCGTTCAGCAGACCGGCGCGGTGCAGCTCGCCGAGGATCGCCGGGATTCCGCCGGCCCGGTGCACGTCCTCCATGTAGTAGGTGCCTTGTGGCGCCACGTTCGGGGCGACCTTCGCCAGGCACGGGACCCGGCGGGAGACGGCGTTGATGTCGTCCAGGTCGAACCCGACCTCGGCCTCCTGCGCGGCGGCCAGCAGGTGCAGGATCGTGTTCGTCGATCCGCCCATCGCGATGTCCAGGGCCATTGCGTTGCCGAAGGCCTCCTTGGACGCGATGTTCCGCGGCAGCACCGTGGCGTCGTCGTTGTCGTAGTACCGCTTGGTGATCCGGACGACGGTCTCGCCGGCGCTCTCGTACAGCGCGCGGCGAGCGGTGTGGGTGGCCAGGACGGAGCCGTTGCCCGGCAGCGACAGGCCGATCGCCTCGGTCAGGCAGTTCATCGAGTTCGCGGTGAACATGCCGGAGCAGGAGCCGCAGGTCGGGCAGGCGTTCTCCTCGATCCGCAGGATGTCGGCGTCGGACACGTTCTCGTTGACGGCCTCGGACATCGCGTCGATCAGGTCGAGCTTGCGGACGGTACCGTCGACCAGCGTCGCACGTCCGGCCTCCATCGGGCCGCCGGAGACGAACACGGTCGGGATGTTCAGCCGGAGCGCGGCGTTCAGCATGCCGGGCGTGATCTTGTCGCAGTTCGAGATGCAGACCAGCGCGTCCGCGCAGTGCGCCTCGACCATGTACTCGACCGAGTCCGCGATCAGGTCCCGGGACGGCAGGCTGTAGAGCATGCCGCCGTGGCCCATCGCGATCCCGTCGTCGACGGCGATCGTGTTGAACTCGCGGGCGATACCGCCGGCCGCGTGGATCGCCGCGGACACGATCCGGCCGACCGGCGCCAGGTGCGTATGACCGGGGACGAACTCGGTGAAGCTGTTCGCCACCGCGATGATCGGCTTCCCGAAGTCCTCCCGGGCTACCCCCGAGGCCTGCATGAGCGCGCGGGCGCCCGCCATGTTGCGGCCGTGGGTGACAGTGCGGGACCTCAGAGCAGGCACGACGACATCTCCTTGCAGCTAGTACGTATCTCTCGATATCTCTCGATACCCTCTCGATACTGCCACGCAAGTCCGGATGCCGGTACGCCGGTCCCGGATTCTGGAGCCGCTGATTCTGCCGGAGCCCCGGTCTAGCCTGTTCCCATGGGCGGAACCGAACACGGTACGGCGGGATACGCGACCCGCCCGGTGCACGCTGCCCTGCGGTCGTACGTCGGGGACGTGATCGGCTACGCGTCGGCCGCCGATCCGCCGGACCTGCACCGCGGTCTGCCCTCGCGCTACCTGACCCTCGTCGTCACACTCGACGAGCCGCTGGGCGTCGCGTGGCCGGGCGGCCCGGTCGAGAAGTACGACGCGATGATCGGCGGACTGCACTCGACCGCCGTACAGATCGGCCGGACACCGAGCCGGGCCGGCGTGCAGCTCTCGCTCTCGCCGGCGGCCGCGCGGACACTGCTGGCGGTGCCGCCCGGCGAGCTCGGGTCCGCGGTTCTGGGGCTCGACGAACTGCTCGGGCGGCGAGCGGGTGAGCTGACCGAGCAGCTGCGCGAGGCTCCGACCTGGGCATCGCGCTTCGACCTGCTCGAGGCGTTGCTGCTGCAACAGCTGCGCGACGTCCGGCCTGCGGCAGTCCGTCCGGAGCTGGGGTGGGCGTGGCTGCGGTTGTGCGAGTCCGGCGGCGCAATCGGCGTACAGCAGCTGGCCACCGAGGTCGGGTGGAGTCGACGGCACCTGACCGAGCGCTTCACCGCCGAGTTCGGTCTGCCGCCGAAGGTCGCCTCGCGGGTGCTGCGCTTCGAACGTGTCACGGCCCGCCTGCGGCGTTCCCCGCAGAGCCGCTTGGCGGACGTCGCGGCCGCCGCCGGATTCGCCGACCAGTCGCACCTGACCCGCGAGTTCCAGGCGATCGCCGGGTGCTCGCCGCGGCAGTGGATGGCCGAGGAACTGCCCAACCTGCCGACCAATCCAGCGGAGTATCCACAGGTTGCGGCGATCGCGCCAGCATCGTCGGCGGGATCTCACTAAACTCGCTGGGGTGAGTGAGACAACCGAGCTGCCCGACTCCGAAGCCCTTCAGGTCCTCCGGCGGGTGTTCGGGTACGACGCCTTCCGCGGCGAGCAGGCCGACATCATCGACACCGTGGTTGCGGGCGGTGACGCGTTGGTGCTGATGCCGACCGGCGGCGGCAAGTCGCTGTGCTACCAGATCCCGTCGCTGGTGCGGTCCGGGGTGGGCGTGGTGATCTCGCCGCTGATCGCGCTGATGCAGGACCAGGTCGACGCGCTGACGGCGCTCGGCGTCCGGGCGGGATTCCTGAACTCCACGCAGGACTTCGAGCAGCGCCGCGAGGTCGAGCAGGCGTTCCTGGCCGGCGAGCTCGACCTGTTGTACCTGGCGCCCGAGCGGCTGCGCGTCGAGGGCACCGTGCGGTTGCTCGACCAGGGCAAGATCGCACTGTTCGCGATCGACGAGGCGCACTGCGTGTCCCAGTGGGGCCACGACTTCCGGCCGGACTACCTGATGCTGTCCGAGCTGCACGAGCGCTGGCCCGACGTACCGCGGATCGCGCTGACCGCGACGGCGACCGACGCGACCCATCAGGAGATCGCGACCCGGCTGAAGCTGGACCAGGCGAAGCACTTCGTCGCGAGCTTCGACCGGCCGAACATCCAGTACCGGATCGTCCCGAAGGACAGCCCGCAGCGGCAACTGCTCGACCTGCTGCGCACCGAGCACCCGGGCGACGCCGGCATCGTGTACTGCCTGTCCCGGAACAGCGTCGAGAAGACTGCGGCGTTCCTGAGCCAGAACGGGATCGAGGCGCTGCCGTACCACGCCGGCCTGGACAGCCGGACCCGCGCGCAGAACCAGGCCCGCTTCCTGCGTGAGGACGGGCTGGTCGTGGTCGCGACGATCGCGTTCGGGATGGGGATCGACAAGCCGGACGTCCGGTTCGTCGCGCATCTCGACCTGCCGAAGTCGGTCGAGGGGTACTACCAGGAGACCGGGCGGGCCGGCCGTGACGGACAGCCGTCGACGGCCTGGCTGGCGTACGGGCTGCAGGACGTCGTGCAGCAGCGGAAGATGATCGACACCTCCGAGGGCGACCTCGCGCACCGGCGCCGGCTGGGTGCGCACCTGGACGCGATGCTCGCGTTGTGCGAGACCGTCGAGTGCCGCCGTTCCCAGCTCCTGGCCTACTTCGGTCAGCAGGGCGACGCGTGCGGGAACTGCGACACCTGCCTGACGCCGCCCGAGTCGTGGGACGGCACGATCGCGGCGCAGAAGCTGCTGTCGACGGTGTACCGGTTGCAGCGCGAGCGCGGGCAGAAGTTCGGCGCCGGACAGTTGATCGACATCCTGCTCGGCAAGGAGACCGACAAGGTCAAGCAGTTCCGGCATCAGGAGCTGACGGTGTTCGGGATCGGCACCGAGCTGAAGGACACCGAGTGGCGCGGGGTGGTCCGGCAGCTGCTGGCGCTGCGGCTGCTCGCGGTCGAGGGCGACTACGGCACGCTCGTGCTGACCGAGGACAGTGGCGAGGTGCTCGGCCGTCGGCGCGAGGTGATGATGCGCCGCGAGCCCGAGCGGCTGCGTTCGAAGTCCAGGTCCTCCGGCTCGAAGAAGGCGGCCGTCGACCTGCCGACGGAGGCCGCGCCGGTGTTCGAGCGGTTGCGCGCGTGGCGTGGCGCGGTCGCCAAGGACCAGAGCGTCCCGGCGTACGTCATCTTCCACGACGCGACGCTCCGCCAGATCGCCACCGAGCTGCCGTCCTCGCTGGCCGAGCTCGGCACGATCAGCGGCGTCGGCGAGAACAAGCTCGCCAAGTACGGCGACGGCGTCCTGGAGGCACTCGCCGCGGAGTGATGTTGCGGGTGCTGTCGAATCGGGCGCCGGGTTTTCGACGCGTAGGCGACGACTTCATGCGGCTGCACGAGTGGTACCTGCAGCCCGACGGGTCGGTCGGCCGCCCCGAAGGCGAGGCCGGGGCGATCTGGGACGGGATGGACGCGACCGGGGCGGTCGTCGTCGGTCGTCGTACGGCGGAACAGGTCGACTACTACGGCGGTGAGCACCACGGCGTACCGCTGTTCGTGGTGAGCCACGACCCGCCGTCGGTGCCGTACGAGCAGGTGCACTTCGCCCGCGACATCGAGACCGCGATGGCGCAGGCGAAGGAAGCCGCCGGTGAGAAGGACGTCCTGGTGCACGGCGCGATCACCGCGCGTACCGCGTTGGAGGCCGGCGTTCTCGACGAACTGCAGCTGAGCCAGGTCCACACAGACGATCGACGCGGCCGGCGGCGGACACGTCCTCGGCTGAGTCAGAGCTCCGAGATGTAGAGGCGGTTGCCGTCCGGGTCGCGGAGGCTGAACATCGGCGGGGTGCCGGGCCACTCGAGGAGTTCGCCGGTGTCGATGCCGGTGTCCAGGAAGTGCCGGTGGGCGGCCTTCGCGTCCGGGCTGGCCATGCGGATGCCGGTGTCGACGCCGGCCGGGTTGTCCTCGCTCTCCGGGACCAGCGCGATGCTCGCGCGGCCCTGTCCGGAGCCGGCGGGTGCGACGACGATCCAGCGGCCGCCGAACTGCGGCAGCGGTACGTCGAGCTGGACCTCGAAGCCCAGCGTGCCGGTGTAGAACTCCAGCGCCCGGTCCTGGTCGCGCACGGGTACGCCGACGGTCCGGATCTCGGTGATGTGGTTCATGGTGCTTCTCCTACGCTCGTGAAGAGGTGCTGTCACCCCTAGGTAGAAGCCGTCCCGGGCTTTTCGACATCACTCCGCCCGTAAACCACGAGAAACTGATCCGGCTCGTCGAGTACGGCGACCACCTCGTAGTCCACGGTCAGCCGCCCGAGCGTCGGGTGGTCGAGGTACTTCACCCCGGTGACGTGCCGCCGTACGTCCCGCCGGGACCAGCGGGCCGCGAACTCCGGACTGTCGACAAGCAGATTGTCGACAAGCGACCGGAAGCACGGATCGTCGACGAGGTGACCGGCGGCCGCGCGGAGATGCGCCACGGTGTCGTCCGCCACCTCCGGCCAGTTCGGGAAGATCTCGCGTGCTTGCGGATCGCAGAACACGTAGCGCGCGTTGTTCGGCCGCGGGCCGTCCAGCCGTCCGGGGAAGAGCATCGCCGCTTCCTCGTTCCAGGCCAGTACGTCGCCGATCCGGCCGAGGACGAGCGCAGCCGTCGGTGGTTTGAGCAGGTCCATCATCCGGAGCGCCGAACGGGACACCTGCTCGGCCGGCAGCGGCGCGGACTCGCCGGCGAGCGCCCGGAGGTGCCGGGCCTCGTCGGGCGTGAGCTGGAGGATTCGGATGAGAGCTGCGAGGACGCTCTCCGACGGGTGTGCGGCGTGGCCCTGCTCGAGGCGTGCGTAGTACCCGGCACTCAGACCGGCCAGCTCGGCGATCTCCTCGCGGCGGAGTCCCGGCGTACGGCGCGGTGGGCCTTCGATCAGGCCTGCGGCCGCGGCGGTCAGGCGCGCCCGTCGCTCCCGCAGGAACGCCCCTAGCTCGTGCCGGCGATTCATGTATTCCCTCCTGACTGCACCTGACAGGTGTACCCGGCTGCGTCCGCCGGCGCCCACGGTAGTCGCATGTCCGTACCTCGTTCCGCGCTGCTTCCGGCGGCGCTGTCGTTCTTTCTCGTCACGCTCAACGCTTCCATGACCACTACCGCACTCCCCTCGATCGGCCGGGATCTTCCCGGCGGCGGGCTGCCGTGGGTGCTGACCGGGTACTCGTTGGTCTTCGCGATCTGCCTGCTGCCGGCCGGGGCGTGGGCCGATCGGGTCGGAGCCACCCGCGCCTTCGTTGTCGGTGTCGGGGTGTTCGCGGTGACATCGGTCGTCTGCGCTGTCGCCGGGAGTCTCGATGTGCTGCTGGTCGCCCGGGCGTTGCAGGGTGCCGCGGCCGCGGTCGTCCTCCCGGCGGGGCTCTCGATGGTGAACAGCGCCGTACCCGATCCGGCTGCTCGCGCTCGTGCTGTTGGTCGGTGGGCTGCTGCGGGAGCGGTTGCGTTGGTGGTCGGCTCGCCACTCGGCGGGGCGATCACCTCCGGGCTCGGCTGGCGCGCGACCTTCTGGCTGAACGTTCCGGTTGGTCTGCTCGTCCTTGCGATCGGTCACCGGGTCAGCTCGACGCCCGCACCGACGTCGCTCTCGGGCGTTGCGGCGCTCGTCCGCTCCGCGCCGGTGGTGGTCAGCTCGGTGACCGGGTTCGCGCTGAACTTCGCGTCGTACGGCGCGATCTTCGTCGTCACGCTTCTCCTGCAGCAGGAGCTCGGCAGATCGGCCTGGGAGACCGGGCTCGTCTTCGTGCCGATGACGTTGCTGATCATCCCCGCGAACCTCCTCGCCGGGCGGCTCGGTATCGTCGCCGCCTTGCGCCTTGGACAGGCCTTGATGGCAGTCGGCCTTCTTGGGCTGTGCTTCAGCGGTACGGCGATCTGGCAGCTGACCGGCTGGCTGCTGCCGATCGGCGCCGGCGCCGGGCTGGTCGCTCCGAGCGCGACCACCCTGATGCTCAACGGCGTACCACCTGAACGCGGCGGCCTCGGCTCCGGCCTGCTCAACGCCGCCCGCCAACTCGGCAGCGGTGCAGCACCGGCAATCTTCGGCGCCCTGCTAGGCGGCGCACACTTCATCACCGGCTACCGGATCAGCGTCCTGATCGCGCTGGCCGTCATCGCCGTCCCACTCGCCGCCCGTCCGAGAGCATTGGTCGCATGAACTACGAGGACCCCGGCGGCCCCGGCATCCCCATCGTCGCCCTGCACGGCACCTTCGGCCGCGGCAAGACCTTCGCGGCAGTCACCCGCGCGCTGTCCCCCGACTACCGCGTAATCGCCCCAGACCTCCGCGGGCACGCGCGCACCCGCACACAACGCACCGCCAGTACCCCGCAGCCCACCACGAGCCCGCGGGCTGCGTGGGATGGTGACTTCGGTCGGGAGGCGTTTGTGGGTGATGTTGCTGCGTTCATCGAGGGGTTGGGGTTGGCGCCGGCTCTGGTGGTTGGGCATTCGCTGGGTGGGGTTACGGCGTACCAGCTGGCTGCTCGGCGGCCTGAGCTGGTGCGTGCGTTGGTGGTCGAGGACGTCTGCGCGGTGCCCGGTGATGCGGTGCTGGACGTGACGGGGTGGCCGCGACGGTTCAGCGACCGGGCGGCGGCGGAGCGGTTCTTCGCGGCGACGCCGGCGCCGGAGTACTTCCTGGAGAGCGTCGGCGACGACGGCGAGCTGCTGTTCAACCCCGGCGACATGATGGCGGTGCAGCGCGGGAACGCCGGCGACTGGTGGGACGACTGGCTGGCCGTCACCCAGCCGACCTTGTTGCTGCGAGCAACCAACAGCTTCCTGCTCGACGCTGCCCAGGCAGCGGAAATGATCCGCCGCCGTCCCGCGACCGAGCTGGTCACGTTCGACGGCACCGGGCACTGGATCCACAGAGAAGCCCCGGACGCCTACGCGGAGGCGGTCCGGGGCTTCTTCAGGAACTACGGACTACTTGGCTGACTACTTCGCAACAACCCGGAGCGTGAACTCGGCCTCGCCGTCACCGGTCGAGCGGGACACGATCCCCGCCGACTTCAGCGCGGCCAGGTCCTTGTTGTCCGAGACCCGCGGGCTCAGCGACCCGACGGCGGCGAAGTCGACGTACCCGATCATCACCGCGCCCCTGGTGTCCGGCAGCGCCTGCTTGAACCCGTCCGTCGAGCCGAGGTTGCCGCCCTTCAGCACCTCGTCCGCGTAGTCCTTGCTGGTCGCCACCACCAGCGTGTCGTTGTTCTTCGCGGTCTCGATCGGGATGTTCGCCGACGAACGCTCGCGGAGCAGCGTGGTCAGCTTCTGCACCACCGGCTCGGCCTTCGACGGGTCGGTCTCCAGCCGGATCGCGACCTTGGGGCCGTTCGAGGTGTCCTTGTCCATCGCGACCGCGAGGTTCTTGCCGGCCAGCGTCTTCAGGTCGTCCGGCAGCTTCAGGCCGGTCTCCTCGGCGATCCGGTCGATCATCGGCTGCAGGTTCTGCCCGCCCGCCTTCTGCACCTGCTGCCAGGCGGTGTCGATCAGCGACTCGCCACCGGAGACGGCGATCGCGCCCGCGGTGCTGTCCGGCAGCTTGCCGACCAGGTCGCCGGCGTCGGCCGAGCCGACCTTGACGCTCTTGTCGCCGTGCGCGATGCCCTTCAGCTCGACGTACGACGAGTCGAACCGGAGCGCCACCGCCGCGGTCGCGTCACCGAGACCGGCCAGCTGGCCGGAGTCGACCTTGCCGCTCATCGACGCGATCGCCTTGATGTCGGCCCAGCCGGAAACGAAGCCCTGCTCGCCGAGCTTGTCCATGTCCGCCTTGTACTTGGCGTTCTTGCTCAGCGGGTTGTCCTTCGCGGTGGCCACGGCCGCGTCGACGGTCGCCTGGTCCTCGCCGAGGATCATGTAGCCGTCGGTGAACGCGCGGCCCGGCTTCTTGTCCTGGTGGGCGAGCAGCTTGTCCATGCCCTTGTTCGCGGCGTCCTGGTTCTTCACCTGGACGGCGACCACCGGGACCGGCGAGCTCTTGCCCTCGGCCGGCGGCAGCGCGGCGAACCCGGCGCGGTCCCCCAGCCACGGCTTGATGTCCTTGTCGTAGTCGACGTCCGCGAGGTCGCTGCCGACCGACTTCTTGATCTGCTCGAACAGCTTCTGCCGCAGGTCGTCCTGCTCACCGGTGAGGCCGAGGTTGTCCTTCACAGACGGGAACTTCATCATGAACCGGATCGCGTTGACCTTCTGGCCGGCCGACGGGTTCAGGTCGATGCGGGCGTACCCGACCGCCGTGCCCGGCAGTACGTCGGCCGGCTGCTTACCGCCGCCGCCGAGCTTGCCGTAGGCAAAGATGCCTCCGCCGGCGACCACCAGCACCATCGCGAGCGCCGCGATGATCGGGATCAGCTTGCCGCGCTTCTTCTTCGGCTCCGGCTGCCACTGCTGCGGACCGCCGTACCCAGGCCCCTGCGGCGGCTGCCCGCCGATGCGCAGCTGCTCGTACGACCCCTGCGCCGACTGCCCATACTGCGAGCCGCCCTGCTGCGCGTACTGCTGGCCGTACTGCGGACCACCCTGCTGAGCACCACCCTGCTGCGGACCGCCGTACTGCTGGCCCTGCGGCGGCGGGTAGCCGGGCCGGCCCGGCTGCTGCGGACCCGGACGGCCCTGCTGCGGCGGGAAGTTCTGGCCCTGGGGCGGACCGTACTGCGGCTGCTGGCCGCCGGCACCTGGGTACGTCGGCGGCTGGTTCTGGTCGGACATATGCTCCCTCGCTGGCTCCGGTGGCCTCACCGCCGGACCTGCAAAGGCTAGTGGACCGGCGGTGCAGCTTCTGACGCAGCAGGTTGCGAAGTGGTTGCAACGGGCTCGGCCCGCCAGGTCGCGGCCGCGATGACCGCACACGCCAACGCCGCCCCGACGAGCCAGGACACCAGCGGTGTCCAGGTGTGCAGCTCGAGCGGCGCATTCACCAGATCGCCCACGTGCGCCGCCCGCAACCGCGGGTCGAGCGGGTCGTGCCCGAGCAGCATGCCGACACCCCACGACACACCGGAGCCGAGGCAGGCGCCGAGCACGACGATCGCCACCGACCACGGACCGTGGTTACGCAACCACCAGAACAACGCCCCGCCGAGCACGACCGCAGCCACGAACCCGATCGCGGTGAACGTCCCGTCCGGCCCGAAGATCCGCGTCATCTGCTCCTCGCCGAGCTCCCCACCCCGCGCGTCCACCGTGTACTGCGCCAACGGCGAGAACTGCTGCCAGGCCCACCCGGCAACCACCCCGGCCACCAGGAACACCACGACCGTCACCACCACAGCCTTGGCCCAGGGCATCCGCGACTCCTCCGCCCCCGCCCCTCCCAAAGGACTGACCGACGACGACGCCCCGTAAGGCGCAGGCTGAAACGACTCCGGTTGACTCACGACGCCAGTGTGACGCATAGCTGTCAGCTGGCCAGGCAGGAGGGGCCCAGGAGGGCTTTGAGGTCGGCCATCAGGGATGAGGTGGGGGTTACGCGGAAGCGGTCGCCGATGCGCATGACGGTGGTTTTCTGGCGGGCCTGGAGGCGGAGGTGGACCTCGGTCATGCCGGGGTGTGAGGTCAGGATGTCCTTCAGCTGGTCGACGACCGGTGGGGTGCAGCGGTTGACCGGCATGGTGAGGACGACCGGGCCGCTCGGGCCTTCGGTGAGGTCCGGTACGACGACCTCGTCGCCGCTCAGCTCGACCCGGTCCTCGCGGCGCCGGATGCGGCCCTTCATCAGGACGATCGCGTCGTTGCTGAGCAGATGTGCGTGCAGCTGGTACGCCGAGGAGAACATCATCACCTCGATCGAACCTTCGAGGTCCTCGATGGTGACGATCGCGTAGATGTCGCCGCGCTTGTTCACCTTCCGCTGGACCGCGGTGACCAGGCCGCCGATCGTCACCCGGCTGCCGTCCGGGCGGTCCTCGTCGGCGAGCAGCTGACCGATCGTGCAGTCGGAGCCGTTGGTGAGCACGTGCTCGACGCCGAACAGCGGGTGGTCGGACACGTACAGCCCGAGCATGTCGCGCTCGTGAGCCAGCTTGGTGGCCTTGTCCCACTCCTCGATCTCCGGGACCGTGACGGTCAGCCGGCTGTTGCCCTCGCCCTCGTCCGCGTCGTCGTCACCCATCGAGAACAGGTCGAACTGCCCGTGCGCCTCGTTCCGCTTGAGGTCGATGGCCTCGTCGACGGCCTGTTCGTGGACCGCGACGATCGCGCGCCGTGCGTGGTTCATCGAGTCGAACGAGCCGGCCTTGGAAAGTGACTCGATCACGCGCTTGTTGCAGACCGGAAGCGACACCTTGTCGATGAAGTCGACGAAGTCGCTGAACCTGCCCTTCTCCTCGCGGGCCGCGACGATCTCGCCGACGACGTTCACGCCGACGTTGCGGATCGCGGACAGCCCGAAGCGGATGTCGGTACCGACCGGGGTGAAGTTCGAGTCGGACTCGTTGACGTCCGGCGGCAGCACCTTGATGCCCATCCGGCGGCACTCGTTCAGGTAGATGGCCATCTTGTCCTTGTCGTCCTTCACGGACGTCAGGACGGCGGCCATGTACTCCGCCGGGTAGTTGGCCTTCAGGTACGCCGTCCAGTAGGACACCAGACCGTACGCCGCGGAGTGCGCCTTGTTGAACGCGTAGTCGGAGAACGGGACCAGGACGTCCCACAACGCCTTGATCGAGGCCGCGCTGAACCCGTTGTCCTTCATCCCGCCCTCGAAGCCGACGTACTCGGCGTCGAGGACTTCCTTCTTCTTCTTGCCCATCGCCTTGCGGAGCAGGTCCGCCTTGCCCAGGCTGTAGCCCGCGAGCTCCTGAGCGATCTTCAGCACCTGCTCCTGATAGACGATCAGGCCATAGGTCGGACCCAGGATCGGCTTCAACGCCTCTTCCAGCTCCGGGTGCAGGTAGCTGATCTCCTGCTGGCCGTTCTTGCGCAGCGCGTAGTTGGTGTGCGAGTTCGCGCCCATCGGGCCTGGCCGGTAGAGCGCGCCGACGGCGGAGATGTCCTCGAAGTTGTCCGGTTTCATCAGCCGCAGCAGCGCCCGCATCGGGCCGCCGTCGAACTGGAAGACGCCGAGGGTGTCGCCGCGCCCGAGGAGGTCGAAGGTGGGACCGTCGTCCAGACTGTGGCTCAGCGCGTCGAGGTCGATCGTGATGCCGTGCGCGGCCTCGATGTTCTTGACCGCGTCGTCCATGATCGTCAGGTTGCGCAGGCCGAGGAAGTCCATCTTGACCAGGCCGAGCGTCTCGCAGCTCGGGTAGTCGAACTGGGTGATGATCTGGCCGTCCTGCTCGCGGCGCATGATCGGGATCAGGTCGATCAGCGGCTCGCTGGACATGATCACGCCGGCCGCGTGCACACCCCACTGGCGCTTCAGGTTCTCCAGGCCGCGGGCGGTGTCGACGATCTTGCGGACGTCCTGGTCGGCCTCGTACAACTGGCGGAACTCGCCGGCCTCGGAGTACCGCTTGTGCTGCGGGTCGAAGATCCCGGACAGCGGGACGTCCTTGCCCATCACCGTCGGCGGCATCGCCTTGGTGATCCGGTCGCCCATCGCGAACGGGTAGTCCAGCACCCGGCCGGCGTCCTTGATCGCCTGCTTGGCCTTGATCGTGCCGTAGGTGACGATCATCGCGACCCGGTCGTCGCCGTACTTGTCGGAGACGTACCGGATCACCTCCGGGCGGCGGCGGTCGTCGAAGTCGATGTCGAAGTCGGGCATCGACATCCGCTCCGGGTTCAGGAAGCGCTCGAAGATCAGCCCGTGCCGCAGCGGCTCGAGGTCGGTGATCCGCATCGCGTACGCGCAGATCGAACCGGCGCCCGAACCACGGCCCGGGCCGACCCGGATGCCCTGCTTCTTGGCCCAGTTGATGAAGTCGGCGACGACCAGGAAGTAGCCCGCGTACCCCTTGGAGACGACGATCTCGATCTCGTAGTCGGCCCGCTTGCGGATCTCGTCGGTGATCCCGCCCGGGTAGCGCTCGTGCAGGCCGACCTCGACCCGGTTGACGAACCAGGACTCCTCGTTCTCCCCCTCCGGGCAGGGGAAGCGCGGCATGAACCGGCCCTCGCCCTCGGTGAAGCTGACGTCGCACTGCTCCGCGATCAGCAGCGTGTTGTCACACGCCTCGGGATGGTCCCGGAACAGTTCGCGCATCTGTTCCGGCGACTTGAGGTAGAACTCGTCACCGTCGAACTTGAACCGGTTCGGGTCCGACAGGGTCGATGCGGACTGGACGCACAGCAACGCCGCATGCGCGGGGGCGTGCTCCTTGTGCGTGTAGTGCAGGTCGTTGGTCGCTACCAACGGCAGGTTGAGGTCCTTGGCGAGTCGGAGCAGGTCATTCTGCGTCCGCCGCTCGATGTCGATGCCGTGGTCCATCACTTCGCAGTAGAAATTCTCCGCGCCGAAGATGTCCCGGAACTCGGCCGCTGCCTCGACAGCCTCCTTGTACTGGCCGAGCCGCAGCCGGGTTTGCACCTCGCCGCCGACGCACCCAGTTGTCGCGATCAGACCCTTGCCGTACGTCTGCAGCAGCTCCCGATCCATCCGGGGTTTGAAGTAGTAGCCCTCGAGACTGGCCAGCGAGGCCATCTTGAAGAGGTTGTGCATACCCCCGGTGTTCTTCGCGAGCAGGGTCATGTGTGTGTAAGAGCCGCCGCCCGATACATCCTCGCTGCTGTTGTTGCTGGCGTCTCCCCACTTCACCCTGCGCCGCTCGGTACGGTGGGTTCCCGGCGTGAGGTACGCCTCGCAGCCGATGATCGGTTTGACGTCGTACTTCTGCGCGGTCCGCCAGAACTCGTACGCACCGAAGACGAACCCATGGTCCGTCGTTGCCAGGGCCGGCATACCTTTCTCGGCTGCGGCTTTGAACAGTTCGTCGATCCTCGCCGCGCCGTCCAGCATGGAGTACTCGGTGTGGTTGTGCAGGTGCACGAAGCTGTCGGCGGACGCCATGTTTGCGCGGACCTCCCGGGGCGTGAGCGAGCGAGACTGAGACAGCCTATGCGGGGCCGCCGACAGTTCGGAATCGGCTCACCGGCAGACCACCCACCGCCCGCTATCCGTGCGTGCAGCCTCCGGCGTCCAGCACGAGCGCGACCGCATCGTCCGGCCTCGAGCGTCGACCCGCGACAGTCAGCACCGTGCCGTCGATGCGAAGGATCGGCGGAGTTACTCGGCGTCAACCAGCAGATCGAGGGCGTGGTCGAGGTCTTCGGGGTACTTCGAGGTGAACTCGACGTACTCGCCGGAGCCGGGGTGGGTGAAGCCGAGGCGCATCGCGTGCAGCCACTGGCGGGACAGGCCGAGGCGTTCGGCGAGCACCGGGTCGGCGCCGTACGTCAGGTCGCCGCAGCACGGGTGGCCGATCGCGGCCATGTGCACGCGGATCTGGTGCGTGCGGCCGGTCTCCAGGATGATCTCCAGCAGGGTCGCGTACCGGAACGCCTCGAGGGTCTCGTAGTGCGTGACGCTCGGCTTCCCGCCGGCCACCACGCCGAACTTGTAGTCGTGGTGCGGATGCCTGTCGATCGGGGCGTCGACCGTACCGGTGAACGGGTCGGGGTGGCCCTGGACCAGCGCGTGGTAGATCTTCTTGACCGTGCGCTCCTTGAAGGCGCGCTTGAGCACGGTGTAGGCGTACTCCGTCTTCGCGACCACCATCAGCCCCGACGTACCGACGTCGAGGCGGTGCACGATGCCCTTGCGCTCGGCGGCGCCGCTGGTGGAGATGCTGAAGCCCGCGCCGGCCAGGTGGCCGATCACGGTCGGGCCGGTCCAGCCGGGTGACGGGTGCGCGGCGACGCCGACGGGTTTGTCCACCACGACGATCTCGTCGTCGTCGTACACGATCCGCAGGTTCTCGACGGTCTCCGGTACGACGGTCACCTCGGACGGCGGCGGGGGCAGTTCGACGTCGAGCAGTACGCCGGCCGCGACCCGGGACGACTTCGGCGCCGGGGAGCCGTCGACCTGGACCAGGCCGGACTCGATCAGCTCGGCTGCCTTGGTCCGGGAGACGCCGAAGAGCCGGGACAGGGCCGCGTCGAGCCGCTCGCCCGCCAGACCGTCGGGCACCATCACGGTCCGGGAGTTCCCCGAGGTCACTGCCGGTGCTCCCGGGTGCCGTCGAGCTTGACGCCGCGCAGGGTCTGGATCACCAGCAGTACGGCGGCCGAGGTGACGGCCATGTCCGCGACGTTGAAGATCGCCCAGTGCGGGGTCTGCAGGAAGTCGACCACGTGCCCGTGGAACGGCGACGGCTCGCGGAAGATGCGGTCCAGGATGTTTCCGACCGCACCCCCGAACAACAAGCCGAACGCGACCGCCCAGCCGGCCGACCCGAGCTTGCGGGAGAGGTAGATCACGCCGATCGCGACGATGATCTGCACCGCGCTGATGTACGGCGTGTAGCCGGCCCCCAGGCTGAACGCCGCTCCCGAGTTCCGGATCAGGTTGAACTTGAGCAGGCTCCCGATCACGTTCACCGGCTCACCCGGTGTCAGATGAGCCAGCGCCTGAGCTTTCGTCACCTGGTCCAGCAACAGCACGACCAGCCCGACCGCACCGAACACCACAATCCACTTCCACGACCGGCCGCCGGGGGACGACGGAGAACCGGCCGACTGTTCGTCGGCCGGTTCGGGGGTGGCTGCGTCCTCCACCTGAGGGGACGAGGCGGGGTCGTTCAGCGGCGTTCCTGGCGTTCTTTGCATGAGACACACAGTGTCGCACGCGGGAATGCCTGCAGCCGACCCTTGCCGATCGCGTTGCCGCAGTTCTCGCAGACGCCGTACGTGCCGTCGTGGATCCTGGTCAGGGCGAACTCGATCTGGTTCAGCATGTCCCGTGCGTTGTCCGCCAGCGACAGCTCGTGGTACCGCTCGAGGGTCGTGGAGCCGACGTCCGCCTGGTCGTTGCCGGCCCCGTCGCTGCCGTCCCGGAACAGGCCAACGATCTCCTGCTCGGCGTTGTGGATCTCCTGCTTGAGGTGCTCGACCTCGCCCTCCAGTTCCGCGCGCAACTCGGCGATCTCGGCGGCGGTCCACGGGTCTTCGCCCGGCTTCACCATGAAGGTCTCGGCCGTGTGTGCTGCGGACTTCGCCGGCGCCGTCGCCGGGGTCCTGTTCTCGTTGGTCTTCATGGCCACCCTCTTCGTCTGAGCTTTCTTGGCAGGGGTCTTAGCCGCTGTGCTTTTCGCCGCTGTGGTCGCTGCGGAGGTCCCTGGGGAGGTTCCTGCCGACTTCTTCACCGCGGTGGTCTTCTTGGCCGGCGAGGTCTTCACCGGGCTTTTCCGGGCCGCTGTCTTCTGGACCGGCTCGGCCTTCTTGGTGCCACTCAGCTTCGCGGCTGTCTTCTTGGCCGCGGCAGTGCGTTCGGGGGCGGACTTCTTCCGTGCCGATGTAGCCATGGTCAGCTACCCCCTGCCTTCGTCGGAGACTGGAGCGGACTGGTCGCAAGACAGTAGGACACGTGCTCAGCACGTGCCAGCCCGACTCGCAGACCGTGGACATAAGGTAGTCGGTTCTTCAAGTCCGCTCGATGTTCCGCACATCACAAGCGTGTTGCAGACATCACTGTCCGTAACACTTCCCAGGTCAGCCCCGCAATCGCTCGAGCCGTTCCCGGATGTCCTTCGCCTCCCCAGCAGAATTCTCATGGCCGGATTCCTACTGCACCACTCGTTAACGATTCGTAGTCACCCAGTACGACGCCGTACACTGGCAACCGCGAACCGCAAGGCCGTGATGGGGCCATCACCCCGGAGCCGCCGGAAGAACGGTCCTACAGCGACCTATTAGAACCGGCAGCGTGTCGTAAAGGAAGTGGGTGACCGTACTTACAGTCACCAAGGAGGGTGGTACCGCGCGGTAGCCGGCACAGACCGGGTGCTTCGTCCCTCGTCCAGCAGCAGGACGCGACGAAGGACAGAACATGGCGGCAAACACCCCTTGGCGGCAGGTCCCCGCCCAGGTCGACTTCCCCGCGCTCGAGCGGGAGGTGCTCACCCTCTGGGACGAGCACGACACCTTCGCCAAGAGCCTCGAACAGTCCGCCGGGAGTACGCCGTGGACGTTCTACGAAGGCCCGCCGACCGCGAACGGCATGCCCGGTACGCACCACATCGAGGCCCGCGTCTTCAAGGACGTGTTCCCGCGCTACCGGACCATGAAGGGCTTCTGGGTCGAGCGCAAGGCCGGCTGGGACTGCCACGGCCTGCCGGTCGAGGTCGCGGTCGAGAAGGAGCTCGGCTTCAGCGGCAAGCCGGACATCGAGGCGTACGGGATCGCCGAGTTCAACGCGAAGTGCCGCGAGTCGGTGCTCCGGCACGTCGACGCGTTCCGTGAGCTGACCGTCCGGATGGGGTACTGGGTCGACCTCGAGCACCCGTACAAGACGATGGACCCGGAGTACGTCCAGTCGGTCTGGTGGTCGCTGAAGCAGATCCACGACAAGGGCCTGCTGGTCGAGGACTACCGGATCACGCCGTACTGCCCGCGCTGCGGCACCGGCCTGTCCGACCACGAGCTCGCCCAGGGCTACGAGACGGTCGTCGACCCGTCGGTCTACGTCCGCTTCCCGCTCACCTCCGGACCATTGGCCGGTACGGCGTCGCTCCTGGTCTGGACGACGACACCGTGGACACTCGTTTCCAACACGGCGGTCGCGGTACACCCCGACGTCGAGTACGTCGTCGCCACCGACGGCACCGAGTCGCTGGTCGTGGCCAAGCCGCTGCTGGACCGGCTCGGCGAGGGCTGGACGGTCACCGGTGAGTACGCCGGCCGCGACATGGAGCGGTGGACCTACCAGCGGCCGTTCGAGCTGGTGCCGTTCGACGAGTCCGCGCACTACGTCGTGCTGGCGGAGTACGTCACCACCGAGGACGGTACCGGTCTGGTGCACCAGTCCCCCGCGTTCGGCGCGGACGACCTCACGGTGGCTCGCGCGTACGACCTGCCGGTGGTGAACCCGGTGGACACGACCGGGCACTTCAACGCCGACGTACCGCTGGTCGGTGGGCAGTTCTTCAAGAAGGCCGACGAGGCGCTGGTCGCGGACCTGAAGGACCGCGGCCTGCTGTTCAAGCACGTCCCGTACGAGCACCCGTACCCGCACTGCTGGCGCTGCCACACCCCTGTCATGTACTACGCGCTCCCGTCCTGGTACATCCGCACCACCCAGGTCAAGGACGCCCTGCTCCGCGAGAACGAGAAGACCAACTGGTACCCGGAGTCGGTGAAGTGGGGCCGGTACGGCGACTGGCTCCGCAACAACATCGACTGGGCCGTCTCGCGCTCCCGCTTCTGGGGTACGCCGCTGCCGATCTGGCGCTGCGCCGAGGACCACCAGGTGTGCGTCGGCTCGCTGGCCGAGCTCGGCGAGCTGGCCGAGCTCGGCGAGCTGGCCGGCCGCGACCTGAGCACGACCGACCCGCACCGGCCGTACGTCGACGACATCACGTTCGACTGCCCGACCTGTGGCGCCGAGGCGCACCGGGTGCCCGAGGTGATCGACGCGTGGTACGACTCGGGCTCGATGCCGTTCGCGCAGTGGGGCTACCCGTGGGTCGAGGGCTCGGAGGAGAAGTTCGCGCAGACCTACCCGGCCGACTTCATCTCCGAGGCGATCGACCAGACCCGCGGCTGGTTCTACACGCTGATGGCGATCGGCACGCTGGTCTTCGACGAGTCGTCGTACCGCAATGTCGTCTGCCTCGGGCACATCCTGGCCGAGGACGGCCGGAAGATGTCCAAGCACCTGGGCAACATCCTGGAGCCGATCCCGCTGATGGACAACCACAGCGCGGACGCGGTGCGCTGGTTCATGGCCGCCTCCGGGTCGCCGTGGAAGGCCCGCGGCATCGGGCCGAACGTGCTGAACGAGATCGTCCGGAAGGTGCTGATCACCTACTGGAACACGGTCGCGTTCCACGCCCTGTACGCACGGCTGGCCGACTGGTCTCCTGCGGACGCTCCGGCGGTCGCCGATCGCTCGGTGCTCGACCGCTGGCTGGTGAGCGAGACGCACCGGCTGGTCCGCGACACCGACGCGGCGTACGCCGCGTTCGACACGCAGCGGCTCGGTTCGCTGATCAACTCGTTCGTCGACGTGCTCTCGAACTGGTACGTCCGCCGTTCGCGCCGCCGGTTCTGGTCCGGTGACGCCGGCGCGCTGGCGACCCTGCACGAGACGCTCGAGGTCCTGACCCGGGTGATGGCGCCGCTGATGCCGTTCGTCACCGAGCGGGTCTGGCAGGACGTGTTCCGCCCGGTCACGCCCGGTCTCGCGGAGTCCGTGCACCTGACGAGCTTCCCGACGTACGACGAGACGCTGATCGACGACGTACTGGCGCAGCACGTGTCGATGGCCCGCCGGGTCGTCGAGCTCGGCCGGTCGGCCCGCGCCGAGGCGAGGGTGAAGACCCGGCAGCCGCTGGCCCGGGCACTGGTCGGATCCGCGGCGATCGCGGACCTGTCCCCCGAACTGCTCCAGGAGATCGCCGACGAGCTGAACGTCGGTACCGTCGCGCCGCTGTCGTCGGCCGGGGCGGACCTGGTCGAGTTCGCTGCCAAGGGCAACTTCCGGGAGCTCGGCAAGCGGTTCGCCAAGCAGACCCCGGTGGTCGCGGCGGCGATCGCGGCGGCGGACGCCGGTGCGCTGGCGGCCGCGCTGAAGGAGTCCGGTACGGCGACCGTGCTCGTCGACGGCGAGGACGTCCAGGTCGGAGCTGCCGAGGTGCTGGTGTCCGAGCGGCCGAAGGAAGGCTGGTCGGTGGTCAACGAGCAGGGCGAGACCGTTGCCCTCGACCTCGAGGTGACTCCGGAACTGAAGCAGGCCGGCCTGGCGCGTGAGGTGGTCCGCACGCTGCAGGAAGCCCGGAAGAGCGCCGGCCTGGAGGTGTCGGACCGGATCAAGGTCTGGCTGACCTCCACCGACGCCGAACTCTCCGATGCCCTCGGCAAACACGCCGACGAGATCGCCCGCGAGGTCCTCGCCGTCGAGCTCAACCTGTCGGCGCCGTCGGAGTCGGACGTTGCCACCGGCACCGAAGAGGACATGCAACTCACCTACTGGCTCACCAAGGCCTAGCTCACCTGGCCGTTACGTCCGAAGAACTGTGGGTTGTAGCCTCAGGTTCTTCGGACGTAACGTCATCGGCGGGCCACAGTGAGTGAAACGGGTCCGGACATGACGAAGAGGCGGTGCCGCCGGAAAGCACCGCCTCTTGTCAGAGGATCTTCAGACGCCGTGGCCGCCGTGGGCCTGGGCGCGGGCCTCGGGACGGAAACCGTTCCGCGGGCTGAGCGTGTCGTCGCCGTTGCCGAGCGCCTTGAGCTGCTCGGTGAAGTAGGTCTTCAGGCGGCTGCGGTACTCCCGCTCGTACGCGTGCAGGTCGTCGATGGTGCGCTCGAGCTGGCCCTTCTGCTTCTCCAGGGTGCCGAGCATCTGCGCGCGCCGCTCGGCGATCTCGCCGTCGAGCTTCTCGGCGCGGGCGCGGGCCTCACCGGTCATCCGGTCGGCCTTGCCACGCGCTTCGTTCTCCAGCCGCTCGGCCTTGGCGCGGGCCTCGCCGATGATCTTGTCGGCGGTGTCCTTCGCCTCCTGGACCAGGTCGTCGGAGTGCTTGGTGGCCATCTCCAGCAGCCGCACGGCGGAGCTGGACGCGTCGCCGACCGTGCCGGCCGCTGCGGCCGCCCCGGGAGCAGGTGCCACCACCGGCGGCTTCTCCTCGGGCTTCTCGACCACGACCGGGGGCTTCGGCTGCTGCACGACGGGCGGCAGCGCGGCGGTCTGGTCGACCGGCCGCTGCTGGTCCGCGCCTGCGCGCTGGGCCGCCGCGAGCTTGGCCCGCAGCTCCTCGTTCTCGGCGAGAAGTCGCTCCAGCTCGGCTTCCACCTCGTCGAGGAAGGAGTCGACCTCTGTGACGTCGTAGCCCTCCCGTAGTCGGACGGGCGTGAACTGCTTCGAGCGGACGTCATCCGGCGTCAGCGGCATCTTTCACCTCGTTTGTCTGTGTCTTGGCGGAGTCCCCGTGGCCTCGCCTTGGCGACTCAGTAGATCACGTTATCGCTTCGTTGTCTTAGAACGGAATCCGGGCTCTATCTACCCACTCCTCGTGGTCCTCACCCTTACAACGATCGAAGGGCCGTCGAGTTGATGGCCATCGCCACCGAGACGATCACGAACAGCATCAAGGTGGACAGATCGATCCGCACACCACCGGCCCCGATCGGCGGCAGAATCCGCCGCAGCGGCCGCAGGAACGGGTCGGTGATCGAGTAGATCAGCTCGAACAGCAGCAGCAGCGGCCCCTTCGGGTGCCACTGCGGCGCGAACATCACGATCAGTCCGAGGACGAACCGCGCCACCAGCACCAGGAAGAAGGCGAGCAGCACCCAGTAAAGAACGATGAGGACGAGCGCTAGAGCATTCATGTCGACAACGAGTGTAGAAGACGCCGAAAGCGCGGTCGCCAACCAGAGCCTCAACTCTGGTTGTAGAACCCGTCCGCGGCGATCTTCTCCTTCTCCTCGGCGGCCACCGTGACGTTCGGCGGGCAGACCAGGAACACCTTGGTGGTGATCCGCTCGATCGAGCCCCGGCAGCAGAAGATCAGGCCGGCGGCGAAGTCCACGAGTCGCTTCGCGTCGGAGTGATCCATCTCGGTCAGGTTCATGATGACGGGCGTGCCGTCGCGGAAGTGCTCACCGATGACGCGCGCCTCGTTGTAGCTGCGCGGGTGCACGGTGGTGATGCGGGCCAACTCGGTAACCTCCGGGGACGGCGCGACCCCGCGCCGGTCTGGGAACTTGCTGACCGTGGCACCGCTCGGCTCCGGACGCTCCTCGCGGCGCTCCCGGGTCTCGCGGCTCTCCCGGCCGGCTGCCACCGGCACGGTTTCCTGGGAGTCCCCGTCGACTGCCTCGTCGACCTCGGCTTCGTCGAACTCGTCGTCGTACGTGTCGTCATAACGGGCGTTGTAGCGCTCCCCGTCCTCGACCAAGCCGAGGTACACACCCATCTTGCGCAGTGCGCCGCTCATGGCCCCTCAGCACCTCGATCCGATTTCGACGGCAACTCGACGACAACAGTGAGCAGGAAGCGAAACCCGCTCGATGTCGACACTAACCCAGCGGAGTGCGCGTACCGAGTAATGCGCGCCCGAGCCGAACGTGTGTCGCACCCTCCTTGATCGCGGCCTCCAGATCGCCGGTCATCCCGGCCGAGATCCAGTCCGCACCGGGATGTTCGGAGCGTAGCCGGGACGCTACGTCGTGCAGTCCCGCAAAGGCTTCCCCGGGTTCCGATCCGAGCGGTGCGACCGCCATCACCCCGCCGAGCTCGAGCCCGTCCGCCGCCACGATCGCCGCGGCCAGCTCCGGTACGCCGGCGGGCGCGACCCCGCCCCGGCTCGCGCCGGTCGCCGTACCGGAACTGGCCGCGGACCCGTACGCCGCCAGGCTCACCTGGATCAGGCACCGCACCGACTTCTGCTCCGCGACCGCGGCCTTCGACAACGCGTCGACGAGTGCGGGCCGGTCGACCGAGTGCACGACCGACGCGTACCGCACCACCGACCGGGACTTCTTCGACTGCAGTTGCCCGACGAAGTGCCAGGTGAGGTCCGGGCAGTCCGGCGCCTTCTCCTTCAGCTCCTGCTCGCGGTTCTCCCCGGCGTCCGTGACCCCGAGGTCCGCCAGCGCCCGTACGTCGCTGACTGGGAAGGTTTTGGTGATCGCCACGAGGGTGACCTCGTCCCGGCCCCTCCCGGCCGCCTGACACGCCTTCTCGATCCGTTCCTGCACCTGCTCCAGATTCGCCCGGAGCTCGTCGGCGCGGGTCATGAGCCGGCCAGCTTGATCAGCCCGGCCATCCGGCCACTCTCCGGGCCCTCGCGGCGGTACGAGTACAGGTCCCCGGACTCGATCGTGCAGGCCGTCGCGTCGACGACCTCGACGTCGAGGTCGGCCAGTTGGGCCCGGACGCCGGCCGCCACGTCGAGCGCGGGTGTCCCCCAGCTCGTTTCGGAGTACGACGCCGGTACCTGTACGGCGACCTCGGCGCGCATCTCGTCGGGTACTTCGTAGCACTTGCCGCAGGCGTACGGGCCGAGGACGGCGGTGATCCGCCCGGCGCTGAGGTCGCGCATCGCGCCGACGGTCGCGGGGACGATGCCGACGTACATGCCCTTGCGGCCGGAGTGTGCGGCGCCGACCACACCGTCGGCGTACAGCAGCACCGGGAGACAGTCGGCGGCGCGGACCGCGAGGACGACGTCGGAGCGGGTCGTGACGAGACCGTCGGCCCTCGGCATCGGCTGGATCGGCAGTTCGTCACCCGGACGTACGACGTGGACGTCGCGACCGTGCACCTGGCTGACCCGCACCACCTGCTCCATGGGCACGCCGAACTCCGAGGCGATCAGCCGGAAGTTCGCCGTGACACCCGCACCGTCCGGTCCCGAAGCGCTACCCAGATTCAGCTCGCCGTACGGCGGTTTGCTGGCGCCGCCGAAGCGGTCGGTGAAGGCGAGCCGGGCGGCGGAGTGGATCTCGTCATAACCGAACACGACTGAAGATTACCCAGCCGCCCGCCGGCAGGGTTACTTGAGGAACTCCGGGATGTCGAGGTCTTCCTCGGGCTCGGGCTTCTTCGGCTTCGGCTGGGCCGCGCCGGTCGTGCCGGCCGGCGGGTTGCCGGCGGCGTTGCTCGGGCCGTTGGTCGGCCAGGAGTGCTGGGTCGACGGGGAGGCAGGGGTGTGGGGGGCGGGCTGAGCCGACTGCGGGCCGGACTGGACGGTCCGCACACCCTCACCCGCGGGCGGGCGGGCGGAGTTCGTCGTGCCTGCTCCCGGGCGGGGCTCGGTCGGCGCCGGGACCGGGACGGTGTCGTCGGTCGGCTGAGGCGGCGTCGGTGCCGCCTGAGGCTGACCCGGCTGCTGGCCCGGGACCGCTTGGAGAGGAACCGAGCCGGGCTGGCCCTGACCCGCTTGGCCACCCTGCGGGTTGGCGGGCGGGGGCGGGGTCTGGGTGGGGTTGGAGACCGTCATCGGCTGGGAGTAGTTCTGGTTCGCCGGCCGGGAGGACTGCGGGCGGGCCTGGTTCATGGCCTGCTCGCGGCGCTTGGGCATCCCGCCGTCGAAGCCGGCCGCGATCACCGTGACCCGGACCTCGTCGCCGAGGGCGTCGTCGATCACCGCGCCGAAGATGATGTTCGCGTCCGAGTGCGCGGACTCCGACACCAGTTGCGCGGCCTCGTTGATCTCGAACAGGCCCAGGTCGGAGCCGCCCGCGATCGACAGCAGCACGCCGTGCGCGCCCTCGATGCTTGCCTCCAGCAACGGAGACGAGATGGCCGCCTCGGCCGCCGCGACCGCGCGGTTCTCGCCGCGCGACGAGCCGATCCCCATCAGCGCGGAGCCGGCGTTCGACATCACCGCCTTGACGTCCGCGAAGTCCACGTTGATCAGACCGGGCGTGGTGATCAGGTCGGTGATACCGGAAACACCCTGCAGCAGCACCTGGTCGGCCTGCTTGAACGCGTCCAGCACGGACACGGCGCGGTCGGAGATCGTCAGCAGCCGGTCGTTCGGGATGACGATCAGGGTGTCGACCTCTTCGCGCAGGGCGGCGATGCCCTCCTCCGCCTGGGTCGCGCGGCGCTTGCCCTCGAACGAGAACGGCCGGGTCACCACACCGATCGTCAACGCACCGAGCGAGCGCGCGATGCGGGACACCACCGGCGCGCCACCGGTGCCGGTGCCGCCGCCCTCGCCCGCGGTGACGAAGACCATGTCGGCGCCCTTGAGCGCCTCCTCGATCTCCTCCCCGTGGTCCTCGGCGGCCTTCTGCCCGATCGCCGGGTTCGCACCGGCGCCGAGGCCCCGGGTCTCCTCCCGGCCGATGTCGAGCTTGACGTCCGCGTCGCTCATCAGCAGCGCTTGCGCGTCGGTGTTGATGGCGATGAACTCAACGCCCTTCAGACCGTGCTCGATCATCCGGTTGACAGCGTTCACGCCGCCGCCGCCGATGCCCACGACCTTGATGAGTGCCAGGTAGTTCTGCGGTGCCGCCACGTCCGCGCCTCTCGCCTCGTTCGTTTCCCGTTGTCCAGCGAAAAGACTGAACCTCAAGTGGATGCTTAGAGTTATGTCAACTTTAGATTACGTGGAACGCTACGGGACGCTTCCCGCCAAAGTCCACGCGCCTCGCCGCGAGACGACCCGTCACCGTTTTTCCCCTTTGGTGACAGGGAGATCGGGCGCCGAGACGTCGTACACCTTCGCGTCCCGCTTCATCAGTACGCTGAGTATCCCCGCCTTGCGCGCACTGTCATCGGAACTGCCCCACACCACCTTCACCCCGGAGCTGAGGTTCAGGGTGATCGAGTCCGGCGACGTCGCCGTGATCGATCCCACCCGGGTCCGCAGGGATTCCGGGAGTGCCGCCGAGACCGTCACCACCGAGTGCACGGTGACGTCCCGCCGGACACCGGTGATCTTCGCCTCCGGCAGCCCGGCCGGCCGGTCCGGCACCGTCCGGTACGACGTACCGGTGGCGTCCACCAGCTCGAACCGCGAGCCGTCGGTGACCACCACGACCGGAACCCGTTCGGTGACCACGATCACGATCTTCCGCGGCCACGCCCGGGTCACCTGGGCGTCCGCGACCGCCGGGATGGTCCGGACCCGGTCCGCGATCGCCCGCAGGTCCACGTTCGCCAGCGGGGTGCCGATCGGGGCCGCCGCGGTCTGCTCGATCGTTGCCACCGGCACCGTGTCGGCACCGCTGATCCGGACCCCGGAGACCGCGAACGCGGAGGAGAAGTAGAACAGCCAGACGATCAGGCCGGCCAGCACGACCAGCCCGCCGCCGATGGCCCAGGGCAGCCAGCTGCGCCACCGCACCAGCCGTTGCCGGCGCGCGAACCGCTGCTGTGCCCGAGCCAGATCGACGCTCTGGCTCATTCGACGAACCCCACCCTTTTACTCCACCACAGGTGTGAGCGTTGCCTCGGCAGGCTCGCGGGTGGCGGCGCGTTCGGCCAGCAGGCCAACGACTTCCGGGCCGATCAGCGTCACGTCGCCGGCTCCGAGGGTGACGACCAGATCACCCGGCTCGGCCAGGTCCGCGACGAGTTGCGGTACGGCGGACCAGGACGGCTCGAACCGGACCTGGTCCGGCTTCAGCGGCACGTGGTTCGCGATCAGCGCCCCGGTGACGCCGGGCTCCGGGTCCTCACGGGCCGCGAAGACGTCCATCACCACGACCTCGTCGGCCAGCGCCAGCGCCTCCGAGAACTCGGTCGCGAAGATCCGCGTCCGGCTGAACAGGTGCGGCTGGAAGCACGCGATCACGCGCCCCTCCCCCGCCACCTGGCGGGCCGCGGTCAGGTCGACGGCCAGCTCGGTCGGGTGGTGCGCGTACGAGTCGAAGACCCGGACACCGTCCTCGAGCCCCTTGAACTCGAACCGCCGGCCGGTCCCGGTGAAGGCGGCCAGCCCCTCGGCCAGGTCGGCCGCGGAGAACCCGAGCCCGAGCCCGGCGCTGAGCGCGGCGGACGCGTTCAGCGCGTTGTGCTTGCCCGCCTGCTGCAGGTTCACCACCGGCAGCTTGCGCCCGCGGTACACCGGCACGAACGACTGCGTCGCCCCGGTCGCGGTGAGTTCGGTCACCCGCAGGTCCGCGTCCTCGGACTCGCCGTACGTCCGGACGTCGATCCCGCTGTCCCGCGCGTACGACGCCAGCTGCCGGGCGCCGGCGTCGTCCTGGCAGATCACCATGAACCCGCCGGGCAGCACCCGGGCGCAGAACTCCTCGAACGCCCTGCGGTAGCTGGCCTCGTCGCCGTAGTTGTCCAGGTGGTCCGGCTCCACCGACGTGACGATCGACACCTCGGGCGAGTAGGTCAGGAACGACTTGTCCGACTCGTCCGCCTCGGCCACGAACAGGTCGCCGTTGCCGCCGTGGGCGTTCGACCCGGACTCGTTCAGGTTCCCGCCGATCGCGTACGACGGGTCGGCGCCGCAGTGCTGCAGCGCGACCGTGAGCATCGACGTGGTGGTGGTCTTGCCGTGCGTACCGGCGACCGCGATCGTCCGGCGGCCGACCATCACCGACGCGAGCGCGGCGGCCCGCGGCAGGATCGGGATCCCGGCCGCACGGGCGGCGACCACCTCGGGGTTGGTCTCGCGGATCGCGGTGGAGACCACCACGGTGTCCACGGCGGCGACGTGCGCGGCCTCGTGCCCGACCCAGCAGGTCGCGCCGAGCGCCCGGAGCGCAGCCAGCACCTTGCCGTCCTTGGCGTCCGAGCCGGACACCTCGATCCCGCGCGCCGCCATGATCCGGGCGATCCCGGACATGCCGGCGCCGCCGATGCCTACGAAGTGCACGCGGCCCAGCTTTTCGGCAGGCAGGAGCGTTTCAGGAGCGGTGACGATCACGACGCAGACCTCACCACATCGAGGATGATCCGCGCCAACCGGTCGTCGGCGTCGGTCCGGATCACACCGGTCGCAGCTGTGGACATGGCTGTCAGACGCTCGCGGTCGAGCAGAAGTTGCGGCACGTTGGCCCGCACCCAGTCGACGGTCAGCTCGGCGTTGTCGATCAGCACGCCGCCGCCGACGTCGACGACCGGCTTCGCGTTCAGCCGCTGCTCACCGTTACCGATCGGCAGCGGGACGTAGATCGCCGGGAGCCCGACGCCGGACACCTCGGTGACCGTGTTCGCGCCCGACCGGCAGACGACCAGGTCCGCGGCGGCGTACGCGAGGTCCATCCGGTCGACGTAGTTCAGTACGACGTACGGCAGTGGGCCGGTCTGCGGGACCTCGAGCGTGTTCTTCGGGCCGATCGCGTGCAGCACCTGGATACCGGCCGCCTGCAGGTCCGCGGCGGCGCCGGAGACCGACTCGTTGATCCGCTGCGCGCCCTGTGAGCCGCCGGTCACGAACAGCGTCGGCGCGTCCGGGTGCAGCCCGAAGAACTGCCGGGCCTCGGCGCGCAGCGCGGCCCGGTCCAGCGTCGAGATCGCCCGCCGGATCGGCAGCCCGACGTACTCCGCGTGCGGCAGGTCGGTGCCCGGGAACGAGGTCAACACGGTTTCGGTGCAGTACCGGGCGGCGAACTTGTTCGCGATCCCCGGCACCGCGTTGCCCTCGTGCACGACGATGGGTGTCTTCCGCCGCCAGGCGGCGACGTACGCCGGGGTGGACACGTAGCCGCCGAAGCCGACCAGGACGTCCGCCTTCGCCTCGTCGAGCACCTTCCGGGCGGCGCTCACCGAGGCGAGCATCTTGCCCGGTACGGCGAACAGCGCGGGCGTGGGCCTGCGCGGCAGCGGCACCGGCGGGATCAGCTCCAGCCGGTACCCGGCCTCCGGAACCACCCGGGTCTCCAGGCCGCGCTCGGTCCCGAGGGCCAGGATCTCGATGGTCGGGTCGATCCGGCGCAGAGCGTCCGCCGTGGCGATCAGGGGTGAGGTGTGGCCGGCGCTACCGCCACCGGCCAGAACGATGCTGGGCACAGCTTTCAACGCTCCCGCGGGGTTCATTTGTGTGACTAACGCCGCGAAGGCAGCCAGCCGAAACGAGGTCGCCGGGATTCTTTCAGGGCGGCCTGCGCGCCGGGCTCGGCCTTCGCGAAGGACAGCAGCATGCCGATCGCGATCAGCGTCGGCAGCAGTGCGGAACCACCGTACGACAAAAGCGGGAGCGGGATACCCACGATGGGTAGCAGTCCGATCACGGCGCCGAGGTTGACCACGGCCTGCGCCATCAGCCAGACGGTGATCCCGGCCGCCGCGTAGCGGACGAACGGCTGGGTGTTCCGGGTCGCGATCCGCACCCCGGCGTAGGCCAGCAGCAGGAACAGCGCGAGCACGGTCAGCGAACCGACCAGGCCGAGCTCCTCACCGATCACCGAGAAGATGAAGTCGGTGTGTGCCTCGGGCAGGTTGCCCCACTTCTGCCGGCTGTTGCCGATCCCGACGCCCCACCAGCCGCCGGTCGAGAGCGCGTAGAACGAGTGGTACGCCTGCCAGCCGACGCCGGACGGGTCACCGAACGGGTCCAGGAACGACGTCACCCGCTGCATCCGGTACTTCTCCGCGTTGACGAAGTACGTCGCCACCAGCCCGACCACCGCGATGGTCGAGACGAACAACCGGGTCGGCGCGCCGACGACCCAGATCATGCCGATCATCACGGCCATCAGGACCAGCGCCGTACCGAGGTCGTGCTGGCCGACCACCAGCGCGATCACCAGGCCGCAGACCGGGACCATCGGGACCAGCAGGTGCTTCCACTGGGTGAGCAGCTTCTCCTTGCGGGCGTACAGGTCCGCGCACCACAGCACCATCGCGAGCTTGGCGAACTCGCTCGGCTGGATCTGCAGCGGTCCGCCGAGGCGCAGCCAGTTGGTGTTGCCGTTGACGCCGACGCCGAGGCCCGGGATGAAGGTCAGCACGAGCAGGAACGTCGAGCCGAGCAGCGCGACGTACGCGAGCATCCGGAAGTGCCGCGGCGTCATCCGGGAGGCGACGTACGCCATCGGCAGCCCGACGGACACCCAGATCAGCTGCCGGGTGAAGATCGTGTAGCTGCTCCCGTACACGCGGAACGACAGCACGCTGGACGCCGACAGCACCATCATCAGTCCGAGCACCAGCAGCAGCCCGGTCGCGCCGAGCACGATGTGGTACGACGTCAGCGGCCGGTCCAGCACGTCCCGGATCGCCGCGATCCACGGCCGCTCGGTGCTGTTCTGCTTCTTCTGGTCCGGCTGATCTGCGACCGACGTCACGCGATCACCCCAGCCGGCGCACAGCTTCGGCGAACGCGTCCCCACGGGCTCCGTAGTTGGCGAACATGTCCCAGGATGCGCAGCCGGGAGCGAGCAGCACGGTGTCACCCACCTGCGCGAGCTTCGCCGCCTCCCCCACCACGATCTCCATGGCACCAGTGTCCGTTGACTCGACGACGAACCTCGGGACATCCGGTGCGTGTCGCTCGAGAGCTTGGGCGATCACGGCCTTGTCCTGGCCGAGCAGTACGACGGCCCGCAAACGTTCGCGGGCTGCGGTGACGAGGTCGTCGAACATCGCGCCCTTGGCCTGGCCGCCGGCGATCCAGACCACGTGCTCGTACGCCAGCAACGAGGCCTGCGCGGCGTGCGGGTTGGTCGCCTTCGAGTCGTCGACATAGTTGACCCCGGCAACCTCCGCGACCTGCGCGATCCGGTGCGCGTCCGGCCGGAAACCCCGCAGGGCGTCCCGAACGGCGGTCGCCGGTACGCCGAACGCGCGGGCCAGCGCGGCCGCCGCCAGCGCGTTCGCGACGTTGTGCGGCGCGGGCGGCGTGATGTCGTCGATCGAGGCCAGCTCGAGCGCGGACGTCTTGCGTTGCTCCACGAACGCGCGGTCGACGAGCAGGTCGTCGACGAGCCCGAGCATCGAGAGTCCCGGCGTACCGAGGGTGAAACCGATCGCCCGGCAGCCCTCGACCACGTCGGCCTCTTCGACCAGGTGCTCGGTGGCCGGGTCGGCGACGTTGTACACGCACGCGACCCGGCAGTTGTCGAAGATCCGGCCCTTGTCCGCGGCGTACGCCGCGAGCGAGCCGTGCCAGTCGACATGGTCCGGGGCGATGTTCAGTACGGCGGCCGAGTGCGCCGACATCGAGTGCGTGAAGTGCAGCTGGTACGACGACAGCTCGACCGCGATCACGTCGTACGGCTCGGGGTCCATGACCGCCTCGAGCAACGGCAGCCCGACGTTGCCCGCGGCAACGGCCCGGTGGCCGGCCGCCTGCAGCATCGCGGTCAGCATCTGCACGGTCGTGGTCTTGCCGTTGGTCCCGGTGATGCACAGCCAGGGCGCGGCGTTCGCCGGGTCACGGAGCCGCCAGGCGAGCTCGATCTCGCTCCAGATCGGCACCTCGCGCTCGGCCGCCTGCGCGAGCAGCGGCGCGTGCGGCGGTACGCCGGGAGACGTGACGACGACGTCGACGTCCTTCGGCAGCTCCTGCGTGCTGCCCGGGCCGAGCGTGATCGTGGCGCCGAGCGTCTCCAGGATCTGCGCCTTCTCCCGCAGCGCCCCGTTGTCCCGGTCGTCCAGTACGACGAGGTGCTCCGCGCCGGCCTGGAGCAGCGAGTCGGCGCACGCGTAGCCCGCCGTACCGAAGCCGAGCACGACGAACCGCGTCGTCGCCCAGCCGTCCGACGTACGGGTCTCGAGACTCATCCGGTCACCCATTCCGCGTAGAAGATGCCGAGGCCGATCACCACGCACAGGCCCTGGATGATCCAGAACCGGATCACCACGTTGACCTGTTCCCAGCCGAGCATCTCGAAGTGGTGATGCAGTGGCGCGATCAGGAACAGGCGTTTCCCGACGCCGGTCGCCTGTTTGGTGATCTTGAAGTAGCCGACCTGCAGGATCACCGACGCGGTGATGACGACGAACAGTCCGCCGAGCACCAGCACCAGCAGCTCGGTGCGGGTCATCACGGCCATGCCGGCGAGCGCGCCGCCGAGCGACAGCGAACCGGTGTCGCCCATGAAGATCTTGGCCGGCGACGCGTTCCACCACAGGAACCCGAACAACGCACCGGTCAGACAGGCCGCCACGACCGCGAGGTCACGGGGATCCCGTACTTCGTAACACTTGGCACCGACCCCGCGCTCGGTCGCGCAGCTCTGGTTGAACTGCCAGATGCAGATCAGCGTGTAGGCGCCGAACACCATCATCGACGCGCCGGTGGCCAGACCGTCCAGGCCGTCGGCCAGGTTCACACCGTTGGACATCCCCGCGATCAGCAGCAGGATCCAGATGATGACCAGGATGGCGGGCAGCTCCAGCCAGCCGATGTCCCGGATGAACGAGATGAACGGCGACGCCGGCCGCTGCCCGCGGTCGTCCGGGAACTGCAGCGCGAGCACCGCGAACACCACCGCGACCAGCGTCTGGCCGGCCAGTTTCGCCTTGCTGCGCAGGCCGAGGCTGCGCTGCCGGAAGATCTTGATGAAGTCGTCCAGGAAGCCGACCGCGCCCATTCCGGCGAACAGGAACAGCACCAGCAGCGCCGAGGCGCTCGGCGCACTGCCGGCGCCCGTGGTGAGCATGACGAACACCTTGGCGCTGAAGTACCCGATGATGGTGGCCCCGATGAACACGATGCCGCCCATGGTCGGCGTACCGCGCTTGACCTGGTGCGACTTCAGGCCGTCGTCGCGGATCTCCTGGCCGTAGCCGCGGCGGGCCAGCCACTTGATCGCCCAGCGGGTGCCGATCAGGGTCAGCACCATCGAGACGGCGCCGCCGAACAGGATCGTGATCACTGCTGTGCCTCCACCAGGGCGTCCGCGAGGCTGCGGAGTTTGGCCGCCTTCGAGGA
This sequence comes from Kribbella aluminosa, assembly GCF_017876295.1. Classification (NCBI taxonomy): domain Bacteria; kingdom Bacillati; phylum Actinomycetota; class Actinomycetes; order Propionibacteriales; family Kribbellaceae; genus Kribbella; species Kribbella aluminosa. The sequence goes on along the minus strand of NZ_JAGINT010000002.1, from coordinate 3,964,948 downwards.
CTTCACCAGTACGACGTCGCCCGCGCGCAGCTCTTCGCGCAGCAGCTCGAGCGCCTCGGGGATGGTCTCGACGAACGTGGACTCGTTGCCCCAGGAGCCTTCCAGCGACGCACCGAGATGCATCGGTTTCGCGCCCGCGCCGACCACGACCAGCCGGTTCACGTCCAGCCGGACGGCCAGCCGGCCGATCGCGTCGTGCTCGGCGCCCGAGGTGTCGCCGAGCTCGAGCATCTCGCCGAGCACCGCCCAGGTCCGCGCGCCCCGGGAGCGGCCGATCGCGACCAGCGACTTGAGCGCGGCACGGGTCGAGTCCGGGTTCGCGTTGAACGCGTCGTTGATGATCGTGACGCCGTCCGCACGCTCCGTCAGCTCCATCCGTGCGGCCGACACCCGCCGCGCGGCGTTCAGCCCGTCGGCGATTTGCTCCGGCGTCAGCCCGGCCGCCAGCGTGGCAGCCGCGGCGGCGAGCGCGTTCGAGACGTGGTGCTCACCGATCAGCTGCAGCTGTACGGCGGCGTTGAAGTCGCCGATGTGCAGCGTGAACGCCGGGCGGCCCTCGCCGTCGACCTTCACGTCCGTGGCGCGGACATCCGCCTCGGGCGCCTCGCCGAACGTCAGCACCTTCTCCGGCGTCCGGCTCCGCATCGCCGCCACCCGGTGGTCGTCGGCGTTCAGGACCGCCGTACCGTCCGGCTTCACAGCCTCGATCAGCTCGCCCTTGGCGATCGCGATGTTGTCCTGGGACCCGAACTCGCCGATGTGCGAGGTGCCGACGTTCAGCACCAGGCCGACCGCCGGCGGCGTGATCCCGCACAGGTACGTGATGTCGCCGGTGTGCCGGGCACCCATCTCGGCGACCAGGTACTTCGTGTCCGGCGTCGCCTGCAGCGCGGTCAGCGGGTGGCCGAGCTCGTTGTTGAACGAGCCCTCCGGGCAGACGGTCTCGCCGTACGGGCTAATCAGCTGGCCGATCAGGTCCTTGGTGCTGGTCTTGCCGGTCGAACCGGTCAGGGCGATCACGGTCAGGCCGGGCAGCCGGCCGATCACCAGCCGGGCCAGGTCGCCGAGCGCACGCTCCGCGTCGTCGACGACGATGCACGGGCTGCCGTCGACCGGTCGGGTGGTCAGCGAAACCGTCACGCCTGCCGCGGTCGCCGTACCGACGAAGTCGTGACCGTCGACGCGCTCGCCGGCCAGCGCGACGAACAGCCCACCGGGGCCGGCCTCCCGCGAGTCGATCGTGACCGCGCCGTCGACGACGGCCGCAGGGTCGACCCCCACCAGCGCGCCGCGGACGATGTCGGCGATCTCGCCGCAACTGACAGGGATCACCGATCTGCCTCCAACAGCTCACGCACGGTTTCGCGGTCGTCGAACGGGTGGATCACACCACCGACGTCCTGGCCTGTCTCGTGGCCCTTTCCGAGTACGACGACGGTGTCCCCCGGGCCGGCCAGCCGGATCGCCGACGCGATCGCCTGCCGGCGGTCTCCGACCTCGTGCAGGTTCACCTCCGGTACGGCGTCGCGGGCGCCCGCCAGCGCGGCGGCCCGGATCGCGGCCGGGTCCTCGCTGCGCGGGTTGTCGTCGGTGACGATCACCACGTCCGCCGCCTTCGCGGCCTCGGCGCCCATCGCGGGCCGCTTCCACGGGTCCCGGTCGCCGCCGCAGCCGACGACCGCGAACAACCTGCCCTTGGTCGCGCCGCGAGCAGCCTTCAGCGCCAGCGCGACCGCGTCCGGCGTGTGCGCGTAGTCCACGATCACCGCCAGCCCGTCCTCGCGGGTGAACGTCTCCATCCGCCCCGGCACGCTCGCGGTCCGCAGCCCGGCCGCGATCGCCTCCGCCGGGACGCCGAGCTGCCGCAGCATCGCGGTCGCGAGCAGCGCGTTCGCCACGTTGAAGTCGCCCGGCAGCCCGATCTCGACCGTCAGCGTCTCCCCCGGGCCCTGGATGTCGAGCACCGTGGTCCCGTGCTCGGAGCGGTGCCGGTGCGTGACGGTCCAGTCCGCGTCACCCTTCGCCGACACGGTGACCAGCGGTACGACGGTCTGCGCGGCCAGGCGGCGCCCGTACTCGTCGTCGATCGTCACCACCGCGACATCACAGCGCTGCGGGGTGAACAACGAGGCCTTCGCCTGGAAGTACTCCTCGAACGTCTTGTGGAAGTCCAGGTGGTCCTGCGTCAGGTTCAGGAAGCCCGCGACCGCGAACCGCGCGCCGTCGACCCGGCCCATCGCCAGCGCGTGGCTGGACACCTCCATGGCGCACCACTCGACGGCGTGCTCGCGCATCACCGCGAACAGCGCCTGCAGGTCGGTGGCCTCAGGTGTGGTCCGGACGCTCTTCACGACCTCGTCGCCGACCCGCGTCTCGATCGTCCCGATCAGCGCCGCCGGGCCGAGCCGCCGCAGCACGGAATCCAGCAGGTAGCTCGTGGTGGTCTTGCCGTTGGTGCCGGTCACCCCGATCAGCCGCAGCTCGCTGGTCGGCTCGCCGTAGATCCGGGAGGCGACCGCGCCGAGCACGCTCCGCGGCCGGTCGACGACCAGCACCGGGAGACCGGTTGCCGCGGCGCGCCCGGCACCGGACGGGTCGGTCAGTACGGCGACGGCGCCCGCTTGCCGGGCCTTCGCGACGTACTCCGCACCGTGCGTGACCGCACCGGGCAGCGCGGCGTACAGGTCGCCCGGAAAGATGGAACGCGAGTCGAGGGATACGCCGGTCACGTGCACATTCGCAGGCACCTGCGCGGCTGCCGGCGACTCTGCCGGAGCTTGTGCGTGGGCGACGTTCGCGAGGTCGGCGAGGCCGACCGGCACGACGTGCCGGGGCCGGATCGCTGCGACCGCGCCGCCGGCGGCGGTAGGGGTGGACACGGGCCCTGAGGCTACCGCCACGGACCCTGTGACTCCTACCTGACCCTGCGTCACCAACTGCTGGTTCATCACCAGGTCAGCGGGATGGTCGGCTGCGCCGCCCCGGTCGGCGGGACGACGTACTTCTGCAGCGCGTAGCTCATCACGTCTCGGAACACCGGTCCTCCTTGGAGACCACCACCCCGGGCACCCTGGGGATCGTGCAGTACGACGTACGTCACGAACCGTGGGTTGTCGGCCGGGGCAAATCCGGCGAAAGACGTCGCCCAGGCGCCGTACTTGCCGGTGCCGGGGACGACCTGCTGCGCCGTACCGGTCTTGCCGGCCACAAGGTATCCGTCGATCGCGGCCAGCGGGGCGGTGCCCTTCTTCGCGGTCACCGACTCCATCATCGTGGTGACCTCCTTGGCTGCCTTCTCGCTGACCACCCGGCGGGCCGGTGCGGTCTGGTTCGGGGTCAGCGTGCCGTCGGCCTGGATGTAGTTGCGGATCAGCTTCGGCGGCTCGTAGACACCGCCGTTCGCGACCGCGTTCACCGCGGCGGCCTCCTGTACGGCGTTCACCGACAGGCCCTGGCCGAACGCGACGTTCGACCGGGTGATCTCCGGCCACTCGTCACCCGGGGCCAGCCGGCCGTTGGTCTCGCCGGGGAAGTTCAGCCCGGTCGGCTCGCCGAAGCCGAAGTCGTGCAGGTACTTCACGAACTGCGGGATCGGCATCCGGTGCGAGACCATGATCGTGCCGACGTTCGACGACTTCGCGATCACCCCGGAGATGGTCAGGTTCATCGTGTTGTGCGCCCAGTGGTCCTTGATCGTCCGGCGCTGTACGTCGATCGTGCCGGGCACCTGGAGCTTGGTGTTCAGGTCGATCTTCCCGGCGTCGGCGAGGGCGGCCATCGTGACCACCTTCTGCACGCTGCCCGGCTCGTAGCTGCGCTGCAGGGCGGTGTTGCTCAGGTCCGCCGAGGTGTACGGCTTGTTCGGGTCGAACGACGGGTAGTTGGCCAGCGCCAGCAGTTCGCCGGTCTTCACGTCCAGCACGACCACGGTGCCCGCGCTCGCCTTGTACTGCTGGACCGCCTGCTGGATCCGCTTCTCGGCGAAGAACTGCAGGTCGGTGTCCAGGGTCAGCTGCAGGCCGATGCCGGGCTTCGGCTCCTGGACGGTGTGGTTCGCGTTCGGGATCTGGTTGCCGTTGGCATCGACCTCGTAGACCGCCTTGCCGTCCTGGCCGGACAGCTTGTCGTTCAGGCCGTACTCCAGCCCGGACTGGCCCTTGCCCTCCTTGCTGGTGACACCGACCAGGGTGGCCGCGATGCTGCCGTTCGGGTGGCTGCGGATCGGGTTCTCCTCGGTGTACAGCCCGCCCAGCAGCGTGGCCTGCTGCTCCTGCGGCTTGCCCCTGTTCTGCTTACTGATCGGCAGGTTCGCGGCCTTGATCTCGGCCTGGATCGCGCTCCACGTGGTCGGGCTGACCTGGCGCGCGACGTAGGCGAACCGGCCCGGGCCGGACATCGACTTGATCAGGTCGGCGACCTTCGTACCGGGCAGCTTCGGGGCGAGGATCGCGGCCAGCTGTTGCGCGACCGGCTTGGTCTGCTTCGGGTCGGCGGTGATCGCGACCGCGTCCTCGGTGACCGCCAGCTCGACGCCGTTACGGTCCTGGATGGTGCCGCGATCGGCGTGCAGGATGAACGCGCGCGCGTTCTCCTTGGTCGCCGCGGCCGCGTAGCTGTTCGGGTCGACGCCCTGCAGGAGCACCAGCCGGCCGGCGAACAACGACAGTACGAACGCCATCACGCCAAAGGTCAGCCGCAGCCGCAGCGCAGGCCGCCCCAGCCGCAACATCCGCGGCGCCTTCCGCACCTTCCGCTTCGCAGGCCGAGCCTGAGGCCGATTCTGCGGAGGCCGCTTCTTCCCAGAACCCTTCTTGACAGCCTTCTTAGCCCCCACGGGCCGCGGCCCGGCAGCCTTCTTAGTACCGACAGACTTCTTCGCGCTGACAGGGCGCGGCGTGCCTGCAGCCTTCTTGGCCGGCGCCTTCCGAGCCGCCTGCGCACGTGGCGCGGACGCACTCGCGCGTGTTGCCTTACGCTCCTCCTCCGCTTGGCGGAGGAGGCGGTCTCGGGTGGACTCGGGGCGCTGGGGGGTGTTGCGGGCACTGTCTGTAGCGGACGGGCGACGGGGCTGAGCCTTGCGGGGTGGATTGCCCCTACCTGGTTCGGTACCACGTTTGCGTGGCGGCTCGTTTCCCCGTCGGTCCGTCATCCGATCATCCCCGTGTGGTCGTGGCGGGCTTCGTCGTGGCCGGCGGCTTGGTGCCGGCCGGCGGCTTGGTCGTGGTTGTCGTGTGCCCGGTTGCCGTGTGCCCGGTTGCCGTGTGCCCGGTTGCTGTGTGCGTGGTCGCGGTCCCGGTCGTCGGCTTGACCGGTGTCACCGGTTTGACGGGCGTCACCGGCTTCACCGGTTTGACCGGGGTGACCGGCTTGGCTGTCGTCTTGGCGGTCGGCGTCTGCTGGCCGAACATCGCCGTACCGGCCCCGGCCTTGCCTTCCGCCGGTACGCCGAGCACGCGCCCGTCGGACAGCCGCAGGAACACCGGGTTCGGGTTCGGCACCATGCCCATCCGCAGGGCCCGGTCGGACAGGTTCTGCGGCGACTCCAGCGCCCGCACCTGTTTCTCCAGCTGCTGCTGCTGGTCGCGCAGGTCGTTCGCCTGGCTGTTCAGCTTGGTGATGTCGAAGGTCCCGCTCTGCAGCTGCGTGTTCAGCAGCAGCAGACCGACCAGCCCGGCGGCCAGCAGCGACACCACGAAGATCACGAACGGCATCCGCGGCGGCCGGAACGGTGCGCCGTACACCACCCGCAGCCGCGGCTGCTCCTTCTTCGCAACAGGGGCCGGCGTCACCCGCGCTTTCTGCGGGCTGAAGACGGTACTCATCAGGCCACCAGTCCCTTCTCCCGGATTCGCTCGGCCGCCCGGACGCGAGCGGAGGCGGCGCGCGGGTTCACCGCGACCTCCTCCTCGGTCGGCCGTTCGGCGCCCCGGGTCAGTAGCTTCAGATACGGTTCGTGCCCGGCCGGGATCACCGGCAGGTCGTCCGGTACGTCGGACTTCGTGCCCGGCGCGAACGCCTGCTTGGTGATCCGGTCCTCGAGCGAGTGGTAGCTCATCACCACGATCCGGCCGTGCAGCGCCAGCGCACCGAGCGCGGCCGGGAGCGCGCGACGCAGTACGTCGAGCTCTCCGTTCACCTCGATCCGGAGCGCCTGGAAGGTCCGCTTCGCCGGGTGTCCACCGGTCCGCTTGCCGGCCTGCGGGATCGCGTCCCGGACCAGCTCGGACAGCCGCGCGCTGTTCGTGAACGGCTCGGCCGCCCGCTCCCGGACGATCCGGTCCGCGATCCGGCGGGCGAACTTCTCCTCGCCGTACTGGAACAGGATCCGGGCCAGGTCGGCCGCGCTGTACGTGTTCACGATGTCGGCCGCGGTGGTCCCGCCGGTCGGGTCCATCCGCATGTCCAGCGGCGCGTCCTGTGAGTACGCGAACCCGCGGTCGGCCTCGTCCAGCTGCATCGACGAGACGCCCAGGTCGAACAGGATGCCGTCGATCGCCGGTACGCCGAGATCCGCGAGCGCCCGCGGCAACTCGTCGTACACCGCGTGCACGAGGGTGATCCGCTCGTCGTACGGCGCGAGCCGCTCGCCGGCCAGCCGCAGCGCGTTCGGGTCCCGGTCGAAGCCGATCAGCCGGACCTCGGGGAACGCCCGCAGGAACGCCTCCGAATGCCCGCCGAGGCCGAGGGTCGCGTCGACGAAGACAGCGCCGGGACGCGCGAGCGCCGGTGCCAGCAGCGCGACCACGCGCTCCAGCATCACCGGCACATGCCGCTCCGCAGCGTCCATCTCGACCCTTCCCGTCAGTTCCTGCACTGCGGGAGCGACCCTGCCCCCGCAGGTCATGTGGTGTGCGTGGGTAGACAGCACCGTCCGGTCAGATCGCGGGTACGCCTTCCGGGGAAGTACCTGCTCGGTCTTGGCGCCGGGGAAGTGACGCCAACACTCCAGGTCGGAAGTCGGACCCGTGATCTCACCGGACGGTCGGTGTGTCTCGGTCCTCGCACACTGTTCAGCTTTGCTTCAGAAGATGCCTGGCAGTACTTCCTCGGACAGGTCGGCGAACGCCTGCTCCTGCTCCGCGGAGTACCGGTTCCAGTTCTCCGTGTTCCAGATCTCCACCCGGTTCATCGCCCCGATGACGACGCAGTCGCGATCAAGTCCTGAATAGTCACGAAGCATCGGTGGGATGGTGACCCGGCCCTGCTTGTCCGGCATCTCGTTGGAGGCGCCGGCGAACAACATCCGTAGGTAGTCCCGCGCACCCTTGTTGGTGATCGGAGCCTGCTTCAACTGCTCGGTCAGCTGGACGAACTCACGCTCCGGCCACACGGACAGCGATCGCTCCTGCCCTCGTGTGATCACCAGACCGTCGGCCAGCTCGTCGCGGAACTTCGCCGGCAGGAACAGCCGCCCCTTGTCGTCGAGCTTGGGGAAGTGAGTTCCGAGGAACACGCTCCACCTCCCCGTTGCGGACTCTCCGACTCCAGGCGAGTGCTTTCCACCACTTCAGTTCCACTGCGCTCCACCTTACTCCACTTTCCACCACCGTCAACCAACTTCCGCCCCATTCCGACCCCGTGCCGCCCCCGTGCCGCCTCCGTGCCGCCTGAATCCACGCTCGGCACCCGCGTGTCGCTGCCGCCTCAACTGCCCTCCCGAACCGGCGTGTGGAGCGGAATGGAGGACCCGGTGGAGGAAAGTGGAGGACGGTCGGCAGGTAGGCGATGAACCATTCGTTGTGACGAGCCGTGAACCAGGTACCGATTCGTGGCGTCGTACGCCCCGCACGCTTCTTCCGTCCCCGTACGCTGGGAGGACCGCCATTTGTCTCGCACCGAGACCGACCCGCCGTAAGGGCGTGCGCCGATGAACACCGAAACTCCAGGTAACGAATATCGGCCCGGACTGGGCCAGACCCCTACAGCGGGTGAGAATGTGTCGGCAGTCAACGAATGGGGAGGCATCGGAGTGAGCACCACCGCGACCAGCTCGCCGCTGGCAGGAGCCGGGGACTTCGACGAGCTGTCCGAGGTCGCGGGCCGCGTCCGCCGGGCCATGGAGCAGGTGATCGAGGGCAAACCCGACGTCATCGAGGTCGCCATCACGGTTCTGCTGGCCGAGGGGCACCTGCTGATCGAGGACGTGCCGGGCGTCGGCAAGACGATGCTGGCCAAGGCGCTGGCGAAGTCGATCGACTGCACCGTGCGGCGGATCCAGTTCACGCCGGACCTGCTGCCGTCGGACATCACCGGCGTCTCGGTCTTCAACCAGGAGATCCGCGACTTCGAGTTCAAGCCGGGCGCGGTGTTCGCGAACATCGTGGTCGGTGACGAGATCAACCGGGCCTCGCCGAAGACCCAGGCCGCGCTGCTGGAGTCGATGGAGGAGCGCCAGGTCACCGTCGACACCACGACGTACAGCCTGGAAGCGCCGTTCATGGTGATCGCGACGCAGAACCCGATCGAGATGGAGGGCACGTACCCGCTGCCCGAGGCACAGCGCGACCGGTTCATGGCGCGGGTGTCGATGGGCTACCCGGAGCCGGCCGCCGAGCTGCGGATGCTGGACGGGCACGCGGCCGACGACCCGCTGGCGATCCTGCAGCCGGTCACGGACGGCCAGCAGATCCTCCGGCTGGTCAAGACCGTGCAGTCGGTGCACGTGTCGGAGTCGGTGAAGGAGTACGCCGTGGCGCTGGTCGGCGCGACCCGCCGCTCGCAGGAGCTCCGGCTGGGGGCCAGCCCGCGGTCGACGCTGCACCTGGTCCGGGCGGCGCGGGCGGCGGCTGCTCTCGACGCCCGCGAGTTCGTGCTGCCGGACGACATCCAGGAACTGGCGGTACCGGTGCTGGCGCACCGCGTGCTGCCGGCGGCCGAGGCGCATCTCGGTGGGCGCGGCGCGGCCGACATCATCGCCGGGCTGGTGGCCAGCGTGCCGCTCCCCCGTAGTCGTCGGGACTGAGACATGCGGCAGGCACTGCGCGGACTGACCACCAGAGGGCGGGCGTTCGTCGCTGCCGGGATCACTGCGTCGCTGTGCGCGTTGCTGCTCGGCCAGAAGGACCTGCTGCGCGTCGGCATCCTGCTGGCCGCGCTGCCGGTGGTGGCAGCGCTGGTCGTCGGCCGGACGCGGCTGCGGTTGCAGGTACGCCGCAGCCTCGCGCCGGACCAGGTCCCGGTCGGAACGCAGGCGACGGTCGAGCTGACGCTGAGCAACCAGGGCCGGATGCCCGCGGGGCTGCTGCTGCTCGAGGACCGGATTCCTTACGTACTGGGCCACCGGCCGCGGTTCGTCGTCGACCGGGTCAGCCCGAACTGGCGCCGTACCGTCACGTACCCGGTCAAGTCCGACGTCCGCGGGCTGTTCCAGGTCGGGCCGTTGATGCTGACGGTCGCGGACCCGTTCGGGCTGGTGGAGACGAGCCGGACGTTCACCCGCAGCCAGCACCTGCTGGTGACGCCGCGGGTCTACAAGCTTCCCGAAGTACGGCTGGGCGCTGACCGGGCCGGCTCCGGCGAGAACCGGCCGCGGGCGATCGCAGCTGCCGGTGAAGAGGACGCGACCGTCCGCGAGTACCGCGACGGCGACGACCTGCGGCGGGTGCACTGGCGGTCGACCGCGCGCCGCGGCGAGCTGATGGTCCGCCGCGAGGAGCAGCCGTGGCAGAGCCGGTGCTCGCTGTTCCTGGACGCACGGATGATCTCGCACCACGGGCACGGGCCGTCGTCGAGTCTGGAGTGGGCGGTCAGCGCGGTCGCGTCGATCGGCATCGACCGGTTGCGCCGCGGGTACGTCACCACGATGCTCGGCGGGCCGACCACGCTGTCCGCGATCACGCACCGGACGTCCGCCGCGGTCCACCAGCCGCTCAGCCAGCAGCAGTTGCTGACCGAGTGCGCGACCGTCGAGGAGCACAAGTACGCCGAGCTCGGTCCGCTGCTGAGCGTCGACCGGCACGCGCAGGAGCCGAGCCTGGTGATCGCCGTCCTGGGCGCCTGCAGCATCGATGACGTCATCGCCCTGAACCGGTGGCGGACCAGCCAGGCGACCGGTGTCGCGCTGGTGCTGGACGCGGCCAGCTGGGCGGTCGGCGCCGAGGCGACCGAGAAGGCGGCCCGCCTGACCGCGGCCACGGACGCCACCGACAACGAACTCCGCCGCAACGGCTGGCGAGTAGCCAGAGTCCGCCGCGGCGACCACCTCCCCACTGTGTGGTCAGGCCTGGGCCTGAGGAGCGGACGTATCGCATGACAGCACATATGCCCCGACTCCGTCGCGGCAGGTCATCGGGCTGTTGCTCCCGGCCTTCCCTCGTCGCTCCGGTCGCTTCGCTCCCTCCGCTCCTCAGTCCAGGCCGGGAGGCCCGATGACCGGTCACGCAAGGATCTCCATTGCCGCGTGGGGCGCGACCGCGCTCGGGTCGCTGGTGCTGACGCCGGTATTCTCCGGGCCGTTCGTGTTCGTCAGTGCGTTCCTGTGTGCGCTGATCACCGGCGTCGGCGTCCTGCTGCAGAACCTGCGCATCCCGCGGGTCGTCGTACCGATCGTCCAGCTGCTGGTGCTGACCGAGCTGCTCTCGCTGTTCTTCCTGCACAGCACGATGAAGTTCGGGCTGTTCCCGTGGAAGGCGACGGCGATCGAGTTCAACTCGCAGCTGGTCGACGCGATGGACTCGATCAACCGGTTCAGCGCGCCGCTGCCGCAGGACCCGCACCTGACGCTGTTCGCGGTGACCGTGATCTCGGTGACCGGGTTCCTGATCCACGTGATCGCGGTCCAGCTCCGGCAGGCGGCGTGGTCCGGCCTGCTGCTGCTGATCATGTACACGGTGCCGGCCGCGACCGTGCACGGCGGGCTGCCGTGGCTGCTGTTCATCCCGCCGGCGATCGGCTACATCGTGCTGCTGTCCTCGGAGGGACGGAGCCGGCTGAGTCGCTGGGGCCGGCGGATCTCGGGCGTCTCGCACCTGGACGCGGCCGAGCCCGTGGAGGCGTCGGCGCTCGGTCAGGCCGGCCGCCGGATCGGGCTGACCGTGGTCGCGATCGCCGCGCTGCTGCCCGCGTTGCTGCCCGCGTTGCCGGAAGGTGTGCTCGGCAACGGCCTGGCAGGCGGCAGTTCCGGCACCGGGACCGGCGCGTCGATCTCGTCGACCAACCCGATGCTCGACATGGGCCGCAACCTCAAGCGCGGCGAGAACGTGGTCGCGCTGACCTACAAGGGCGGCCCGTCCGGCGGCAGCTACCTGCGGCTCACCGCGCTCGACCTGTTCGACGGCAACACCTGGCAGATCGCGCCCCGCGGCCAGGAGAACAAGCTGAACGGCGACCTGACGCCGCCGCCCGGTTTCACCGGCGACCTGTCGAACGTCCCGCAGACCACGATGGACATCAGCGTCACCCGGGACCTCCGCTCGCAGCTCGTCCCGGTCCCCTACCCGCTGCACTCGATCTCGCTCAGGCAGGGCTGGAGCTACGACCCCGGCGCACTGGACGTGATGTCCAACGACGGCAGCATCGCCGCGGGCAAGGAGTACAGGCTCACGTCGTACGACCTACAGCCGACGCCGGAGCAGTTGCACGACTCGATCACCACCAGCGCTCCCGACCGGTACACGATGGTCGTACCGGAGACGACGCCGGAGAGCATCAAGCAGCTGGCCTACCGGGTGACGGCGGATGCGAAGGACAACAAGTTCGAGGCCGCCGTGCTGCTGCAGGACTGGTTCCGTACCGGCGGCGGGTTCACGTACAGCACGCAGAACGTCAAGGGCAGCGGGATGGCCGCGCTCGAGGACTTCCTGCTGACCAGCAAGTCCGGGTACTGCGAGCAGTTCGCGACCGGGATGGCGCTGATGTCCCGGATCCTCGGGATCCCGGCCCGGGTCGGCATCGGGTTCCTGCCCGGGACGGCCGGCAAGGACGGCGAGTACACGGTCCGGATGCACGACATGCACGCCTGGCCGGAGCTGTACTTCCAGGGCACCGGCTGGGTCCGGTTCGAGCCGACGCCGTCCGCCCGGGTGGCGACCACGCCAGGCTGGACCGTCCCCGCGAGCGGGACCACGACCACCCCCACCACGCCGACGACCAGCGAGCCGGCGACACCGGGCGGCAAGCAGACCGCGCCGATCGACAAGCCGCGGCACGACCCGAACCTGCCGGACCAGACCGGTACGGCGATCGGCAGCGGCAACTGGTTCCGCAACGGCGGCGGGCAGGCGATCGCCGGTGTGCTCGGCGTCATCCTGCTGATCTGCATCCCGTGGCTGGTCCGGACGCTCACCCGCCGGCGACGGTACCTGCGCCCGCCGGGACGGGCCGGGGCCGAAGGGTTGTGGGCGGAGGTCCGGGACACCGCGCGGGACCTGCACCTCGACTGGTCGGACATCTCGACGCCGCGCCAGTCCGGTCAGTGGCTGGTGTCGAAGCTCCCGGAGGAGACCCACCCGGCGGCGCGCCGGCTGGCCCGCGGCATCGAGGCACTCCGGTACGCCGGCGACTCGAACCTCGAACTGGACCTCCGCGACGACACGGCCGCCGTACGGCAGGCTCTATGGGTGCAGGCGCCCACCCGGCGCCGGTGGCGGGCACGGTTGCTGCCGCCGTCCTGGCGGTGGTACCTGAGCCGCGGCACCGCCGAGGCGTCCGACCTGCTGGACGAGTTCGACCTGCTGCTGGCCCGGCTCCGCTCCCTGCTCCTCCGGAAGCGCACTGCATAAACGGCCACACCCGGCCCGTGGGGGCGCGGGTGTGGCCGGAAGTCAGGTGGTGGGGGCCGTCAGAGGTCTTCCTCGCGGCGGCGGCGCCAGCGGTCCTCCATGCGCTCCATGAACGTGCCGGACGACTCGTGCTTGGTCCGGTGGCGCTTCGCCGGCGGAGGCGGCGGGATGTCGTCGGACTCTCCCGCGTTGCTGATCCGCTTCATGCTCAGCGCTGCGACGTACAGACAGGCCACCATCATCACGAAGCCGATGACTCCGATGACGGTGTTCGGCAGAATTGCGCCGGTCATCAGCACCACGATGCCCAGCACGAATCCAACGCCGGCGAGCACTGCCCGGCGGCGGTAATACAAGCGCACATTGGTCCCACGCATGGCGGAAACGAACTTCGGGTCTTCCGCAGCAAGGGCACGTTCGAGCTGCTCGAACTGGCGCTGCTCTTCTTCCGAGAGGGGCACCGTCGATCCCTCCATGATGAGCGCGATCTCGATAGGCCGCCTCCAGTCTAGGCCGCGCCCGCGCCACACGAAACCCTGACCGCCTGTCCAGCGCGTCACGGTCGCGCAACTGCCCGCGCGAGGTGCCGCCGCCATCACTCTGCGTTACAACCGCTCAGCGGGTGGCGAGGATGTGCAGCTGGGTGGCCAGCGCGCGGAACGCCGGGTGCTGGCTCGCCGCCCGCTCGAGCTCGGCCAGCGAATCGGCCGCGCCCGGCTCCGAGTCGACGAACGCCGACGGCACCAGGTCGGCGAACGTCCGGACACCGTGCACCGTGTGCACCATGAACCCGGCGTCGGCCAGCTGCGCCGTGATCCCGGCCTCGTCGAACCGGCGCGGCATCGGATCGGTGACGCCCCAGCGCCCGTCGGGGTCCTGTAGCGCGATCCGCGCCTCGGCCAGGTGCCCGGCGAGTGCCCGGGCGAGCACGACAGCGTTGCGCTGGGCAACGAGCAGGCTCAGTACGCCGCCCTCCCGCAGCACCGACGCCATCGCCTGCAGAGCCTGCACCGGGTCGTCGACGACCTCCAGCACCCCGTGGCACAGGACGGCGTCCGCGGTCGACTCCCCGGTCAGACCCAGCAGCTCCGCGGCATCACCCTGGACGCCGCGCACGAGTTCGCTGACGCCTTCGTCGCGGGCCCGGCGTTCGAGCGAGGCGAGCGCGTCGGGGCTCGGGTCGACGACCGTCACCCGGTGCCCCTCGACCGCCAGCGGCACCGCGAACCCACCGGTCCCGCCGCCGAGGTCGACGATGTCCAGGCCGGCACCCGGATCGGTCCGCTCCCGCGCCGCCAGCGCAACCCGCAGCGCCTCGCCGACCAACGCCGTCCGTACCCCACGCCGCCGCCGCTCCACCATCAACCCTCCAGCTCAGTGCACACCGCCGCGCCACACCCTACTGGCACGCGACGATCAGGACGGCGTACGGGCCACGACGTACAGGCGGTTGGTGGATTCGGCGCGGGGTGCGATCGCGCCACGGAGGTACCACTCGATGTCGGTCAGGCCGGCGGCTTCGAGCAGGTGGACCAGTTGGGTGGGGTTGTGCAGGACGTAGTCGAGGCTGACCTCGTGGCCCAGGAACTCGTCGACGTGGCGGACCTCGTCGCCGGCGTGCAGCGCGAGCACCAGCAGGCCGCCGGGGTCCAGCGGGCGGGTCAGCGCGACGATCGTTTCCGGCAACTCCGAGGCGGCGAGGTGGATCAGCGAGTACCACGCGAGCACCGCCGCCCAGCCGGGACTGGCCGGCGGGCGACCGAGCCGCCGCAGGTCGCCGACCTCGAACCTGAGCCGCGGGAACCGTCGGCGTGCCTCGGCAACCATCTCCGGCGACAGGTCGACGCCGGTCGCGTCCGCGTCCCGGTCGGCGAGGTACGCCGTCACGTGCCCAGGCCCGGCGCCGACCTCGACGACCGGGCGGCCGTTGGCGTCGGCGATCACCCGGTCGAGCAGCCAACGTTCGAACGGCAGCCCGTCGAGCTCGTCCAGCAGCTCGTCCGCGTACGCCGTCGCCACCGCGTCGTACGCCGAACGCACCCGCTCGTCACGGGCCGCCGTGCCGTCGGCGATCACCGTGTCGCGGTCGACCGGCTCCACCGTGGCGACGGCTTCCGCCTCGGGCACCGGGCCGAGCAGGTGGATCCAGCGGCGATCGTGCTGACCGGCGCGGCGTTCGAGCTCGCGGACGAGTGGCTCGGGACGCGCGGCCATCCGTTGCAGGCAGGCCTCGACGGCGGAGCGGTCCTCGAACCGGTGCAGCCGCTCGGTCCGGGTCCGCAACTCCCCCGGCGCCTGCGCGCCGCGGAGCAGCAGCACGGTGATCAGCGCTCGCTCGTCCTCGCCGAGTCCGAGTGTCTCGTCCAGGATCTGGTGGTACTTCAGCGTCCGGCGGCCGATGTCGACCCAGACGATCCGCAGCAGCTCGCGATCCCGCAGTCCGCGGGCGACCCGCTCGACGGCGCCCTGGTCGTAGTCCACGACCGGCTCGCGATTGCTGGCCTGGTTGCAGGCCATCCGCAACGCGTTCGCCGTCAACGGGTACGACGCCGGCACGGTCAACTGCTTCTCCAGCAAGCTCCCGAGAACCCGCTGCTCCTCACCATCCAGTACCGGAAGTCCAGTCACCCCGCCGACCTTAAATGGTGAGGGGCTCGAACGACGTGCCGTTGCAGGCTGGGCAGAGGCCGTCGGCGTGCAGGCCGGAGCCGGCGCACCGGGTGCAGAGGCCGTCGTGCCACGAGACGCCGGACAGGGACTGGTGCGGACGGGGGTAGTGGGTGTCCGGCAGGTAGCACTCGTCGCCGGTAACGGCATGGACGCGAGCGCACAGGTCCTTGCCCAGGCCTCTCGTGGTTTCGCTCACGGTCGGGATCTCCTCAACTACGGGTTGGTCAGCTCGCCTGCATCCAGGACTGGGTGAGGACGGACTGCGGGTCGGTGGTCGCGGTGAGCACCGGGCTGGTGGACAGCCGCAGGCTCGCTTCCACCTGGGTGTAGAACGTGTCGACCGCGCGGACCAGGTCGTCGGCCTCGCGGGTGCTGACGGCGCGCGCCAGCCCGGCCTCGGCAGCCGCGCGCTGGGCGGCCCCGGCGGCGAAGAACGTGGCCCACTCGCCGAACTCCGGCGCGACCTCGGCGAGCAGCACCCAGGCGTTGCGCTGCACCCGGCGGCGGCTGCCCGAGCGCACCGGGCGGGCGCGGACGGCGAGGACCGCGGCCGCGACCCGGAGCGCCGCGATGTGCGCGCTCGAGTAGCGGATCAGGTGGTCGGTGGTCTCGGTCGCCTCGGCCAGCGCGGCCCGGGCACGGAACAGCTCGCGGCTGGCCGCACCGGCCGCAGCCGGCGATACCGGTGAAACTGTCATCGGTCGGTCACCCTCTCCAGTTGCCAGCGGCCCGAGTGCGGGTCGTGGGCGAGATCGAACATCTCCTGCCGTCCGAACCGGCCGCAGCCGGCTTCCACCCGGAACACCGAGCGCTCCGGACCCCACTCCGCGTCCAGCACGCCGACGGCCGCCGAGCAGACCTCCGCGACCGTGGCCGCGTCGATCCGCGCCAGCGAGTCGCCGTCGGACGCCGGGCGGGTGGAGGCCAGCGGGTCGTGGATCCGGCCGGTGCCGATCACGCCGCGCTCCCACCAGGCGGCGGTCTCGGTCCACTGCGAGCGGACCGCGCGGACCCGCCAGAGCCGGCCGCGCCAGAGGAACTGGTCGGGGATCTGCACGCCGTCCACGGGCACCGAGTGCACCTCGACGGCGTCGTCGAACTCCCACATGCTCCATCGCCTCCTGTGTTCCACGCCCTGCTGAACGGCCGGTCCCTGGTCGGCGGCCCGGCGGGTGAGCCCGGGGTGGGGGTCGAGGTCCACCCCGGTGCCCGGCCCGCCGGGACCACCGGATTCCGATGCGGCCGCAACTCCGCACCGGAGTCGTCCAGCTGTCCGGTCCACCCCGGTCCGGCCTCCCGACGAAGCCGGGTCCGAGGCAATCGAACATCTGTTCGAACACTGGAAGCGTATCGTCGCCTGCCGGCAGTCGTCAACGGGAACCGGTGCCGGCGCGCCGGGGACCGGGACGCGGGCAGCCGCGACCGCGGGGGCGGGCATGCTGGGCACGGTTCCGGTCTCCATGACTTCATCGTGCCGGGGGCCACCGACAGTTTTCGGAAAGCCGGTTTCGGACGGGGCCCGAAACCCGGATGACAGGGCGCCTAAGCTCACCAGGGTGAGCAGTCATCCCAATGTGCAGAAGGTGGCCGACGCGCTGCAGGCGGCCGGTGCCACCGGAGAGATCGTGATCCTGGACGAGGCGGTGCCGACCGCGGCGGCCGCGGCGGCGGAGCTCGGCTGCGAGGTCGGCGCGATCGCGAACAGCCTGATCTTCAGCGGCGACGGCGCCCCGGTGCTGATCCTCACCTCGGGCGCGCACCGCGTGGACACCGCGAAGGTGGCCGCCGGGCTCGGGATCGGGAAGCTGAAGCGGGCCACCCCGGAGTTCGTCAAGGAGCACACCGGCCAGTCGATCGGCGGCGTCGCCCCGGTCGGGCACCCGGGCCGGGTCCCGACGTACGTCGACACCGCGCTGGCGCAGTACGACGTGATCTGGGCCGCGGCGGGCATCCCGCACTCGGTCTTCCCGACCAGCTACGACGAGCTGCTGAAGCTCACCGGCGGCACCGAGATCACCGTCAACTGAGCTGTTGACCCAGGACCGTGGGTATCGCGGTCCGCACGAAGCGCCGGGTCAGCCCGGCGCGGGTGTGCCGCCACCACGGCCCGATCCGGAACTCCGGCCCGTACCGGCGCCGGCGGATGTCCTCGACGACGTCCGCGGGCGCCCCGAGCCGCGGCAGGATGTCGAGCGCGGCCCGCTTGGTGATCAGGTCTCCGGTCGCCAGCGTCACGTGCGCCCGAGCGATCGTGAGCAGACTCAGGTCGACCCAGATGTCGCGGTACCACCGTTCCCGCTTCCGCGCGGCCGGCAGCCAGAAGTCGCGCAGGTCCCGGCGGACGAACTCGAACAGCTCCTCGTCGGACACCGGCGGGAGCAGTTCGGCCGGCGGCGGCCCGTAGAGCGATCGGTTGCCGATGGCAAGCTCCCGGCGGGTCACCGGCGTCACCGGCCGGTCGAAGTACCGCTGCTGGGCGAACGTCGGGTGCCGCACGGACAGGTCCGCGAGGTCCGTCATGTACGAGCAGTGCAGCTTGGCGGCCAGCGGGTCCGACCGGATCAGCTCCTGGTGTACCTCGGCGACGGAGGGCGGCGGCGGCCCGGACACGACGACGATCACGTCCAGGTCGCTGCGGCCCAGCTGGTAGTCCCCCAGCGCCAGCGACCCGTGCAGCCAGACGGCCCGGACGTCGGCGACAGTCCGTACAGACGTAACGAAGCCGTCCAGCAACGGCTGGACGGCTTCGTCGATCACGTGCGGCAGCCTAGACGGCCGGCCGTACGTCTACGTCGGCAGCCCGGACGTATGCCATCCGGTGGCCGAACCAGATCTCGTAGTACCTGTCCTTGCCGAGCACCTGTACGTGGTCCGCCGGCGCCTGACCGTTGAACGTGACAGCCCGGTAGTAGTCGGTCTCGATGCGCAGGTCAGCGACCGGGTAGGCCTGGCCCGCGCCGATCGTGTACTGCAGCGGAGTCACCGTCTGGTAAGGGATCCCGGCCGGGTACGCCGCCTGCTCCGGGTACGCCCGTCCATACACCGGCACCGACGTACGGCCCGCCTTCGGCTTCACGACCAGGCTGGGCTTGGCGAACGCGTCCGGCGCGGAGACCGGGCTCTTGAACCAGCCCTTCGCCCCGAGGTACCAGACAGCCACCCAGTCACCCTGCCGCTCCGCTACGACGTACTGCGAGCCGGCCGCCGCCCGGGAGCCCATGTCGGCCACGTCCGTCGTACCGTCCGAGCCGTCCTTGTGCAGGCCGATGTCCTTGACCAGCGGGGCGTTGTCGTCCGGCGCCTGGCGCAGGTACACGAAGTTAGTGGCCTGTGGCTTGCACGGCGTACCCGGGGCGTCGCAGTTGCTGACGACCTGGACGTTGCCCGCGAAGCCCGGCTTGATCGTGACGACCGACCCGGCCTTCACCGGCAGCACGGACTTGCCCCAGATCGGCGCGCCGAGCAGGTCGAAGTAGTGCTCCCAGTCCCAGTACGGTCCCGGGTCCCAGTGCATGCCGGCGACCGTGGACGGGACCGTGCCCGGCACCTGGTCGTGGCCGATGATGTGCGCACGGTCGAGCGGGATGTTGTTCTTCACGGCCAGGTAGCGCACCAGCTTGGCCGAGTTGCGGTAGAGCGACTCGGTGAACCAGGTGGCGCCCTGCGGCGCGAAGCCCTCGTGCTCGATGCCGATGCTGTGCATGTTCACGTACCAGTTGCCGGCGTGCCAGGCGACGTCCTTGGCCTTCACGTGCTGCCAGACGTGGCCGTCCGACGAGCGCATCGTGTAGTTCCAGCTCACGTACGTCGGGTCCTGCACCAGGTTCAGCACGCCCTGCCAGGTGCCCTCGGTGTCGTGGATGACGATGTAGTTGATCTTGCCGGTCTTCGGCCGGTTGGCGAGGTCGTGGTTGCCGTAGTCGCCCGCCGTGCCGAACTCGGAGTACGGCGCCGGCAGCCACTCGCAGCCGAGCGACGCGGGGCACTCCACGTTCGACTTGGACGGTTGTACGCCGGCCGGCAGCGACAGCTTGCTCAGCTGGGACTTGTCCGGCTTCACCGCGAGCGCCGGCATCACGATCTGCTGGCCGGTGTTGGTGGTCCGGGCGGCGCCCTTCGCCAGGATCGAGTAGACGTCGTCGGCGAAGCCGCCCGCGCCGACCTTGTCCCCGGCCTCGGCGTACGACGCCACCGCGCCGTACCAGTCGGCGGCGGAGGTGTTCGCGCCGGTCGGCAGGCCGAGCGACTTCTGGTACGACGCGAGCACCGCGGCGCCGCCGTCGATGTTGGCGGTCGTGTCGGTGCGCAGCGTAGACTGGTCGAGGCCGGTCAGCTCGGACGCCTTCTTGAGCGTCTGCAGGGACTCGGCCGTGGCCACCTTCTGCTTTCCGGACAGGTCGGCGACCTCGGAGGCGCCGAGGCCGGTGAGGTGCATCGGGCCGTACCCACCGGTGGTGCTCGGCGCGCCGGCGTGGTCGTCCCACCGGGACTCCGCGTACGACACGGCCAGCAGCACCTGCTCCGGTACGCCGTACTTCGCAGCGGCGGCGCCGTACGCCGACATACCCCTGGCGCTCGCACTGGTCGGCGCAGGCGGCTGTGACGCCTCGGCTGGTGGACTTCCCAACGACACGCCGACCAGTGCGGTCGGCAGCGCTACCGCAGCGAGTGCGGCAAGAATCTTCGGACGACGCAGCATGATGATCTCCTGAACCCGTGGGCGGGGTGCCGGTCACACAGACTGGCAGCCTAGTCACTGTGAGTCGGCCCGTCGCGGATGTCAACGGTTAACCAAAACTCACGTCGACGGGTTCGATACTGACGAAAACATGCCGGGTACCGACGGTTACGGAGTACCACGATGGAAGCGCTGCCGCTGGCGGTGACGACAGGCTGGGCCAGTGGGGTGAACGCCTATGCCTGCGTGCTGGTCCTGGGTCTGCTGGGCCGCTTCGCCGGCGCCGGCGAGGTGCCGCACGCACTGACCACGACGCCGGTGCTGATCGCCGCGGGTGTGCTGTTCGCGTTCGAGTTCGTGGCCGACAAGATCCCGTACGTCGACTCCGCGTGGGACGCGATCTCGACCGTGATCCGGCCGGCCATCGGCGCGATCCTGGCCGCGCTGATGTCCGGTCAGGCGAGCACGCTGCACCAGGCCGTGATCGCGACCACCGGCGGTCTGGTGGCGCTGCTCTCGCACGCTGTGAAGTCGAGTCTGCGGCTCGCGATCAACACCTCCCCCGAGCCGATCACGAACATCGCCGCGTCGTCGGGAGAGGATGTCGCGGTCGCCGGTGTGGTCTCGCTGGCCGCGTTCCATCCCGAGGCCGCGCTGATCATCGCCGGCGTGCTGCTGATCCTCGGGCTGATCGCGGTGTACTTCGCGTTCAGGCTGATCCGGCGCGGGTATGTCAGGTTCAAGGCGTGGCGAGAGAAACGTGGGAACAGCAGTGGCTGATGTGATTGTGGTCGGGGCCGGTCTGGCCGGTCTTGCGAGTGCTGTGCGGCTGGCGAAGCTCGGCCACCAGGTGACCATCTGCGAACGCGACGAGCACCTGGGCGGTGTGCTGGGTCGCGTAGACGCCGACGGCTTCACCTGGGACGCAGGAGCTGCCAGTACGACGCTCCCGGCTGCCCTGCGCGACCTGTTCCGTAAGAGCGGGCGCCCCATCGAGAGCCTCGTCCAGCTGGAGCCGGTGACCGAGCCACGTCGCCACATGTTCTCCGACGGCTCCGTACTCGACCTGCCGGTCAGCGACCGCGGTGCGCAGGAGGAGGCGTGGACGGACCTGGCAGGTGCACCTGTGGCCGCGCAGTGGACCAAGCTGGTCGACGCGTACGGCGACACGTGGCAACTGCTTCGGAAGACCTCGCTGGAGCCACCGCTCGAGGACAAGCTGCCGATCAAGACCATCCGCGCGCTCAAGCCTTGGCAGTCGCTGGAGAAGGTCGCACAGCGGGAGCTGACCGACGACCGCGCTCGTGCGGTACTGCGGCACTTCGCAGCCCAGGGTGGTTCGGACGCCGGCCTGACGCCCGGGTACGTCGGCGTCTGGTCGTACCTGGAGCGCACGTTCGGCCGCTGGACGATCGACGGCGGTTTCGGTGCCCTGGCCGACGCGCTGGTGCAGCGTGCCGGCGAGCGCAAGATCACCGTACGGACCAGTGCCGAGGTCGTGGCGGTCAACACCGCCGACGGCGCAGTCACCGGCGTACGGCTGTCGGACGGCGAGGAGGTACGCGCGGACATCGTGGTGACCGACATCGACCCACGGGTGCTCTACGAGTCCCTGCTGGACGACCCGGCCGCCAAGAAGGCGCGCAAGCGGATCCTGTCGACACACCAGGCCCAGGCGGCGTACGTCGTACACCTGGGGCTCAAGGACCCGGTGCCGGAGCTCCCGTTCGAGACCGTGCTGCACGGTACGCCGACTGTCGTCGTACGGACAGGCGGTACGGCGCCGGCCGGTCACCAGGCGTGGTCCGTGCTGGTCCACGGGTACCCGACCGACGACGTACTGGACCTCCTGGTCGCCCGTGGCCTGCCTGTCCGCGAGAACGTGGTCTCCCGGCAGACGTCGCCGTCCTGGTGGGCCGGTGTCGCCTGGGAGGGCTACAAGACCGCCCGCCGCCGGGCCTCCAACGTGTCGCCGGTGAAGGGCCTGTACTGCGTCGGAGCGGGCGCTCACCCGGGCTCCGGTGTGCCCGCGACCACGCTCGGCGCCGCGATTGTGGCGGACGCCATCGGGAAGGCCTGAGACCGCTGTGGGGTTGAACGACCAGGGCAACTAAGATTGGTTGTTCCTGTGTTCTGAGTCGGGCTGAGTCGGGAACTGAGCCCGGCGGTAGAGAGGACCTCGGTGGATCAAACCCCCACAACGGCCGATCACGACAACCACGACAAGGTGGAGCGGGCTGAGCTGGCGGCTGAGCAACAACACGTCGACCGGGTGTACGGCCGGGTCGAAGAAGCCGCCCGGTCCGCGTCCCGGATCGCGGTCGAAGGTCACCAGCGTGGCCAGGCGCAGAACGTCGGCCGTGTCCGCGACGAGGAGCAGACCGGTCTGTACGAGCGGGACGTGCTGGTGTTCGCGGCCGCCCGCCGGATCGCCGAGCTGGACGCGGAGCACGAGGGCCTGGTGTTCGGCCGGCTCGACTCCGACCGGGGCGACGACCAGCCGGCCGCCGCGTCCGCGGCCGACCTCGACAAGCTGTACGTCGGGCGGATCGGCGTCCGCGACGCGGAGTACGAACCGCTCGTGATCGACTGGCGGGCGCCTGCCGCCGAGCCGTTCTACCGGGCCACCCCGACCGACCGGCAGAAGGTCGTCCGGCGCCGCGTGCTGCGGAACAAGGGCGCCCGGATCGCCGGCCTCGAGGACGACCTGCTGGCACCGGAACGCGCGCCGGAGGACCTGCTGGTGATGGGCGAGGGCGCGCTGATGGCGTCGCTGTCGCGGGCCCGCGGGCACACGATGCGGGACATCGTCGCCACCATCCAGGCCGAGCAGGACGAGGCGATCCGGGCACCGGCCCGTGGCGTCACGGTCATCGGCGGCGGTCCCGGTACCGGCAAGACCGTGGTCGCGCTGCACCGCGCGGCGTACCTGCTCTACAGCGACCGCCGGCGCTTCGAGCGCGGCGGCGTCCTGGTGGTCGGACCGTCGGCCGCCTTCATGGCGTACATCGAGCGGGTGCTGCCGAGCCTCGGCGAGAACACGGTCTCGCTGCGGGCCGTCGGTGAGCTGGTCGACGGGGTGAAGGCGACTGCTGTCGACAGCGCCGCGGCGGCCGCGGTCAAGGGCTCGCTGCGGATGCGCGGCGTGCTGTCCCGCGCTGCCCGCGACCGGGTGCCGAACGCGCCGACGACGTTCCGGGTGTTCCTTGGCGGTGCGACGGTCGAGCTGGACGCGAACCAGCTCGACAACGTCCGCCGCAACGCGCTCCGGCGTACTGCTCGGAACCGCGCGGCCGCCGAGGCGCGTAAGGGTCTGATCGCCGCGCTCTGGCAGCGGTTCCCGGAGGATCTGCGGAACGGGCCGCTGGGCGACCGCGAGGCGTTCGGTGACCGCATCACCGACACCCCCGCGTTCCGGACGTTCTTCAGCCAGTGGTGGCCGGTGCTGACCGCCGAGTCGGTACTGCGCTGGCTCGGCGACCCGCGCCGCCTGCAGCGCTGGGCCCGCAACGAGCTGACCCCGAGGGAGGTCGACGCCCTCGCCACCGCGATCCGTACGACGGAGGAGTTCACCGTCGCGGACGTGGCGCTCCTGGACGAGCTGACGACGATCCTGGGCCGGCCGCCGGTCGTGGAGAACACCGACGAGGAGTTCGACTGGCTGGAAGGGCTGACCGACGGCGTCAACGAGGTGCTGACCAGCTCCGAGCGTCGAGCCCGGGCCGCGGCTGCCCGCGAGGCGGAGGAGCCGGAGGAGTACGCGCACGTCCTGGTCGACGAGGCGCAGGACCTCTCCCCCATGCAGTGGCGGATGGTCACCCGGCGCGGCCCGCAGGCCAGCTGGACGATCGTCGGCGACCTGGCGCAGAGCTCCTGGCGGGACCCGGCCGAGGCGCAGGCCGCGATGGACTCGATGCTGTCGCACCTGCAGCGGCACTCCTTCCGGCTGTCCACCAACTACCGGAACTCGGCCGAGATCTACGCGTTCGCCGGTGAGGTGATCCGGCAGTCGATCCCGGACGCCGACCTGCCGAAGGCGGTCCGCAGTACCGGGGTGGGCCCGGAGCACCGGGTATTCGACGCGGGCAAGGTCGCGGAGGCGGCCGGCGACGCGGCCGTGGAGCTGCTGCAGCTGGTCGAGGGCACCGTCGGCGTCATCGTGCCGCCGGCGCTCCGGCCGGCGGTCGACCCGGTGCTGGCCGAGCTCGGCGATCCGCGGGTGGTTGCCGTCAGCCCCTTGGACTCGAAGGGCCTGGAGTACGACGGTGTCGTGGTGGTCGAGCCGGACCGGATCGTCAGCGACACCCTGGGCGGTGTGCGCGCGCTGTATGTCGTACTGACCCGGGCGACCCAACGTTTGATTACCATCAACAGCACTACCCATTGGTTGCCCGCCCGCGACTCCTGACGCACCAGGAAGTAGCGCTTTGACCAAGGTTCTGGGCGTGGCCGTCGCTGTCGTAGCGATGGCCGCGCAACTCACTGCGCCCGCAGTTGCCGCACCGAAGCTGAAATGGGGCGAGTGCCCACCCGACTCCGGGGCGTTCCGGCAGGTGTCCTGCGCGACGATCAAGGTCCCACTCGACTACGCGAAGCCGAACGGGAAGCAGATCACGCTGACCATCTCCGGAGTCGGCAGCCTGTCCGCACCGCATGCCCTGCTGGTCAACCCGGGCGGCCCGGGCGCGCCAGGGATCGGCCTGGAGCAGATGGTGAACGCAGCGCTGCCGGAGAAGGTGGCCGAGCAGTACGCCGTGTTCAGCTTCGACCCGCGCGGCGTCGGGGACAGTACGCCAGTGAGCTGTGGTGACACCAGCAAACTGGTCAAGCACCCCGCGCTCCCCTACAAGCCGGCGAACGCGCAGGAGGAACAGCAGCGCGTGCAGCAGGCCAAGCAGATCGCACAGCAGTGCGGCCGCGACGCCAAGGACCTGCTGCCGTACATCACCACCGAGAACGCCGCCCGCGACATGGACCGGATCCGGATCGCGCTCGGCCGCGACAAGCTCGACTACCTGGGCTATTCGTACGGCACCAAGCTCGGAGCGACGTACGCGACGCTGTTCCCGCAGCACACCGGGCGGATGATCCTGAACAGCGTGGTCGACCCGCTGGTGTCGACGTACCGGACGACGTACGAGCAAGACCCTGCTTTCCAGGCACGGGCCGGTCAGATGTTCGGGTGGATCGCAGGGCAGAACAAGACGTACCACCTGGGTACGACGGCGAAGGCTGTCGCGACCGTGTGGCAGAAGGCGCGTGGCGACCTGGCGAAGAAGCCGGCCGGTGGACGGGCCGGTGCGGCCGAGCTGGACGACATGCTCGCGTCTGCGCTCTACACGGACGACCTGTGGTCGTCGCTGGCCGACGCGCTGGTTCAGTACCGGCACGGTGACCCGTCCGGGCTGCTGTCGATCACGGACCAGTTCGCGTTGCAGTCGGTGGACCCAGGGCTGCTCGCTTACAACTGCACGGACCCCGGCTGGCCGCGGAGCTGGCACGCGTGGCACTGGGACACCACGGTCGCCGATCGGCGCGCACCGCAGTTCGCTTGGATGAACACGTGGTACAGCGCGCCGTGTGCGTTCTGGCCGGTCGCCCCGGTGAAGCAGGCGCCTATCCGGTCCGCCGTACCGGTCCTGCTCCTGCAGAGCCGTTACGACCCGGCGACGCCGCTGCTCGGCGCGCGCCGGATGCGGGCGGTACTCACCGGCTCCCGGCTGCTCACCGACGACGGCGGCAACCACGCGTCGTACTTGTTCTCGAACAATCCGTGTGTCGACGGCAAGGCGGAGAAGTACCTGCTGACCGGGCAGCTACCGGCGGACGGCAACTGCCCGGCCCCCAACTAGGCGCGCGGTACGACGTACTCCACGAGGTCGGCCTCGTTCGCGGCGAGGTCGGCCCAGCGGGTGGTGAGGTGCAGGATCGCGAGTCCGGTGGTCGGATACTTCTGGGTGAGCTCGATCCGCTCCGGGCTGGTGCCGTCCAGCGCGAGCTCGTCGGCCAGCCACGGGATGCCCGGCGCGTGCCCGACCACGACGACAGTGCGGGCCTCCGCCGGGGCCTCGTGGATGACGTCCAGCAGGGCGTCGGTGTCGGCGTTGTACATCCGCTTGTCGTACCAGACGTCCTTGGCGGTGACGCCGGCCTCGGCGACGACCTTCCAGGTCTCCCGGGTGCGCTTCGACGGCGAGCACAGCACCAGGTCCGGTTCGATGCCCTGGGCAACGAGGTGCCGGCCGGCCGCGCTCGCGTCCGCACGGCCGCGCTCGGCGAGCGGGCGTTCGAGGTCCGGCAGCTCCGGATTGGTCTCCGGCGGCACTGCCTTCGCGTGCCGGAGCAGGACGAGAGTTCGGTCGATCAACAGGTCCGACGGGTCAGCCATTGCGTCAGGATACGACGGAGCTGCGCAGGTTGAGGAAGACCTGTCGTGTCGCGGTGGATCTGTTCAAGGTAATGAAATGAATGCCGGGTGCGCCGCCGGCGAGCAGGCGCTCGCACAGCTCGGTGGCGATCTCGATGCCGGCCTCGCGGACCGCGGCCGGATCGTCCTCGACCGCGTGCAGCCGGTCGGTGACGGGCGCCGGCAGCGCCATGCCGGTGAGCTCGGCCATCCGCTGGATCTGCTTGATGTTCGTCACCGGCATGATGCCGGGCAGCACCGGGATGTCGCAGCCGAGCGCGGCCGCCCGGTCGACCAGCCGGAAGTAGTCGTCGGCGCCGAAGAACATCTGGGTGATGGCATAGTCCGCACCGGCCTGTGCCTTCGCGGCCAGCACCTGCGCGTCGGCCTCCCGCGAGACCGCCTCCGGATGCTTGTCCGGGAAGGCGGCGACGCCGACGCAGAAGTCGCCGAGCGAACGGATCAGCTCGACCAGCTCGATCGCGTGGTTCAGCCCGTCGGGATGCGCGACCCACGGCTGGCTCGGCCCGCCCGGCGGGTCGCCGCGGAGCGCGAGCATGTTCCGGACGCCGGATCCGGCGTACGCACCGATCACCGAGCGGAGCTCGTCGCGGGAGTGCGCGACACAGGTCAGGTGCCCGAGCGGTGTCAGCGAGGTGTCCTGCGCGACCCGCTCGGTGACCCGGATGGTGCCGTCCCGGGTGCTGCCGCCGGCGCCGTACGTGATCGAGACGAACGTCGGCCGGAGCTGCTCGATCTCGCGGATCGAGCGCCACAGCACCTCCTCCGCCTCGGGCGTCTTCGGTGGGAAGAACTCGAACGAGAAGGACCGCTCCCCGGACGCGAGCAGTTCACGGATCGTCGGCGCACCGCCGGGAAGCGTCGAGGGAAGTCCGTTCGCCATGCGCCTCAGGTTACCCGCGGTGAACCTGGCCGTCTGCCCACCGACTACGCTCCGAGACGTGGATGACGTGGACGTTCCGGCCGGGATCCAGCAGGCGCTGAGTGAGTTCCTCGACCGGCAGGAGCAGCGGCTGGCGGCGATCGGGCCGGAGCTGACCGAGCAGGTACAGGCGGCGCGCGACGCGACCAGCGGCGGGAAGCGGCTGCGGCCGTCGTTCTGCTACTGGGGTTACCGGGCCGCCGGCGGTGATCCGGAGCTGCCGATCCTGACCGCCGCGGCGAGCCTGGAGATGCTGCACGTCAGTGCTCTGGTGCACGACGACGTGATGGATTCCTCCGACGTACGCCGGGGCGCGCCGGCCGCTCACCGGCGCTTCGAAGCACTGCAGCGCGAGCGTGCCGAGAAGACCGGGCGCGGCGGTGACCCGGTCGGTTTCGGGGTCGGCGCCGCGATCCTGCTCGGCGACCTGTGCCTAATCTGGGCCGACGAGCTGCTGCACACGTCCGGCTTCGACGCGGCGGCGCTGGCCCGGGCCGAGCAGTACTTCGACGCAGTACGCGTCGAGGTGACCGCCGGGCAGTACCTCGACCTCGTCGCGCAGGCCAGCGGCGAGTCCGACATGGACCTCGCCCTGCGGGTTCTGCGGTACAAGTCGGCGACGTACACGATCGAGCGGCCGCTGCACATCGGCGCCGCACTGGCGGGTGGGGACGACCGGCTGGTCGCGTCGCTGTCCGGCTACGGGCTGCCGCTCGGCGAGGCGTTCCAGCTCCGGGACGACCTGCTCGGGGTGTTCGGCGACCCGGCACTCACCGGGAAGCCGGCCGGGGACGACCTGCGCGAGGGCAAGCGGACGGTGCTGATCGCGTACGCCGTCGACCACGCGTCGGAGATCCAGCTGACCGAGTTCAACCGGCTGTTCGGGCGTCCGGACCTGGACGACGACGAGATCCAGCTGCTCCGCGAGATCCTTCAGGACTCCCGCGCCGTCCAGGCCTGCGAGGAGCTGATCACCGATCGCACCGAGGACGCGCTGGACGCCCTCGACCGGGCGCCGCTGGCCGACGACACCGCCCGCAAGGCGCTCACCGACCTGGCGATCGCGGCCACTTCGCGGAACCTGTAAGCCGGACTCAGTCTCAAAAGTTGACTTGCGGCAACGAGCTCAACAGGTCCGGCGTGCTCGCCTCGGCGATCAGGACCCGGAGCTGGCCGGAGTTCGTGGTGTCCTCGGTGAAGATCTGCAGCGCGACGTCGACGGTGTCGTGGTCGTGCTCGAGCAGGTTCCGGATGCCGGTCCACAGCACCACCTCGGGAGTGCCGGTCGAGCGGTCGCTCAGCGAGTCGGCCAGCGCGTCCCAGTTCCGGCCGAACCAGCGCGGCAGGTCGAACGCCGTCGCGCACAGGTCCAGGAACCCGGTCTTGTCGTGGATCTCGCCGGTGTCCAGCAGCACGAACCCGAACCCGGCGGCGGCAGCTTCCCGCCGTACGTCGTCGGCGCCGGGAGCATCCGGCCAGCGGTACACCCCCGGCCGTAGCGCACTCAGCTTGCTCATGACGTGCCCCCGTTCTCCGCGATCCGGCGGAACGACTTGTAGTGGTCATCGGTGTAGTACCGCTCGCCCGTGTTCCCGGAGATGATCCGGCGGGCGCCGCGGTCCTTCGCCCCCGGCGTCTTCACCGTGTACTCGTGGTAGTAGCCGCGGTCGTGCTTGGGCAGGATCTTCTCCAGGTTGCCGAACACCACGCCGTCGCGGCTGTACGGGAACGGCCCGCCCTGGTCGACCAGCTTCAGCGTGTCCTGCGCCTCCTTCGGCAGGTCCGCGACCGCGACGTACTTGAGCCCACTGGCCGGATCGACGGACGCCGGCTTGGTGCCCGCGGAGCACCCGAACAGCGAGGCCGCCAGGGTGATCACCAGCATCGCGATCACCACGACCGCGACGATCTTCGCGGTCTTCTGGTTGTTGATCACCTGCTGAGCCTCCGGCTGAACCCGGCCGCCGCCGCGCCCGGGTCGTCCGCCTCGGTGATCGCGCGGACCACGACCACACGGGTCGCGCCGGCCTCGAGCACCTCGTCCAGCCGCTCCAGGTCGATACCGCCGATCGCGAACCAGGGCTTCGACTGCCGGCGGCCCGCGGCGTACGACACCAGCTCCAGCCCGGCCGCCTGGCGGCCAGGCTTCGTCGGCGTGGCCCAGGTCGGCCCGACGCAGAAGTAGTCCGAACCGACCTCGTCGACCGCGGCGTTCACCTGGCTGAACGAGTGCGTCGAACGCCCGACGATCGGCCCCGGCCCGACGATCGCCCGGGCCGCGTGCACCGGCAGGTCACGCTGCCCCAGGTGCAGCACGTCGGCGCCTGCCGCGAAGGCGAGGTCCGCACGGTCGTTGACCGCCAGCAGCTTGCCGTGCCGCTTGCAGGCGTCCGCGAACACCTCCAGCGCGGCCAGCTCGTCCGCGGCCTCCATCTCCTTCTGCCGGAGCTGCACGATGTCCACGCCACCGGCCAGCGCGGCGTCCAGGAACTGAGCGAGATCGCCCTGCTTCTCCCGCGCGTCCGTGCACAGGTACAGCCGGGCATCCGCGAGGCGGTCGGTGTGGTCAGTCACACCCCAAAGCCTGCCATGACCGGCCAGACGTAGGGTTGCGGCATGCCTGATGTAGTGGTGATAGGTGGCGGACTGATCGGGCTGGCGACAGCGTGGCGGCTGGCCGTGGACGGCCTTCAGGTCACCGTGTGCGACCCGACTCCTGGCGCGCAGACGTCGTACGTCGCGGCCGGCATGCTGGCCCCGGTCACCGAGGTGGAGTTCGGCGAGGACGACCTGCTCGCGCTCAACCTTGCCTCGGTCGACGCGTGGCCCGCCTTCGCCGCCGAGCTGGAGCAGCTGACCGGGCAACCGGCCGGGCTATACCAGACCGGCACCCTCTCGGTCGCGTACGACGTCGACGACATGGCAGTGCTCCGCCGCGTCGCGGACTACCAGCGGCGGCTCGGCCTGGAGGTGGAGGAGCTGTCCGGTCGGGACGCCCGCCGCCGCGAGCCCATGCTCGCCACAGGGGTCTCCGGCGGCGTGTGGGTCCCAGGTGATCACTCCGTCGACAACAGGCAGGCCCTCGCGACACTTTTGAAGGCCCTTGAGCTGTCCGGCGTCGAGCTGATCCGGCGGCGCGTGACGCGGGTCATCACCTCCGGTACGACGGCAACCGGCGTACAGCTCGACAACGGCGACACGGTGGACGCGGGGCAGATCGTCGTGGCGGCGGGGCCGTGGTCGTCGCAGCTGGACGGCGTACCGGAAGAACTGCGGCCATCGGTACGTCCGGTGAAGGGCGAGGTACTGCGCTTGCGGGTTCCCGAGGCGTACCGCCCGGCGCTGCAGCACACCGTACGGGCGACTGCCCGCGGCTTCTCGGTGTATCTCGTACCGCGGCCAGGTGGCGAGCTGGTGGTCGGTGCGACGAGTACCGAGCTCGGCTACGACACCCGCGTGCTCGCCGGCGGCGTGTTCAACCTGCTCCGCGATGCGCGGACGGTGCTGCCGATCATCGACGAGCTGGAGCTGGTCGAGACGATCGCGGGTCTGCGGCCCGCGACGCCGGACAACGCGCCGGTGCTCGGCCCGTCCGGCCTGGATCGGTTGCTCTGGGCAACCGGCCACTACCGGAACGGCGTCCTGCTGACGCCGGTCACCGCACAGGTGCTGGCCGACACCATCCGCACCGGGACGCTCCCGGACGTCGCAAAACCCTTCCTGGTCAGTCGGTTCGTCCGCTGACGCACAGATCGGCACAGTTGCCGTCAGCAACCGGAATGATTGTGAACGACAACAATGTAGTTCAGCGTTGAATTGTAACCTTTACGTTACAGGCGTAACACTGACCCCATCAGCACCTGTTGTCACATCAGCATCAGCACATAGGGTCAGGTGACGTTTACAACGGGGAGTTGGTTGCAATGCGCAACGTTGTTCGGATCCTGACCGGGATCGCGGTCCCGGTGCTGGCCGCGGCCGTGATCACCGCGGGCTCGCCGGGGCTCGGCGCCTACAAGGTCAAGCAGGGTGACACCCTCAGCCACATCGCCGGCCGCTACGGCACCACGGTCAGTAACCTGGTCGCGCTGAACAAGCTCCCGGGCAATGGCAACGCGATCTACGCCGGCGAGGTCCTCAAGGTGCCCGCGACCAGCACCGCGGAGACACCGGCGAAGCGGTCACAGCTCGGCCGGGTGACGTACGTCGTGAAGTCCGGCGACACGATCTCCGGGATCGCGAAGCGCTTCAACTGCTCCCAGGCGAACCTGCTCGCCGCCAACAAGCTGAAGCCGAGCGACCCGATCTTCGCCGGCAAGTCACTGCAGGTCCCGGTGAAGATCCGGCCCAAGGCGCGGACCGACAACACGTTCGCCGGCCGCACGTACGCGGACCACATCGTCGCCCAGGCGAACCGCAACCGGGCGATCCTGAAGCAGCGCAAGCAGCCGACCCGGACCCAGATGCGGTCACTGATCGTGAGTGCGTCGAAGCGGTACGGAGTCGACCCGCAGCTCGCGCTCGCCGTCGCGTGGCAGGAGTCCGGCTGGAAGCAGCGCGTGGTCTCCCCCGCGAACGCGATCGGCGCCATGCAGGTGATCCCGTCCACCGGCCGGTTCGCCTCCCGGATCGTCGGCCGCGATCTGGACCTGCTGAACGCGCACGACAACGTCACCGCGGGCGTCGTACTGCTCAGCCGCCTGACCGGGGCCGCCAAGCTGGACATCGCGGTGGCCGGCTACTACCAGGGTCTCGGCGGGGTGAAGAAGAACGGCATGTACGCCGACACCAAGGCGTACGTGACCAACGTGCTCCGGATCAAGGCCCAGCTGGAACGCGGCTGGGACCCCCTGCGGTGAGCCTGGCTCAGTAACGCTGCGGCGTTATCTACACTCTCTCCAGAACGGTTTGGGGAGAGGCGGCGCACCGCAAGTGACGGACGACGTGGACACGCAGGTCAGCGACCGCCTCGTCGGGCGCGTGCTCGACGGTCGGTACCGCGTGGGCGCGCGCGTCGCGAAGGGCGGGATGGCCACCGTCTACCAGGCGCTCGACATGCGGCTGGACCGGACCGTCGCGCTCAAGGTGATGCACGACGGGCTCGGTGACGACGCCCAGTTCACCCGCCGGTTCGTGGCCGAGGCCCGGGCCGCCGCCAAGCTGTCCAACCCGAATGTGGTGGCCGTCTTCGACCAGGGCGACGACGACGGCACGCTGTTCCTGGCGATGGAGTACGTCCCCGGCCGCACGCTGCGGGACATCATCCGCGAGGAGGCCCCGCTCTCCCCCGCCCGCGCGCTGGACCTGCTGACCCCGGTCCTGTCCGCGCTCTCGGCCGCCCACGACGCGGGCATCGTGCACCGCGACATCAAGCCTGAGAACGTGCTGATCTCCGACAAGGGCACGGTGAAGGTCGCCGACTTCGGCCTGGCCCGCGCGGTCAGCGCCAGCGGCAACACCGCCACCCAGGGCCTGCTGATGGGCACGGTGTCGTACCTGGCGCCCGAGCTGGTCACCGACGGCAGCGCCGACGCCCGGTCGGACGTGTACTCGGCGGGCATCCTGCTGTACGAGATGCTCACCGGCAACAAGCCGCACTCCGGCGACACGCCCATCCAGGTCGCCTACGCGCACGTCCACAACGACGTACCGCCGCCGTCGCTCGAGCAGCCCGGGATCCCGCCGTACGTCGATGCGCTCGTGCAGCGTGCCACGGCGCGGGACCGGGATCTGCGGCCGACCGACGCGCGGGTGTTCAGCCGGCAGGTGCACCGGGTCCGCAGCGCGCTCGGCGAGGGGCTGCCGGACGACCCGGAGCTGACCGGCGACCTGACCGTGCCGATCCAGCAGATCCGGCAGGACAGCGGGTACGACGACGGGTACACGCGCGGCGAGCCGATCCGGCACGAGACGATCGTCGTACCGGTCGAGCACGGGCGGCCAACGGGCGCTCCCGCCGAGCCACCGGTGAAAACGCCGACGCCACCGCGGCGCAGATCGCGCGGGCCGATCGCGCTGATCGTGATCCTGGTGCTGGCGGTCGGCAT
Organism: Kribbella aluminosa; assembly: GCF_017876295.1. Taxonomy (NCBI): domain Bacteria; kingdom Bacillati; phylum Actinomycetota; class Actinomycetes; order Propionibacteriales; family Kribbellaceae; genus Kribbella; species Kribbella aluminosa. The sequence goes on along the minus strand of NZ_JAGINT010000002.1, from coordinate 3,931,485 downwards.
CGGGACCGCCGCCTGGTACTACGGCATCCACCGCTACACGACCACGCCGTCGCTCGTGGGGATGGAGCCCGCGGCGGCCGCGGCCGCGGCGGAGAAGGCCGGGCTGAAGACGAGCCTGGACAACCAGGACTTCTCGGAGGACATCCGCAAGGGCGAGGTGATGCGTACCGATCCGGCGCCGGGCGACCGGATCCGGAAGAACGGCGACATCGGCCTCACCGTCTCGAAGGGACCCGAGCGGTACCGGGTGCCGCAGCTCGTCGGCCTGCAGCTGGACGCGGCGCAGCAGGCGCTGTCGCCGATCAAGCTGATCACCGGGCAGATCACCGAGCAGTACGACGAGACCGTCCCGCAGGGGCGGGTGATCGCGATCAGCCCGAAGTTCAACACGGTCGTGAAGCCCGGGACCGCGGTGAACTTCGCGGTCAGCAAGGGCAAACGGCCGATCGGCGTTCCCGATCTGACCGGCAAGCCGTACCGGGACGCGAACAAGGACCTGAAGAAGCTCGGGTTCGTCGTCACGCGCAGCACGCAGTACGACGAGAAGGTCCCCGAGGGCGCTGTGATCAGCCAGACGCCGAACAACGGCACCCTGTTCGCCAAGGACAAGGTCGCGCTGGTCGTCTCGCTCGGGCCGCCGCTGGTCGACGTACCGAACGTGAAGAAGAAGACCACCGCCGAGGCGCAGCAGATCCTCACCGGCGCCGGTTTCAAGGTCACCGTCCAGACGGCGCCGTTCAACCTCGGCCTGAACATCGTCGCCGCGCAGAACCCCGGTCCCGGCCAGAAGGTGAAACCCGGCAGCACGATCGTGATCACCGTCCTCTGACCCCCGTTGTGCCTTGCATACCCACGCCCGGGCTTCTGCTCCTTCCTTTCGCCTCCCCTGGAGGTGCCGTTTTGCCTTGCAAGTAAGGGATCTGATCTGATGTAAGGCGTGAATCACCCTCGTGTTGCTGTACTGGCGTTGCTGGCTGTCGCGGCGGCCTGGGGGTCGACGTTCTTCCTGACCAAGGACCTGCTCACCAGGATGGACGTCGCCGACTACCTGGCGTTGCGGTTCCTGATCGCGTCGGTCGCGCTGCTCCTGATCCACCCGCCCGCGATCGCCCGGCTCAGCCGCCTGGACCGCGGCCGGGCCGTTGCCCTCGGCATCACGTACGGCATCGCCCAGCTGGTCCAGACCGAGGGCCTGCGGCACACGTCGGCGAGCGTGTCCGGGTTCGTCACCGGCATGTACGTCGTGTTCACGCCGCTGCTCGCCGCGGTCATCCTGCGGCACCGGATCGGGCGCTGGGCCTGGGTCGCTGTGATCCTCGCCACGGTCGGTCTCGGCGTACTGTCGCTGCGCGGGTTCAGTCTCGGCACCGGCGAGCTGCTCACGCTCGCGTCCGCCGGCCTGTATGCGCTGCACATCATCGGCCTCGGCGCGTGGTCCACCCCCAAGAACGCCTTCGGCCTGTCGTCGTTGCAGATGATCGTGATCACCTGCACGTGCGCGGTCGGCGCGATCCCTGGCGGGTTCTCGGTGCCTTCCTCCGGCCGTGACTGGATCAGCGTGGTCTACATGGCGCTGGTCGCCGGGGCGCTCGCGCTGATCGTGCAGACCTGGGCACAGGCACACCTGACTCCCACCCGCGCGGCGATCGCGATGACAATGGAGCCGGTGTTCGCGTCGGCGTTCGCAGTGCTGTTCGGTTCGGACAGCCTGACCTGGAGAATGCTGGTCGGCGGCGCACTGGTGGTGTCGGCGATGTATCTGGTCGAGCTGGCACCACGACGCAAGTTCGAGGCGGAAGTGCAGCACCTGGCTCAGTAGCGTGCACGGGAGGGAGGGACCATGCGGGAGAACCGGTCACGCGATCGGTGGTTCCCGTACGTCGTGATCACCCTGCTGCTGGCGGTGCTCGCCGGCGGGACGACCAGCGGCCTGGTCCGGCACCCGCAGCCGCAACTGGTCTCCGAGGGCATCCGGCATGCGTCGGTGCGCTCGGCTCTCGGGAATGAGCCGTACGACGACATGGTGCGGCACGCGCTGGCCGACCTCGACGCGCTCACGCTCCCGAACGGCGCCACCCTGGCCGGCCGGAACGGTCCGTGGCGGTACGTGTGGCCGCGGGACGCGTCGTTCGTCGCCGTCGCCCGGTGCGCGATCGGGCAGTACGACAAGGCGCTCGACGTACTGGCGTTCCTCAACCGCGTGCGGCCGGCGAGCGGGCGGTGGGAGGCGCGGTACACGGAGACCGGGGCGCACGTCGGCGACGGCCGTACGCCGCAACTGGACGGGTCCGGGTGGGTGCTGTGGGCGACGTGGTTCTGCCGCGCGGGCGACAAGTACTGGGACATGGTCCGCCAGTCCGCCGACGAGATCGTGTCCGAGCTCGGCCCGAACGGTCTGCCGGGTGCCTCGCCGGACTACTGGGAGCGGCCCGAGCGCGACGTCACGCTCGGCACCGTCGCCCCGCTGCTGACCGGGCTCCGCGCCGCGGCCGGGATCGCCACGACGCTGCACCATTCACCGGAGGCCGCGCGCTGGTGGACCGCCGCGGAAAAGTTGTCCGCGGCAATCGATCGGGTGTTCGGCCCGGACTATCCGCGGATCCCGGCGGAGGCCACCAGTTTCGTCGAGCCCGGCGTCGAGCCGGTGTCGCTGGAAGGCGGCCGGGACGCGATCGTCACCGTTCTCGGCCCGCCGTTCGCACCGGCCCGTCCGGTGGTCAGCATGGCGATCGACGCCGCGTACGACGTACTGACGCAACCCAACGGCGGAGTGACACCAGGAGAGGACTGGAGGGCGGACGGGGTGTCGTGGACACCCCAGACCGCCCTCTTCGCGCTGAGCGCGGCAGCACGTGGTGATCAGGCCACGGCCACCGCGCTTCTCACGTGGCTGGACCACCACCGCACCACGGCCGGAGCGCTCCCCGAGAAGGTGAACCGCGACCTGCAGCCGGCTGGCGAGGCTCCGCTCGCCTGGACCGCGGCCCTGGTCATCCTTACCGACTCAGCCCTGCAGAACCCGTTGCCGATCCCCTAGCAGATCTCCATGTCGTCATGGCTCGGGGTAACGGGCCGGTTGGTGCTGGTCTTGCCGGAGTAGAAGAACGCGGTCGACGCGATATCGTCCTGGAGCGGGAGGTACCGGCCGCCGGAGCGCCAGCCCAGGGCCTGTACGTCGACGCGCAGCCGCTCCTTGAAGCGGATCGGGTCCGGCAGGTGGAACCGGTACATGCCGAAGCGCTGCTGGCTCTGGTACTGCCCGTCCGGGCGGATCACCTGCGGCATCCCGAGGTACGGCGTACTGAACTCGGTGTAGCCGCCCAGGTGGGGGACGTCGAAGTTCCAGGCACCGCCGAAGTAGTCCTCGGTCCCGGTGCCGCAGATGGTCGGGAACTCGTCGTCACCGTCGACGTAGAACTTCACCTCGCCCTCGCCCCACCAGCCGGTGCTGTTGACGCCCCACGCGACGTACGTCCCCACGTAGTGTCCGGGCCCTTCCACACCGTCCAGCAGCGTGTGAACGGTCTTGGCCTCGAGCGGGTTGCTCCGGCGCCACTGGGCGTGCAGGTACGCCGCCTTGTCCGGTACGGCACCCAGCCAGTAGTCCACCTGGAAGTACACGACCACGGGCTCGTCGTGGGTGTTCTCGATGGTCAGCTTGGCCTGCTGGTTGAACGGCATCTCCCAGTAGCAGTTGAACCCGCCGTTCGGGTTCACCGCGACCGGCAGCGAGTTGACCTGGGCGAACTTGCCCCAGCCCGAGCAGAAGAAGTCGCCGACCGGCGTCTCTACCGCGGGCGCGTCGTCGCCGTCCCAGAACGCCCGCAGCACCAGCCGGCGCCAATAGTCGACGTGCGTGGTCAGCCAGATGTGCGTGATGCACCCCGACCCGGCGATGTCCGCGAGCGTCGCGGTCTCCCCCGGCCCGATCTCGATCGACGGCGAGACCTTCCACCCCTGCCCGAGGTCCCGGGCCGCGTGCGCTCCCGTCCCCTCGGTCCGCCGCCCACCCTGACCGGGCTCGCCGGTCGGGTTCTCCGCACTGATGGAACGCGTCTCGACGTCGGCGAGCGCGCTGATACCGGTGAGGTTCCCAAGAGTCATACCCGCGACCCTAGCGGTCCCGGAGCCTATGAGAAATCGATTGCCCGCAACTCGGACTCAGCAGGGGCGGACCTTGGCCTCGAGGCCGGTGAAGGAGAGGCAGGCCCAGGGGCGGCCGTGGTCGCGCTTGGCGCGGACGATGAGTGGGTAGGCGTCCGTGCCGTGCACCTCCGGGGTCTTGCCGGTCGGGAGCGACCCGATGGCTCCCCCGCGCGCCTCGGCGGCCGCCTTCACGTCGGCGACGCCGACCGTACTCCGGCCGCCCTTCTGCGCCGCGGCCTTCGCGTCGGTCGCGATCTGCAACGCGAACTTGATCTCCGGCGGCTTCGACCACGTCGTCTGCGTCACCGGGATCACCACCCCGAACATCGCCAGCCCCACCGCGGTGATGATCTGCCGCAGCCGCCGGGTCTGATCGGCCAGCAGCAGCGCGGCGCAGCACACCGCGAGGATGACCGTGAGGCCGCGCAGGATCCAGTGCCGGTCGAGCCGGCCGTCCACCGCGAGTCCGGCCGCGACGGCGATCACCAGGCAGAGCACGGCCGCACCGAGCGCCCGGGCCCGTGGAGACAGAGATTGCATGCCGCAGACGATAGACGCTCACCGTTCGTCGCACGCTAGCGCCCGTTGGGCGCGAGGCGCGCCGGTCAGGATCGTGTGATGCGGATGGTCCTGGCAGATTCGGAGGGGTCCCACCGCCCCCTAGGGATTGGATCCGGATCGTGAGCGATGTGACCGAGGACCCTGGACCGTGGAGCATCTCGCGGCGTCGTGCGCTCCAGCTCAGCGGAGGCGTCGCTGCCGTCGGCGCCGTACAACTACCGGCGCAGGCAGGACCTCCGCCGGCCGGCAACCAGGCTGTACTCCGGGAAGGCACCAACTTCATGGTGGCGGTGTCGCCGGACGGGAAGTGGCTGGCGTTCGACCTGGCGACGGCGATCTGGGTGACGCCGGCCGCGGGCGGAACTTCGCGGCGGCTCACCGACGACCTGCAGGACGCCACCCGGCCGCGCTGGTCGCCGGACGGGAAGTGGATCGTCTTCCAGTCGTACCGCGACGGCAACTTCCACTTGTGGACAATCCGGCCCGATGGCAGCGGGCTCCGGCAGCTGACCACCGGACGGTACGACCACCGCGAGCCGCAGGTCACGCCCGACGGCCGATCGATTGTGTTCTCCTCCGACCGCGGCGGCAACGGCAGCTACGGAATTCACCGGCTCGTGCTCGCGAGTGGCACGAGCGTGGCGCTCACCGACGAGCCGAGCGAGGAAGCCGAGCCGGTCGTATCGCCGGACGGTACGAAGGTCGCCTTCACCGTCGACACCGGCTCCATCGTCGAACTAGACCTCACCACCAGGGCCCGTACGACGCTCGTCGCGGCGCAGACCGGGATCAGCCTGTTCGGGCCGTCGTACTCCCCCGTCGGCAAGCTGGCCTACGTCCGGCTCACGGGACCGGCCTGCAATCTGATTGTTGACAATCTGCAAGTGACGACAGGCAAGGACGTTTTCGCCCTCCCGCCGTCCTGGGCGTCTGCAACCGACGTGTTCTACACGGCCGACGGCACGGTGCATCGCTACCACGTCGGCGGCGAGCACACCGTCGTACCGTTCGCGGCCACTGTGCCGGTGACGTCGAAGCGGCCGCGGCCGAAGGCGCCGGACCTCGAGTCGACGGCGAAGCGGACGGTCCGCGGGATCGCGAGTCCGACCGTGTCGCCGGACGGGAAGTGGCTCGCGTTCCGGGCGTTGAACGCGCTCTGGCTGGCGGCGGCCGACGGCAAGGGCCGGCCGCGCACGTTGGTTGCAGACGGCTACTTCAACTCGGATCCCGACTTCTCGCCCGACGGCAAGAAGTTGCTCTACGCAAGCGATCGCGACGGTACGGCGGACCTCTGGTTGCACGACCTGGCGACCGGCACGGACACGAAACTCTCAGGCCTGCCCGGCGCCCAGACCGCGCCGCGCTTTTCGCCGGACGGCCGGCAGATCGCCTACCAGGACCAGGACGGGATCGCCCGGGTTCTGGACATCGCATCCGGTCAGCTTCGCCAGCTCACGCCGACCCTGTTCCAGCCCGGCCGGGTCAGCTGGTCGCGCGACGGCCGCACCCTCGTCCTGGCCGCCGTCAAGCCCTTCTCCAAACGTTTCCGCGAGGGCACCAGCCAACTCCTGTACGTCGACGTCGCGACCGCCGCGCTCGAGTACGTCGAGCCGATGCCGTTCCGCTCGCTGGCCACCCGCGGCGATGACGGCCCGGTCTTCTCCCCTGACGGTGCCCACCTCGCCTTCGTCGTCGAGAGCCTGCTGTACGTCGTACCCGTCGACACCCGTGGCCGTTTCACCGGCGAGCCACGGGCGATCACCAGCGAGGTCACGGACTCGCCGGCCTGGCAGGACGACCAGACCCTGCTCTACCTGTCGAACGGAAAGTTGCGCAGGACAACGATCACCGGCGGCCCGGCGGAGACCGTCCGGCTCGATCTCCAGTACCGGCGGGCCACGATCAACCAGCACGTCACGATCCACGCCGGTGCGCTCTGGGACGGCCGCGCGACCACGCTCCGCCACGACGTCGACGTCGTACTGGACGGCTCGCGGATCGCCGCCGTACGTCCGCATCAAGGTCGCGCCGATGTCGATGCGTCGAAGCTGACCGTGATGCCGGGGCTGATCGATGCACACAACCATTGGCACCTTCGCGGCCGGGCCTGGGGTGCGCGTCAGGGGAACCTGTGGCTGGCGTACGGCATCACGACCACCCGCTCCCCGGGCGACCCGGTGTATCAGATGCAGGAGACCCGGGAGGCGCTCGCGAACGGGACGCTCAGGGGGCCGCGGTACTTCGCGACGGGCGAGGCGATCGACGGGTCGCGGGTGTTCTACAACTTCATGCGTCCGACGCTGTCGGTGCGGCAGCTCGGTCTGGAGCTCGACCGGGTCGAGGGGCTGGCGTACGACCTGGTGAAGACCTACGTGCGGTTGCCGATCGAGTACCAGCGCCGGGCGATTGCCGCCGTACATCGGTTGGGGCTGCAGTTGTCGTCGCACTACCTCTACCCGGCCGAACACCTCGGCATGGACGGCATGGAACACACCGGCGCTACGAACCGGCTCGGGTACTCGCACACGGTCAGCCGGCTCGGCCGCGCGTACGCCGATGTGGTGGCGCTGTTCACACGCGCCGGTCTGTCCGTGACGCCGACGTTGTTCAACTCGACGATGGCGCACGTCGACGACCCGTCGCTGCTGACGGATCGCCGTACGACGACCCTCTACCCGTCGTGGGAGTACGACGCCTTGATCGCCAAGGTGAACACCGCCAAGGGCCCGGCCGGCATCACCACCCGCGAACTCCTGCGCGGCAACGTCGACATGGTGCTACGGATCCACCGCGGCGGCGGCCTGGTCATCTCCGGCACCGATACGCCGCTCGACAACATGGCGGTCTCGCTCCATGCCAACCTGCGGTCGATGGTCGCCGGCGGCTTCACGCCGTACGAGGCCCTCACCACCGCAACCCACAACCCGGCCAGGTGGCTCAACCTCGAGGACAAGCTGGGCGTCGTCAGGCCCGGCGCCCAGGCCGATCTGTCGTTCGTCGCCGGAGATCCGCTCGCAGACATCCGCGCGGCCGCCGCTGTCGAGCAGGTGATGATCGCGGGCAACCTCCATACAGTCGACGAACTGCTGGCGCCGTACACCACCAGCAACCGGGTCGAACCCGCGGTCCGGACGGCCAGCGCCCCGCAACCGCTCACCCGGGAGCAGGCGCACGCTCACGACGACGCCTACTGGTGGCACGAGCCCGAATGGCTCCACCGAGCCTGCTGCGAGGGCTGACCGAGCCGAGAGGTCCGTCAGAACGTGGTCGTGAGGTCCTGCGTCCGGCCGGTGGCGGAGGCGCGGTAGGCCGACTCGATGATGTCGATCACGTGGCGGGCGTGTTCGGCGGTGACGATCGACGGCTTGCCGTCGCGGACCCAGTCGACGAGTTGCATGACGTCCTCGTACACGTGCTGCTCCTCGATCTCCCGATGGACGCCGGTCACGTGCGGAAGCAACGCCTGGTTCCCCGGGCCGCGGGGCGACAGCTCGGCCGGGTCGCGGTGCGGGAAGTCGAAGGGCTCGTCGTTCAGCAGCAGGCCGTCGATCGTTCCCGCCGTACCGTAATAGGCCCCGCCGAAACCGCCGCGCATCCCGCCCGCGGCGGTCCCGGTCGCGACACAGAACAGGTTGTCACCGAAGTCGATCAGCATCACGGTGTTGTCGTCGGCGTCGGTCTGCACGTTGTTGCGGACCGGGACGCGTACGCCGGACATCGCCGTCACGCGCTTCGCCGGGCCGAGGATCCCGGTCACCGAGTGCAACGCGTACACGGTCATGTCGTAGACCGGCCCGCCGCCCGGTTTGCGGAAGTACCACGACGGATCGATGTTCGTCAGTACGTCGCTCCCGCCGCGGACCGACTCGTCCTCGTGATACGTGCCGAACGCCGCCCCGCAGCTCACCCACGACAACGTCCCGATCGCACCGTCCGCGATCAGCTCCCGCGTCCGCACGTGATGCGGCCGCAGCATCTCCCCCGGCGAGGCGACGATCCTCAGGTCACGGTCCTCGGCGAGCTCGATCAGCTCCGTCGCCTCGGCGACGGAGAGCGTCATCGTCTTGTTGAAATGCACGTGCTTCCCCGCCTGCAACGCGAGCTTCCCCTGCTCGTAGTGCAACCCGATCGGCGACGCGATCGTCACCGCGTCGACATCACCGTGCGCCAGCAGCTCCTCGTACTCCACGAACGCCCGCCCCACCCCGAACCGCCCGGCCGCAGCCTCCGCCCGCCCCACCACCGGATCACACACCGCCGCCAGCTCCACCCGCCCCGCAAGATCCCCCTGCGACAAATGCGGAAGCAACCCCCGAACCGAAATGCTCCCCGCCCCAACAACCCCAATCCGCACGCAATCCGCCATACCCACAATGCTATTCGCGCATCGACCGGGGCGTGATGGTCAAGCGCGCGGCGGTGAACTCCATGATCGCCGAGCACGTCGTGAGCTTGAACGCCTCCTCGCCGTCGTACTCGAAGTCCTCGACCTGACCCAGCGCATGGACCGGCGCCGCCGCCTCCTGGTTCCACCCGCGAATCGTGACCCCCTCGAAGCGCATCACGACCACAGGCGTCGGAGCCGCTGCCGCGGGCGTCCACGGCCGCTCGGTGTACTCGAACTGGAGAACCAAGACCCGATCGACCGGTCGCACTTCCGCGCTGGAGAGATCCATGTCGTGCAGGTACACAGGAACACCCTGGTCGGTCCAGAACTCGAACAACCCGGTGCCACCGCTGGCGAGGTCGTGCCGAGGATCGACGCTCACGCCGACGACCTCGGTCCGCCGGCGCGCGACACTTGCTGGTTCGTGCAAGCTGCCGTTTCCGCGATCCGCCGAGACGCCTGGGGTCTTCCTCCGTCGCCACCTGGCCATGCCCACAGTGTCGCAGTACCTAACTGTTCCGATGCGCGACGAGGCGAGTCAGACCTAGCGTTCGGCCGCCGTCACCGTGGAGCATGCGGGCTTCCTCGCGGCCCGGCGTACCACCGTCGAGATCGCAGGCCTCGTTCCACTGCAGCCAGTCGTCCCACCCGTGCGGCAACTGGTCAGCGACCTCGACCGTGACGAGTCCGGTCTTCTCCCAGTGCCGCCGCCACCAGGCCGGGCTGTGCCAGGCACAGAAGTCCCACTTCCAGTACTCCTCGAGATGCGCCGGCGGCAGTGTCTCGTACTCCTCGACCGGCCCCGGCTGGACGATCCCGATCCGACCGCCAGGCTTCACGAACCGCGAGAAATACCCCAGATACAGATCATCCGTCCCGAAGTAGTGATACGCGCCGATGCTGACCATCGCATCGAAGAACCCCTCGGCGTACGGCAACGACCGAGCCTCCGAGTAGACCGGATGAACCCGGCCCTCCACCCCGGCCTCAACCACCCGGCGCAGATTCTCCTCAGGCTTGATCCACAGATCGGTAGCCCAAACCTCGACCCCGAACTCCTTGGCCAGGAACACCGAACTGCAGGCATTCCCACACCCCAGGTCGAGCACCCGCATCCCCGGCTCGAGCGGCATCAACCCGACGAGCGCCTCCGCCTGCCACACCGGATTGGGCCCCATCGAAGCATCAACCATCCACCGGGCCGAGTATCCCGCAGCCCGCGGATACCGCTCATTCCTCAGCAGCACTTCAAGCTCAGCATCATCCATGCGCCCGAAGTCTCCGCGCACCACCCCACCCACGCAAACAGTTATTCACAGTTACCAGGTGAAGAACTCCGTGAGTACGTCGGCGAGCGCGGCGGGGTCCGCGACGTGGGCCTGACCGGTGACGATGCGGCGTTCACTGTTCGAGAGGGCTGCGCCGACGGCGTCTGCGGCCGCGTCGAAGAAGCCCAGCTGGGGCCGCGTCGTACGCCAGTGTCGGGGGCGAGCCCTTCCAGAGCGGCGACTCGCGAACCGCGGCGACCGCGTCGTCCGAAGACCCTGCCGGCTGCATGAACAACTGGACCGCCGCTCGACGTACGCCGTCCACTGGCCACCATCGCGTCGTCGCTCAGGTACGGAAGCTCGTACTCGGCGACTCGCGCAACAGGCAGCGTCGCCGCCGCATCCAGCACCAACGCGCCACCCGACGACGCGCCGAACACATGTGCAGGGTCCGTCCGCCTCCGCGAGCCTGAGACCGCGGAATCGGTGCGCAAACACCGCTTCGCCCCTAGCAGCACCTCCGCGTACGAGTTGACCGACCGGGGGCGCGACCTGGAGCCGGTGCTCACAGCCCTGGACCGACGATCGGCGACCCGCCGGACGGCAAGCGGTCTACGGGGTGACGGTGAGCTCCAGCGACGCGAGTCCTCCCTCGCCGGTCTCCGTCTGCAGCGCGATCACCAGGCTCCATCGGCCGGGCGGAACGGCGTACCCCAGTTGCGGAACCATCGACGCCGTACCGATCAGAACGGGCACCGGCCGACTCTCCTGAGCCCCAATCGCGAACCCGACCAGAGGCAAGGGTTGCGGGCCCGCGAACCGCCCGACCACGCGCCCCGAACTGTCGGTCACCACCGACGACAGTTCGCCCATAGTAAACAGCACCTGGTCGCGGGCGCTCCGATTCGTCACCAGCACGTCCCGCCTCGCATCCCACCCACTCCGAACCGTCAACGGAGCAAGGGCCTCCACATCGAACCCAAGATCCGCAGCCGGCTCCCCACGCAACTCAGGCACCCACACATTCCTGAGCAACTCCCTCGCCGGAAACCGCATCGCCCCCACATGCAACTCCACAAGCTCCGGATACCTCGCATGCAACCCGGCCGCAATCTCAGTAGCCCAAGCCGCCAGCATGATCCGAACCGGCGTCCGCGTCGGCTCACTCTCCGGATCCGGAAACGCCATCAACGCATCCGGCGCCTCCAGAATCAAGCGCCGCAACTCCACCCGCAGTCCCTCCCACCCACCCATACCCCGACGATAGCCCTGTGGGCGCGGTCGCATCCACACCACTGCGAACACCAGCAGCCCGGACGGCCGGATCTGGAGCGCCACCACTTTCTCCTTGTCCACAAGGGATTCCCAGCACGAGGCGATTTGGATGCGATCGTCTCGTGACATACAATGGAACACATGTTCGACCCTGATCTGGACGACCTCGACACCACGGACCTGTTGGCCGTGGCAGCCGAGTACGCCCACGACCAGGAGCAGGCCGCGGTCGGCATCCTTCGTACGACGCTGGCTTTCGCCGACCGCAACGCGGTCGTCGAATGGGTCGACGGCGAACCACCGCCCGGCTACGAACGGATCAAGGTCTACGGCGGCGAAGGTTGCCCCGGAGTCGCCGAGTTCGCTCCGATCGAGCTCGGCGCCGTACTGCGCATGTCCTCCGGCGCGGCCGCATCCCTGATCGGCGAGGCCCTCGCCCTGCGCCACCGTCTCCCCCGGGTCTGGGCAGCCGTCCTGGCCGGGAACGCGGTCGCGTGGCGAGCCCGCAAGATCGCCCACGCCTGCCTGCCGCTACCGCTCGAGGCCGCCGCGCTCGTCGACCAGCGCGTCGCGGGTCTCGTGAACACCGTGACCCCCGGCCAACTCGCGAAGATCGTCACTGCGGCGTTCTGGCAGGCCGCCCCCGAGCGTGCCCAGGCCTACGCCGAAGCCACCGCCCGCACCCGCGGTGTGTTCGTCTCCCAGTCCGACCCGGCCGACGACCACGGCACCAAGCGCATCTGGGTCCGCGCCGCCACCGGCGCGGTCATCCGCTTCGACGCCACCATCGACGATCTCGCCCACGCGCTCAAGGCCCTCGGCGACACCGACACCCTCGACGAACGCCGCGCCAAGGCCATCGACTGGATCGCCGACCCCGCTGCCGCCCAGCACCTCCTCGAAGTCGCCCGGCACCTCGCCCGCACGCAACCAACCGAGCCAACCTCCGCCAACGCCCCGGCCGACCCGGCGGCCGCGACGCCCATAGCCTCCACGGGCGATCCCCGGCCTGATCAGCGTGACGGTATTGAGGGGGCCTCAGTTGCTGGTGCGGACGGCGACGTGACCACTGAGGATGCCTTCACGCGGCTGGCTCTGGCGGAGACCCTGCAGGCGCGGCTCGCCGCAGTCAAACACGATGCCTACAGCAACGGCCTCGGCGGAGGCGGCAAGCGCAGGCAGCACACGCTGTACGTGCACCTCACAGACCACACCCTTGCCACCGGCAACGGCGTACTCCGGGTCGAAGAGCTCGGCCCACTCCTCGCCGGCCAACTGACCGAGCTCCTCGGCCACGACCAGGTGATCGTCAAACCGGTCATCGACCTGCACGACCAGGTCAGCGTCCACAGCTACGAGATCCCCGACCGGATCCGCGAACGAGTGCGGCTACGACATCCCGTCGACATGTTCCCGTACGGCGCCGCCGAGGCAACGCCCCGGATGGATCAGGACCACATCACGCCGTACGACCGAGCCGGCCCACCCGGCCAAACCAGCATCGGCAATCTCATACCGCAAAGCCGACTCCATCACCGCGCCAAAACCCACGGCGGCTGGAGCAACCGACGCCTGCCCACAGGAGCCATCGAATGGACCAGCCCCCACGGATTCCGCTTCCACGTCGACCACACCGGCACCCGCCCACTCCCACACCGCCAACCGGGCAGCCGCAGACCGCGCCAACACCGTCGACCGTGAACAGCATCGCCCCGCTACTACCTGGCAACTGCTCCATCGGCCGAAGGCAAGGCATCGAGGACAGCAGCGAGGCGCTGCGGATCACGCCGAGCAATGTTGTGCCCGACCGGGATCTCGTGCACGCGCCAAGTTGGGTCGTTCCGCAACCGCTCCGTCAACTCCAGAAACGGACTCCCCGCCCATTCACCACCACTGATGTACGTACGGCTGAGTGCGGGCCAGGTGCTGCCTTCCAGCCTGACGGCCTGGACGAAGCTCGCCAACGGATGCGCCCGCGCCCGAGGATCCATCCCCTCAGGTACGCCGACCCACCGCCCGTCAGCTCTCGCCCCCGCGATGAACATCTCCCGGAAGATGTCGCTGGTCAGGGACCAGCAGGAGTCGCCGTCATCCGGTACGTACGCGTCGATGAAGACGAGGTGCTCCAGCCGGTCCCCCAGCCGATCCGCGACCCCGGCGATCACGAGCCCGGCGTAGCTGTGCCCGCACAGCACAACCGACGTACCGTCTCGCTGCTCGACGATCGCGGCGACCTGGTCGATATGCGCATCGAGATTCGCCGGCCGCTCCACATCCGCCGGCCCCTCCAACTCCAGCCCCGCCAGCGTCACCGCCTCAACCCGATGCCCGAGCCGCTGCAACTCCCCCGCCACCGACCCGAAAGCCCACCCACCCTGCCAACCACCCGGCACCATCACAAACTCCACCGCGCCATCCTATGCAGGCGGCACCGCCTGTCAGGAGAAGCCCTGACGTTCAGTTCCGGTGTCAAAGAACCGGTCGACATACGTCTGCGGCCTGTGCTTGCTCTCCCGTATCAAGGAGAAGACCTCGGCGCCATCACCCGGCACGTCCGCCAGGCGATACGCCTGTGCGAGACCCAAATACTCGTCCGGAGAGTCTGCCACCATCGACGCATACTCAAGCGCCTCGGCCTCGGCGCGCTCGATGGCATGATCGAACGAATCAGCCCGCCACAACGTGATCCGCTCTTCGTATCCCTTACCGTCGACTCCCGCCGGACGCCCGAGTCGGAAGACGCATCGCACCGCAAACCAGTCGGCACCAGCTAGGTCAGTCATAGCCAGCAGTTTGCCAGCACGTGCATGGCTCACTGGCTTGGTGCGCGGAGTACGTCCATCAGGGCGTTGCCGTCGGGCACGGTTTTGAAGAAGGGTTTTGTCGGCTTCTTCGACCAGTTTGACTGCACGCTTGGCAAGAGCTGCTCCGGTGGGAGTGACCTCTACGAGGACTGCGCGCGAGTCGGTGGGATCGGGGGTTCGGGACAGCAAGCCCTTGGCCGTCAGGGTTCTGAGGACCTGTGAGGTCATCATCGGATCCGTGTTGGCGTGGTCGGCGATGCGGCGTTGGGTCGGGGATTCGCCGGCGACGTGGTTGAGCCACCAGGTGCTGGCGACGAGCACGAACTGTACGTGCGTCAGCCCGAGCGGCTTCAGCGTCAACGTCATCTGCCGCTGCCAACTCAGGGTCGCGCGCCACAGCCGCAGCCCCGGGCTCTCACGTGGCTCGAGCGCTTCACCCACCGAGCCGCTCCGCACGCGCGCCGAGAGCCGCGATCACTTCCTGAAAGTCCGACGAGACAGCAGCACCCACCTCGGCGGCGGCATCGGCAGGACCGTGGGCTTCACAGCGGTACGTGATCTGAGTGCCACCAGCGATCGGTGCCAGCTCATGCCGCGCGCGTACGACGACCCCAGCGTCCGGTACTTCGGTGACGTCCTCAAACCCCTTGCCCGGTTCAACCCAAGCAAACGTAAACGGAAGCGCCGTCGAATTCGGCAACACCATCACCGCCTCGGTCCCCGCCGCAAACGGACCATGCACCTCGATCCGGGCCACCCCCGCATTCCACTCCGCCCACCTCTCCGGCTGAGCCAACACCTCGAACACCCGCTCGGGCCTCGCCGCACACTGCCCGGTCACCTCAACAGACCCATGTCCCCTCCGCCACTGCAACAGCTCAAGGCGATGGCGCCGAACATCCCGAGCGACCCGCAGTCCAGAGACCTCAAGCTCGCCGAGCTGTTCGCAAACCCGATCCGAGGGACGGTCCGGCGTGCCCGACGACCAGCAGCACCCTTCATCACAGCTGCCCCTGGTAGGCCGCCGCAGACGGTGGACCTGCTTCCCCACGGGCGCCCGCCAGGCAGTCACCACGCGGCCGCCAGCCAGCAGCTCGCGGGCAGCCGGCAACTGAATGCGCCAGCACTCGCCGGAAGGTGGGAGGGGGCCCGGAGCAACCGCGGGAAGGCAGCGCAGCGCGCCAAGCGAGTGCGTGGCACGCGGAGCGGGGGCGGGAGGGACCGGACGGAGGTAGCAGGCGGGGTTGGCCGCTTCGCTCTTCACTGGCCAAGTTCCCGAGGTGACCAATCGCCTCGGCCGGGTGGCTCTCTAGAAGGGGAGTTTGGGTTGGGGTGGGGCGTGGGTGGGGTCTACGCCGTCGAAGAGGCTGCTGACGGATTCGCCGTCGTGGATTCGTTTGATGGCTTCGGCGAAGAGGCCGGCTACTGAGGTGGTTTCGAGTTCGGGGAAACCGAGCGGGCGGGGGACGGTGTCGGTGCTGATGACCTCGGTGATCGACGGGTGCGACCGGAGGCGCTCGACAGCGGGGCCGGCGAACAGGCCGTGGGTGCAGGCGACGGCGGCCGACGTACAGCCTTGGTCCTTGAGGCGGTCGAGGAGTTCGATGATGGAGCCGCCGGTGGCGATCTCGTCGTCGAGGACGATGGCACGCTTGCCGGCCACCTCGCCGACGATGGCGTCGATGATCACGCGGTCGTCGGCCAGGCGCTGCTTGCTGCCGGCGGCCACAGGTACGCCGAGCAGGCGGGCGAACTGGGTGGCGGTCTTGGCGTTGCCGAGGTCGGGGCTGACGACGACCGTGTCGGACAGGTCGCGGCCGCGGAAGTGGTCGGCGAGTACGCCGATCGCGGTCAGGTGGTCGACCGGGACCGAGAAGAACCCGTGCACCTGTGGCGCGTGCAGCGCCATGGTCAGTACCCGGTTGGCGCCCGCGGTGGTCAGCATGTCGGCGACGAGGCGGCCGCCGATCGAGATCCGGGAGGCGTCCTTCTTGTCGGAGCGTGCGTACGCGTAGTGCGGGATGACGGCGGTGATCTGCGCGGCCGACGCGCCGCGGGCGGCGTCGATCATCAGCAGCAGTTCCATCAGGTGGTCCTGCGTCGGCGGTACGAGAGGTTGCACGATGTACACGTCTCGTTGCCGGCAGTTCGCTTGCAGTTGGACCTGCAGGCAGTCGTTGCTGAAACGATGAACCTCGACCGGAGACAGCGGCACGCCGAGATCACTACAGATCTGCTCCGCCAACTCGGTGTGGGCACTTCCGCTGAACACGACGATCTCTCGCACGGCTCTCCCCGAATGCTGCGACCCGAACAGCTGAACCCTATCTCGCCCTGCCGCGGATCCGGCGCCGGGTCCGTCAGCCGGCGATGATCCGGGCCAGTACTTCCGCCGCGGTACGGCAGTCCGCCGCCGAGGCGTCCAGGTGCGTGACGATCCGCAGCTGGGTCGCCCCGACACCGCCGACGAGTACGCCGGCGTCGCGCGCCCCGGCCACTACCTCCGGCACGGTGTGGCCGGTGCCGGCGAGGTCCACGACGACGATGTTCGTCTCGACCTGGTCGGGTTTCACCGAACCAGGCGCCGCGTCCGCGAGCACGGTGGCGATCGCCTGGGCGTTCGCGTGGTCCTCGGCCAGCCGCTCGACGTTGTGCTCCACGGCGTACAGGCCGGCAGCAGCCAGTACGCCGGCCTGGCGCCACCCGGCACCGAGCCGCTTCCGCCAGACCCGAGCCTCGCGGATCAGCTCCGTCGACCCGACGAGCACCGAGCCGACCGGCGCGCCCAGGCCCTTCGACAGGCAGACGCTCGCCGCGGCCGCCCGCACACCGTACGAAGCAACCGTCCGGCCGGTCGCGACGGCGGCGTTCCACAGCCGCGCGCCGTCGAGATGCAGCGGAAGCCCGGAAGCATCCAGCTCGTCGGCCAGAGCGTCGAAGGAATGCTGGATCGACCCGCCGCCGAAGTTGTGCGTGTTCTCCACCGAGACGGCCGACGTGATCACGAAGTACGGTCCGAGGTCGGGCGCGATCAGGGTGCGGATCTGCTCGAGGTCGATCTGCCCGGCCGGCGCGCTCCACGTCCGCGTGGTGACACCCGCGAAGGCAGCGTGCGATCCGAGCTCGGCGCGGACGATGTGCGCGCTCGCCTCGCACAGCACCTCGCCGCCACGCGGTACCAGTGCCCGTACGCCGAGCATGTTCGCCAGCGAGCCGGTCACCGTGAACAGCCCGGCCTCGTGCCCGAGCAGGCCGGCGACGTGCTCCTCCAGCGCATTGACGGTCGGGTCCTCGCCGTACACGTCGTCACCGACCGGCGCCGACGTCATCGCCGCCAGCATCTCCGCCGACGGGCGGGTGACGGTGTCCGATCGCAGGTCGATCAGGTGCGCGTTCATGCCCGGGCACCCCGCAGGCGCTCGGCGACCAGGAAGGCCAGCTCCAGCGACTGGTGCCGGTTCAGCCGCGGGTCGCAGGCCGTCTCGTACCGGCTCGCCAGGTCCTCCGCGACCAGTGCCTCGCCGCCGCCGAGGCACTCGGTGACGTCGTCACCGGTGAGCTCCATGTGTACGCCGCCCGGCCAGGTCCCGACCTGTTCGTGCGCGTCGAAGAAGCCCTGCACCTCGTCCATCACGTCGTCGAAGTTGCGGGTCTTGTACCCGTTCGGCGTCTCGTAGGTGTTCCCGTGCATCGGGTCGCACACCCACGCGATCGGCGAGCCGTGGTCGCGGACCGCCTCCAGCAGCGGCGGCAGCGCCTCCCGGATCGTGCCGGCGCCCATCCGGGTGATGAAGGTCAGCCGGCCCTCGATGCCCTTCGGGTTCAGCTTGTCGATCAGCGCCCGGATGTACTCCGGGGTCGTGGTCGGGCCGATCTTGACGCCGAGCGGGTTCGACAGCGAGGCCAGGAACTCGACGTGCGCGCCGTCCAGCTGCCGGGTCCGCTCCCCCACCCAGAGCAGGTGGCCGGACACGTCGTACGGCTGCTCGGTGCGCGAGTCGATCCGGGTCAGGGCGTGTTCGTACTCGAGGATCAGCGCCTCGTGGGACGCGTAGAAGTCGACGGTCCGGAACTCGTCGGACGTCGCGCCGCAGGCCCGCATGAAGGCCAGCGCGCGCTCGATCTCGGAGGCCAGCTGCTCGTAGCGCCGGCCGACCGGCGACGACTTCACGAAGTCGGTGTTCCACGCGTGCACCTGGTGCAGGTCGGCGTACCCGCCGGTGGTGAAGGCGCGGGTCAGGTTGAGCGTCGCGGCCGCGGCGTTGTAGACGCCTCGGAGCCGTGTCGGGTCCGGGATCCGCGACTCAGGCGTGAAGTCGAAGCCGTTGACGGCGTCTCCGCGGTACGACGGCAGCGTCACGCCGTCCCGGGTCTCCTCACCGGACGAGCGCGGTTTCGCGTACTGCCCCGCGATCCGGCCGATCTTCACCACCGGGACGCTGGCTGCGTACTGCAGCACGACGGACATCTGCAGCAGCACCCGGAGCTTGGCCCGGATGTTCTCCGCGGTCACGCCGGCGAAGGTCTCGGCGCAGTCGCCGCCCTGCAGGATGAACGCCTCGCCGCGGGCGACCGCGCCGATCTTCGTGGTCAGGTCGTCGCACTCACCGGCGAACACCAGCGGCGGCAACGTCCGGAGCTCGGCGATCACCCGCTCGAGCGCACCCTGGTCCGGCCACTCGGGCTGCTGCAGCGGCTTCAGCCCGCGCAGCTCGTCCAGCGTCGGAACCCCCGGCACCTGTCCCGTCGTCAACGTCGCGAATTGCATGCCCCAACTCTAGGCGAACCGCCAGAACGGACGCTCACCGTCTCAGCTGGCCTTGGTGTCACCCAGCCGGACGTGCTCGTCGATGGACTCGCCGGCCTTGAGCAGTTCCTTGGCCTTGTCGGCGTACATGTCGACGTACTCCTGGCCGGACAGGCCCATCAGCGCGTACATGATCTCGTCGGTGACCGACCGCAGCACGAAGCGGTCCCGCTCCATGCCCTCGTACCGGGAGAAGTCCATCGGCTCGCCGAACGCGACGCCCGGGCGGACCAGGCGCGGCAGCAGCCGGCCCTTCTCGCGGTGGAACAGCGTCGGCTTCATCCGGCCCGCCGGCTGCAGCTTCTCGGTGTCGATCATCGCCACCGGGATCACCGGTACGCCGGCCACGATCGCCATCCGGGCGACCCCGGTCTTGCCCTTGTACAGCCGGCCGTCGGGCGACCGGGTGCCTTCCGGGTAGATCCCGAACAGGCCGCCCTGCTCGAGGATCCCCAGGCCGGTGTTCAGCGCCGCCAGCGACGCGCGGCCGCCGGAGCGGTCGATCGGGATCTGGCCGACCGAGCGGAAGAACGTGGCGACCAGCTTGCCCTTCAGGCCGGGGCCGTTGAAGTACTCCGACTTGGCCGGGAAGACGATCTGCCGCGGCACCGACACCGGCAGGAAGATCGAGTCGCAGAACGCCAGGTGGTTGCTGACCAGCAGCGCCGGGCCTTCGGTCGGTACGTGCTCCAGCCCGGTCACCCTCGGCCGGAACAGCAGCTTGACCAGCGGCGCGACCAGGAACCGTCTCAGGAACAGATACAGCATCCGCCTCGACCTCCGTCAACTCGCCCGACACACATCTACCCAGACACGACAACCCCGGCGCGTCAACCGTTCCGGTGCGGACACTACGTTCCAGCTTCCCCCTCAGGCAATGTCACCGCCAGGAATGTGGGTATTGCTCACCGTGTTGTCACCTGGATGCAGACTGGATGCAGCCCAGATGCGACGATTGTCACGCGCTCGGAGACGTAGTTGAGCGCGTATCGGTGAGGACCGTGAACGGCGAGGAGTCGAGCGTGCCAGTGCAAGCCCACGCGGAGGAGTTTCGCAGTCCCGGGACCGGGGAGAACGCCGCCGTCGGCGTACTGCTGAGTCACGGATTCACCGGCTCGCCGCGCTCGATGCGCCCGTTCGGCGAGCACCTGGCCGCCGCCGGGTACGGCGTGGCGGTGCCGCGGCTGCCCGGTCACGGGACCAGCTGGCAGGAGATGAACCGGACCACCTGGCAGGAGTGGTACGCCGTCCTCGACAATGAGCTCGAGCGGCTCCGCAAGGAGCACGACCAGGTGTTCGTGGTCGGCCTGTCCATGGGCGGCTGCCTGACCCTGCGGCTCGCCGAGGAGCACGGCACCGACATTTCCGGTCTGGTCCTGGTCAACCCGTCCGTGCAGACCGACGACAAGCGGCTGGCGCTGCTCCCGGTGCTGGCCCGGGTGCTGCCGTCGTTCCCCGGCATCTCGAACGACATCAAGAAGCCCGGCGTCGAGGAGGGCGCGTACGACCGGATGCCGCTGCGCGCGCTGCTCTCGCTGTCGCACCTGTGGAAGGTCACCCGCGCGGATCTGGCGAAGATCACGCAGCCGGTGCTGTTGTTCCGCAGTACTGTCGATCATGTGGTGGAGCCGAGCTCGGGGCGGACGATCCTGTCCTCGATCTCGTCCCGCGATGTGACCGAGACCCTGCTCGAGGACAGCTATCACGTGGCAACTCTGGACAACGACGCACCGCGGATCTTCACGGACTCCGCAGCCTTCGTCGGCCGCTTGAGCGGTCGAGACGATGCGTGACAACGGACTGACCGCGACGTCGTACACGTCGCTCGGCGGCATCGACCCGTTGGTCGCCGAGCCGGTGCTGGACGCGCTCAAGGCGGCCGGGATCGCGGCGTACTGCGACAGCCAGAGCGGGACGTCAGTGGGGTACGACGAGATCTTCGTCGACGCCGAGGCGGTGGAACGGGCCCGTCCGGTGATCGACCGCAGTACCGAGGACGCCGAGTGGAGGTCGCTCGTCGAGCAGTTCAACAAGCCGTCGGCGCCCGGGCACGACGGCAGCGAGGACCCGGTGCCGCGGTGGCCGGCCAGCGAGGACGTCGACGAGAAGTACGAGCCGCTGATCGACGTACCGACCGGGCTCACCGTCCAGGACGACATCCCACCCGAGGACGCGCGGCCAGCCAAGAAGGCGGACGACCCGCACGACCACTTCGTCCCGCCGGAGCCGCCGCGCGGCCCGCGGCTGGACTGGGTCAGCCGGCTCGCCTGGCTCGGCCTGCTCGGCGGCCCGCTGCTGCTGATCGCGGCGGCGATCTTCGGCTTCGGCACCGGGCGGATC